>NZ_CAJQOO010000133.1 GCF_905480005.1 uncultured Maricaulis sp.
CACGCCGACCGCATCGCCGCGCGGATCGAGGCAGCGATGGCCGGGGATGCGCTTTATCTCGACGCCAACCTGTCCCTGCCAAAGCTGGCCAAGGCGATCGCGGTGCCCGCCAATCTGGTGTCACAAGTGCTCAACCAGACGCTGGACACCACTTTCTTCGATTACGTCAACCGGTGCCGGATCGAGGCATCCCTGCCCCACATTCTCGCCGGCAAGGCGACCGTCCTGACCATCGCGCTCGATGTCGGCTTCAATAGTCGCTCGACCTTCTATACCGCCTTCAAGAACGTAACCGGCCAAACCCCGCGCCAGTGGCGCGCCGGTCACGATGAGACCAGCGCCGGCTGAGCCACCGGGGCGCCCTGACGGGTCAGCGTTCTGCCAGCCAGGTCAGGGCCGCATCAAGGGCGTCTGCGCTGTCGGCCGGAAGGTCCGGCTCGATGCCCTCGGCTTCCCAGCCATCTCCTGTGCGCGGGTCAAAGGTCCGACCAACCGGGACAAACAGCGTGAAGTCGGGCGACAAACGCTCAATACCGCCGAAATGCCCGCCACCGCCCGTGCGTTCACCCACGGTGAGAACGCGATCGGTGACCTTCAGGCCGAATGTAAAACTCTCGGCCGCCGAGAAAGTCTGCCCATTGGTGAGCACCAGGACCGGGCGGTCCAGATAGCGCTCGCCGGGCACGTCCTCATAGGTCCAGCGCTCGCGGACGGGCTGTCCGCGCATCTCGGTATTGGTGAGATGGGTGAGGTCGGCGAACAGATAGGTCGAGAGGTGACGGACGATGTGGGGCCCGCCGCCGCAATTATTGCGCAGGTCAAGGATGAGGGCGTCTGCTCCGGCCAGGGCAGCAAAAGCGGCGTCGATGCCCGCCACATAGCTGTCATCCCCCCGGAAGCTGGGGACGCTCATATAGCCGGTATTGTCGGCCAGGATTTCATGCTCGACCGCGCCGCTCGCGCAGGCGGAACGACGGCGTGGCTGCTCGCTCGGGGTCTCGGCCACCACTTCCGGATCATGGAGGACGCGCAGATGGGCATCCTGGACCATCGCGTGGAAGTCGGCGGTGACCGCACGGGCAAAGGCGTCGCGGTCGGCGATATGGGCATAGCGGTCCGGGTCTTCACGCAGGAAAGCCGCCAGCGCCTGCGCCCGGTCCTCATAGATATAATTCGGCTCGAGCAAATCGGCGGCCGCTTCAAGCACGCCCTCCTGCCAGGCCGGGGCGGTCGGCGTTTGAGCGCAGGCGGTCGTGGACACAAGGGTCAGGGAGGCGGCGACAGCAAAACTAGTCCAGTTCATCGGGTCTATCCTTTTCGGCAAGGTCGAGGCGATCGAGCAGGCTGCGCTGACGCAGCGAGGCCTGCAGGGTCTGGCTGATGGCGACGAGGTCGACCCCCGCCTCCGCACACAGATCGTCATGGGCGCGGCTGAGCGCGGCGTGGAGACGGCGCACGCGCGCCGCTTCCAACCGCCCCGCTTCGGTCAAGGCGAGGAGGCGGACGCGCCGGTCTGCCCGGGAGACCTGCTCCTCGATCAGGCCCAGATTTTTGAGGGTTTTGGCAAAATCGATGATGACCGGATGGGACAGGCCAAGCCGCTCGGCGACCCGCATCACGCCGATCGGTCCCTCCGCGTCCAGCAAGAGCAGTGTGGAGCAGCAGCGATGCGAAATGGACAGGCCGAACTTCACCGACACCGCCCCCACATCCGCCAACAGCGCATCCATCAACCGCCGCACATGGTGCGGCAGGACAGCCGTTCCGAGCTGGTCAACAAAATCGTCGGTCATGCGAACCCCTGAATACGTAGGAGCCTACGTAAATGGAGGAGGCCAATGAAATCAAATGACAAATCGGGAAGGTATTGGACGGATTGGGTGGGGAGGAGCGAGCGGGAAAGAGGGCGCGCTCACCGCCTCCATGGCAATCATCGAGATGAAGGACATGCCGATGGCCGTCTTGAACGCCGTGGCAAGGGCCATCTGGCGGGCCAGGATAGTGGTTTCCAGGGCGATCGAGGCCAAGCAACGCCAGCTCGCCGCCCTGCGCGACGAACTCGCCCATCTGGTGGGCGCCTGCCAGGGCAATGACCGCCCCGACTGCCCGATCATGGACCGGCTGGAGGCGGAATAGCGGAGGGCTGGGCCAGCCCCGCTACCACCCAATTACCGTCATCCCACGGTCGCGGCATCGCCGCGATCCGGGGGACCTCAACCATCGATCTGACGGGATAGCAAAGGTCCCCCGGATGCCTGCTTCGCAGCCACCGGGGGATGACGGGTAAATGGTGGAGGTAGAGGCGCACGCAGCGCATGTCCCGCCATCAACCACTTGCCGGGAGTTCGCCGTATCCGGATCTTCAGCTCAAGGGTGAAACCGCGAAGCGGCGGCTGCGCCGCCCTTGACCTGAAGATCCGGATACGGCCCGCTGGCTGACAAGAGGTTTATGGATGGGTAGGCGCGTGGGCGCCCCAATAGAAAAAAAGCCCCCGGCATCTGCCGAGGGCTCTCTGATAGTATCCGGCGAGCGACGAATTACTCCGCAGGCTCTTCCGCCGTTTCCGTCTTCATCTTGTCGAACATGCCCCACACGCCTTCATCGCCGTGCCAGTCGCCCTTGGTGGCGCCCTTGGAGTATTCGGTGGCTCTCGCCTCGAAGAAGTTGGCGTGCTCGACGCCGTTGAGGATTTCCGCGAGCCACGGCAGCGGGTGTTCCTTGACGCCATAGATCTTGGGCAGGCCGAGCTGGCCGAGGCGCCAGTCGGCGATGTAGCGGATATAGCGCTTGATATCGTCCGGCGTCATGCCTTCAACGTCACCGGCCTCGAAGGCCAGATCGATGAATTTGTCTTCCAGACCGACCACGGTGCGGCAGCACTCGGTGATGTCGTCCTTGACCTCCTGGGTCAGGGCCCCGGTCTCCTCGGCGAAGGCGTGGAAGAGCTTGATCATGCCCTCACAGTGCAGGCTTTCGTCACGGATCGACCAGGTCACGATCTGGCCCATCCCCTTCATCTTGTTGAAACGCGGGAAATTCATCAGCATCGCAAAGGAGGCGAACAGTTGCAGGCCTTCGGTGAAGGCCCCGAACATCGCCACGGTGCGCAGGATGTCGGCTTCGTCCTCGACGCCGAAACGCTGCATGTAGTCGTGCTTGTCGGCCATGGCCTGGTATTCCATGAAGGCCGAGAATTCGCTGTCCGGCATGCCGATCGTCTCCAGCAGGAGCGCGTAGGCGGCAATGTGGATCGTCTCCATGTTGGAGAAGGAGGCCAGCATCATCTTCACCTCGGTCGGGCGGAAGACACGGCTGTAGCGCTCCATGTAATTGTCATTCACCTCGACATCGGACTGGGTGAAGAAGCGGAAGATCTGGGTCAGCAGATTGCGTTCGCCATCATTGAGCTTGGTCGCCCAATCCTTGCAGTCCTCGCCGAGCGGGACTTCTTCCGGCATCCAGTGAACCTGCTGCTGCTTCTTCCAGAAGTCATAGGCCCAGGGATAGCGGAAGGGTTTGTAGGAATGAGACGTCGTCAGGAGGCCCGGCAGGTTCTCGGTGGCGGTGGTCATGGTTTCAGCTCTCCTGCTTGGCGCTGGCAGCCCATGTGGCGCGCGCCCGAATCAATGCGACAAACACAACATATTGTGTTCGTGGTTTCCAAAACGTCTACAGATTGATCAGGCTTGGCTGATCGCGACTGTGGAAACTGCCCGATTCTTGAAGCGATGGGCAGACTTGGCGACATCACGATTTCTGTCGAATTCGATTACGCCAGCCGGCCGGGCGCCGGGCCAATGCCTACCAGCGCAAATTCACCGTGACAGCACCGAATTCCTCGGCCTCGTCGAATGTGCGGACTCCCGCAACATGGCGGTATTCGCGGCGGACCCAGGCCAGGGAGAGATCGGCATCGCCCATGCGCATGGCAATGCCGGCCTGGGCATCCCCGACCACTTCGCGCTGGGTCAGATACATGGCGTTCTGGAAATCGACCCCGGAGCCGGGGTCATAGAGCAGGGTCCGGCGATCCGCCCCGGCGAACACATACCAGGCCGGGCTCTCGGTCAGGCGATTGTCGAGATACTGACCGACCCGGACCTCGGCACCGGCACCGGCGGCCGACCCGTCCGGTCCGACACTGACAGCCGCGCGCGGGGTGAAGCTGACATCCAGCTCCTGCCCGGCCCCGGCAGTCTCAAAGGCACGCTCATAGGCGACGGCAATTGTCGCGTCACGCTCGCCCCGCTCGAGCACGACCGGAGAATAGCCATCGGCGCGCGCCGCAAACATTTGCTGGACACGGTCCGGACGGTCATCCTCAAGCAAGGCCACTTCAATCACCCCGGCATCGCCAAGATCGATCCGGCTGCCGCCGGTGGGAGTCAGGCCGACGAGCGGATTGCCGCTGAACGGATCATCCTCAAGGGCAAGGGCCGACAGCGCGACCCGGGCAGCCTCCGGTGACAGGGGGCGCACATCGCCGCCCTGCGTCATCGGTTCCCGGATCATGTGAGATGACGATATCCAGGCCGATTCCGCCTCACCCGGCTGAACCAGCACCCATGAGACACCGCCGAGCGCAATCACCCCGGCGGTCATGACTTCTGCGGCACGTCCCAAACTCATCACGCGTCTCCCTTGCGTGATACAGAGCAAACAAGAGGCGTTCACGCACACTGATTCACCCCAGACGCGAAAAGGTTAACGGCGCGCGCTGACCGGGTCCAGACCAAAGACTGGCTGCAGGGCGAAATTGCGGGTTCCGGTCAGGTCCAAACACGCTGGCCTGAACACGCTGGCCCGACCAAGCAGGCCCGAACAGGCAGGCTCAAACAAAAAGGGGCGCCTTGCCGCGCCCCTTTTCTGCCGACCGCTCCCCCTCGGACTGGTCGGCTTTGTCCTGATGCCGCCTATTGGCAGGCGAGGCATTCCTCGTAATCGGTCGGCGCGGCCTCTGCCATCGAGGCCTCGGCATCCGACTTTTTCTCGGAACCGGCATAAGCCGCCCGCTGGATCGATTTGGACCGGCAATAATAGAGCGACTTCACGCCCTTCTCCCAGGCCGACCAATGCAGCATGTGGAGATCCCATTTATTGACATCGCCCGGCAGGAAGATGTTGAGCGACTGCGACTGGCACACATAGGGCGTGCGATCGGCGGCGTGCTCGATCACCCAGCGCTGGTCGATTTCGAAGGCGGTGCGGAAAGTCGCCTTCTCGTGCTCGTCGAGACAATCGAGATGCTGGACGGAGCCTTCGGCTTCCAGGATTGACGCCCACATGCCCGGCGTATTGAGGCCCTTGGCGTCCAGGACGGCTTCCAGTTGCGGATTCTTGACCGTGGTCGAACCGGACAGCGTCTTGTGGGTATAGACATTGGCCGGGATCGGCTCGATGCCGGCAGACACGCCGCCACAGATGATTGAAATCGAGGCCGTCGGTGCAATCGCCAGCTTGTGCGAGAAGCGGGCCTTCACGCCGGAGGCTTCGGCATCCGGGCAGGCGCCGCGCTCTTCGGCCAGCTTCACCGAGGCCGCGTCGGCAGCGGTGCGGATGTGCTTGAACAGCTTGAGGTTCCACGACTTGGCCATGGCGCTCTCGAACGGCGCATTCATCTGTTGCAACAGGGTGTGCATGCCCATCAGGCCGAGACCGACAGATCGTTCCTGGATGGCCGAATAGACGGCGCGGTCCATCTCTGCCGGCGCGCGGTCGATGAAGTCCTGCAGCACATTGTCGAGGAAGCGGTAGATGTCCTCGATGAAATCGGGATCGTCCTTCCAATCCATGTATTTCGCTGCATTGAGCGAAGACAGGCAGCAGACCGCGGTGCGCTCCTGGCCGTTCTGGTCGAACCCGGTCGGCAGCATGATCTCGGCGCACAGATTGGACTGGCGGACCTTGAGACCCAGCTTGCGCTGGTGGGCCGGCAGGGCACGGTTCACGGTGTCGGAATAGATGATGTAGGGCTCGCCGGTCTGCAGGCGCAGCTCGATGATTTTCTGCCACAGCTTGCGGGCATTGACCGTTTTGACCACATCGCCCGACTTCGGCGATTTCAGCTCGAACTCGGCATCATCGCGAACGGCTTCCATGAAGGCGTCAGAGATATTGAGGCCGTGATGCAGGTTGAGGGACTTGCGGTTGAAGTCGCCGGACGGTTTGCGGATTTCGAGGAATTCCTCGATCTCCGGGTGATGGATGTCGAGATAGACGGCCGCCGAACCACGGCGCAGCGAACCCTGGGAAATCGCCAGGGTCAGGCTGTCCATCACACGGATGAAGGGAATGATGCCCGAGGTCTGCCCGATCTCGCCGATCTTCTCGCCGATGGAACGGACATCGCCCCAATAGGTGCCGATACCGCCGCCATTGGAGGCGAGCCAGACATTTTCGGTCCAGGTGCCGACGATATCGTCGAGGCTGTCGCCGACCGAATTCAGGAAGCAGGAAATCGGCAGGCCGCGATCCGCGCCACCATTGGACAGGACCGGCGTGGCCGGCATGAACCACAGGCGGGAGATATAATCATAAAGACGCTGGGCGTGCTCGGTATTGTCGGCATAGGCGGTCGCCACGCGGGCGAACATGTCCTGATAGCTTTCACCCGGCAGGAGATAGCGATCTTCCAGCGTCTTCTTGCCGAATT
Organism: uncultured Maricaulis sp.; assembly: GCF_905480005.1. Classification (GTDB taxonomy): domain Bacteria; phylum Pseudomonadota; class Alphaproteobacteria; order Caulobacterales; family Maricaulaceae; genus Maricaulis. The sequence continues at coordinate 6,654 of NZ_CAJQOO010000133.1, forward strand.
CGGTCAGCAGCGCATCGCGCGACCGGTCGATCTTGACGCTCTCGACCACGCGCAGGTGCGTGGCATCGCCCTTGGCCGTTTTGGGTTTGCCGCGACGGGTCGTCGAAACCGTTTGCTGGGCCGATTCCAGTGTCGTGTTCGCGGCTGTATCCAATGGCGTCATGGTTAGTCTACTCCCCAAGCCCGAGGCAAAAATATCCTGTTGCGCCAGCCCCAATGCGGCGCACCGAACAAACCCAAAAGGTCTTCTGAAACTCTGTATAGTGTGTCGCTGTCGCCAGCCGACCCAACATATAGTGGCTCAAAGCCGGGGCGCTGGTCAACGGGGAGAATGATCCTTGAGCGGATTTTTTGGTTAACAGACCGCTAATAAGAAATGCACCCCGTCACACATCGTTAACGGGGCGCATCTCCGCGTCAATCAAGGATTAACAGCCGTTAACCCTGCCTCTAGTCGAGGTTCAGCAATTCCGGGTCGCCGCCCTGGGCTGCGATATTGACCGACACCGTCCGCTCCCCGGCGAAGCGGTGCAGATAGTGCGGGCCGCCAGCCTTGGGACCCGTGCCAGACAAGCCCTCCCCGCCGAATGGCTGGACCCCGACAACGGCTCCGACCATGTTCCGGTTGACGTAGATATTGCCCGCCGGAACCAGCGACTGAATTTGCCTGTGGAAAGATGACAGCCGCGAATGAACACCCAGGGTGAGACCATATCCCTTGGCCGCCAGCTCGGACGCAATCGCTGACAATTCCTTCCGCTTGTAACGCACAACGTGAAGAATCGGCCCGAACACTTCCCGCTCGAGCAGGTCGAGCGAGGGCAGCTCCACCAGGGTGGGTCCGAAGAAGAATCCGCTGTCGAATTTATCGCCGACATCGATCTGCTTGATCACCCGGGCGCCGGCTTCCATGCGCTCGACATGGCGCAACAGGATCTCGCGCGCCTCATTGTCGATGACCGGTCCGACATCGGTCGCCGGATCGGACGGGTCGCCAACCTGGAGCTCGTCCATGCCACCGGCCAGGCCCTCGATGATCTCGTCCGCCGTGTCTTCCGGCAGGAATATCACCCGCAAGGCCGAACAGCGCTGACCGGCCGACCCGAAGGCCGACTGGAGGGCGTCATCAATGACCTGTTCCTTGAGTGCCGTCGTGTCCACGAACATGCCGTTGAGACCGCCGGTCTCTGCGATCAGGGGCGCGATCGCGGTTTCGCGGGCCGCCAGTGAGCGGTTGATCAGGCGGGCAACTTCGGTCGAGCCGGTAAAGGCCACGCCGGCGGTCCGCGGATCCGTGGTCAGGGCCGCGCCGACAATCTCGCCACGCCCCGGCAGGAGATGAAGCACATCCGTCGGCAGACCGGCCTTGTGGAACATCTTCACCGCCTCGAAGGCGATCAACGGGGTCTGCTCGGCCGGCTTGGCCAGAACGGTATTGCCGGCCGCCAGGGCGGCGGCAATCTGTCCGGCGAAGATGGCCAGCGGGAAATTCCACGGGCTGATGGTGACGAAGACGCCCCGCCCCTTCATGCCGAGATGATTGGTCTCGCCCGCCGGACCCGGCAGGCGCACGGCGCCATCGAACTCGCGCTCGGCCTGGGCAGCATAATAGCGACAGAAGTCGACAGCTTCGCGCACTTCCGCAATCCCGTCGGCCAGGGTCTTGCCGGCCTCGATCGCCATGATCGCCAGCAAGCGGTCCATGTCCGCTTCCATGGCGTCTGCCATGGCGCGCAGGACGGCACCGCGTGCCTTGCCCCCGCGAGCATCCCAGCCCGGCTGGGCGGCAACCGCGCTGTCGAAGGACGTGTTCACATCATCAACCGAGGCATCCACCACCGCGCCGACCTGACGCGACATGTCGACCGGCGACATGACCTGGTGCGCTGCGCCATCGACTTCGTGACCGGCGATCAGGGGCGTCGCCATGAGCTGGTCTTCACGATTGAAGGCCTCGAAGGATCGCGCCAGGCGTTCACGGGCAGCGGCCTGGGCCAGGTCCAGCCCGACCGAATTGTCACGCTCTTCGCCATAGAGGTCTCTGGGCAGGGCGATCTTCGGGTGACGGTCAATCGTCTCCGCCGCCTCAAATGGACCACTGGCAACCTGCTCCACCGGAATCTCCGGATCGAGGAAGGAGTGCACGAACGAGGTATTGGCCCCGTTCTCCAGAAGGCGTCGCACGAGATAGGGCAGCAGGTCTTCATGGCTGCCGACCGGTGCATAAACCCGGACCGGCGTGTCCGGATTGAGCGCGGCATCGGCCGCATAGAGGGCTTCGCCCATGCCGTGCAGACGCTGGAATTCATAGCGCTCGACGCCCGCCTGCCGGGCAAGTTCCCGGACCGCGGCCAGCGAGTGCGCATTATGTGTGGCGAACTGTCCGTAGATGGCGTCCGGCGCACCCAGCATGGTGCGGGCGCAAACGAGGAAGTTCAGGTCGGTCGCCGGCTTGGTCGTCCAGACCGGGAAATCCGGCCAGCCATTCTGGTGCGCGAACTTGATCTCGCTGTCCCAATAGGCGCCCTTGACCAGCCGGACCATGAAACGCCGGTCCGTCGCCCGGCCCAGCTCGACCAGTCGCTCGAGGACATGCCGGGCGCGCTTCTGATAGGCCTGCACGGCGAGGCCCAGACCGTTCCAGCCCGCCAGTTCCGGGGCGCGGGCCAGCTTGTCGAGGAGTTTCAGCGACAATACGAGGCGGTCGGATTCCTCGGCGTCGAGGCAATAGCTGATATTATGAGCCTTGGCCGCCCTGGCCTGCTCGAGGACCAGCGGGTAGAGCTCTTCAAGGATCCGCTTTTCCTTCACCGCGAGGTATTTCGGGTGCAGGGCAGACAGCTTGGCCGAAACCCCATGCACGAGCTCGACGGCACCATCCTTGCGGGCCTTGCCGACGGCGTCGATCGCCTCGAGATAGCGCGTGTGATAGCGCGCAGCGTCCTTGGCCGTGCGAGCCCCCTCGCCCAGCATGTCGAAGGAACACAGCTCGCCCTCGCCCTTTTTCGCGCGCTTGAGGCCTTCCTTGATCGTGCGGCCGAGAACGAATTCCTCACCCATGATCCCCATGGCGCGGAAGACCGCAGCCCGGATCACCGGCTCGCCCATTTTCTGGGTCAGCTTGCGCAGATAGGTGCCGGGGCTTTTGCGGGCCTCCGGTTCCACATCAATGATACTGCCGGTCAGCATCAGGCCGAGCGTCGAGGCATTGACCAGCCAGCTCTCGGACCGCCCCATATGCTCGGACCAGGCGCCATCGGAAATCTTTTCCGCGATGAGTTTGTCGGCCGTCTGGGCGTCCGGGACGCGCAGCAGCGCCTCGGCCAGACACATCAGCGCCAGGCCTTCGCGATTGGAGAGGGAAAATTCCTGCAGGAAACTGTCCATGAGCCCACGCGCCTTGGTGGTCTCGCGGGCGGCTGTCACCAGCGCGATCGCCGCCTCGCGGACACGCGCCTGCGCCGCATCATCAAGACCGGTCGCTCCCGCCAATTCGCGGACCGCCGCCGTCTCATCGGCAAACTTCGCCGAATCGAGATCATCCCATCGCATCATGTCACGGGCCTGGACATTCATCGCAGAAACTCCCTATTCGGCAAATGAACAGCGCGGACAATGTCTTGGTGTTTTGGTGCGCGCAAGCAAAGTCTTCCGTTGTCTTGAGCTGGCGTTCACACCCCTTGCTTGGACCAAACAGGGAACGCCCTTCGACTTCGACCCAATCATTGCAAAAGCGCCGATGCAAGCCCGCCCTGATCACAAATTTCTTGCCCGGCAACCGGGTCCCGGCGCGCAAGTCTCCCAGCGAAGCGGCACTGCTTTTTTGCAGCCAGCGGAGCCAACCGCTTTTGCTGCTTCAAGCCGGGCCAATCGCCAGTATGCTGGAGGCTGACATTATGAGCCTGCTCGGCTACACGCGCAGGTCCGAGACTTCCACTGCCGGCGCCGTGTGCGCCCGACCCGATACAGGATGCCATGACCGACGCAACCGAGACTCCGTCCGACGCCCCCGAGACCGACGCCGATACGGACGCCGATATGGACGCCGATATGGACGCCGATACCGGCACCGATCAGGGCGAAGAGCGGCCGCAACGCATCATGCTGGTGACCGACGCCTGGGAGCCGCAGGTCAATGGCGTCGTGCGGACCCTGTCGCGCACGGTCGCGGAATGCCGCGCCATGGGGCATCAGGTTGAAGTCATCCATCCCGGACTGGGTTACAAGACGTTCCCGCTGCCGACCTATCCGGAAATCAAGCTGGCGCTCGGCGCCCGCGGCGATATCGCGCGCCGCTTCAAGGAATTCGAACCGGAAGCCATCCACATCGCCACGGAAGGCCCGCTGGGCATGGCGGCGCGGCGCATCTGCGTGAAGTGGAAACTCCCCTTCACGACGAGCTACCACACGAAATTCCCTGAATATGTCCACGCCCGCATCCCGCTCATCCCGACCGCGGCCGGCTATGCTTTCATGCGATGGTTCCATAATGCCTCGGGCCGGATGATGGTGACGACCCCGTCCATGCGTGATGACCTCGCCGAACGCGGCTTCAAGAATCTCACGGCCTGGGCGCGCGGCGTCGATATCGAGATGTTCAACCCGAACAAGCGCCTTGTCGGTGGCGAGGACGTTTATGCGGGGCTGGAGCGGCCCATTTTCGTCAATGTCGGACGGATTGCGGTCGAGAAGAATATCGAGACCTTCCTGAAGCTCGACCTGCCGGGCACCAAGGTCGTCGTCGGCGACGGGCCCCAGAAGGCGGAATTGCAGGAGAAATATCCGGACGCGGTCTTCCCGGGCTCGAAATTCGGTGACGAATTGGCGCGCTGGTTCGCCGATGCCGATGTCTTCGTCTTCCCCAGCTGGACCGACACATTCGGCCTGGTCAATCTGGAAGCCATGGGCTGTGGCACACCGGTCGCCGCCTTCCCCGCACACGGACCGAAAGACATCATTCCGGGCTCGGGCGGCGGCTTCATCAATGACGACCTTCGACAGGCCTGCCTTGATTGCCTCGAGATTGATCGCGCCGCGCCGCGCGCCCACGCCGAGAAGCATTCCTGGCATCAGTGCGCCGTCGATTTTGTGGAAAATCTCAAACCGCATCCCAAGCCGGAACGCCGCCGCTTCTGGCGCCGCCTGCGCAAGCGCAAGACGCTTTACTAACCATCGATTTTTCGGCTCCTGCGCACACAAAGAAAAGCGGGGACGGCCTGATGGCCATCCCCGCATTCAGTCGCGTCTGAAAGCTGACAGACCTTATTCCGGTGACTGCGTCATCGCGGACAGGTTGACGGAGGCCTCACGCATGGCGGCGCGGTCGGCATCCGGCAGCGGGATCAGGCCGCGGTCGGTGAGATAGCCGAACTCGCCCCAGGAATCATCGGAGGTGAACTCTTCGATATATTCCACCAGGCCCGGGATGATCGCTGCGTGCTGGTTCTTCACATAGAAGAAGAGCGAGCGCGAAACCGGGTAGCTGCCATCAGCGATATTCTCGAATTCCGGAGCAACACCGTCGATATTCACGGCGGAGATACGGTCGGAATTCTGATCCAGGAAGGAGAAGCCGAAGACACCGAAGGCGGTCGGCGTGTTCACCAGGGTCTGGACGATGGCATTGTCGTTCTCGCCGGCATCGATCCAGGCACCATCCTCACGGATACGGCTGGCGATCTGCTCGAAGCGATCACGATCCGTGTCACGCAGCTCGTCCATGCAGGCGATGTGGCGTGCGCCGTCCTGCAGGGCCAGCTCGACAAAGGCGTCGCGCGTACCGGAGGTCGGCGGCGGTCCGAAAACCTCGATCCGCTGACGCGGCAGCGACGGATCGATATCGGACCAACGCTCATTCGGGTTGGGAATGAAGCTGGAGCAGCTGTCATCAGCCGGGACTTCAGCCGCGAGGGCGAGCCAGACCTGGTCGAGCGTCATGTCGATGTCAGCGGCACCGCGGTCCGCAGCGCCGAGAACGATACCGTCGAAACCGATCCGGACTTCGGTGATCTCGCGCACACCATTTTCCCGGCAACGCTCATATTCCGAACCGCGCATGCGGCGCGAGGCATTGACGATGTCGGGATGCTCGGTGCCGACGCCCGAGCAGAACAGGCGCAGCCCGCCACCCGAACCGGTCGACTCAACCACCGGGGTCGAGAAGCTGGTCTTGGCGCCGAAGCTTTCGGCAACTGCCGTCGAGAACGGGAAGACCGTCGAGGAGCCGACGATACGGATCTGGTCGCGCTGCTGCGCCTCGGCGCCTCCGGCGATAGCCACAACCGCGAGGGCGGCGGCGAGTTGAGCGTGGAGTTTCATGTCTTCAATTCCTTGCCACTAAACGATGCGGGCGCCGTCAGGCCTGACCCGCGTTTCATCAGAAATCCCATTGCAGTCGGAGTTGTGCGCCCGACACGTCGGTGTCAGCGGCCCCGGGAACGGACAGCGTACCATCAACGAGATTGGCCATGACGCGAACATGGTCTTCCAGATACCAGTTCACGCCGAAGGTGAGATTGGTCAGCTCGCCAGCCGCGACGCTGTCCAGATCGGCCCGGTCGAAGCGAACCGCGACTTCCCAGGCCCCGAGCCCGCCTTCCGACAAGGTCGTTGCCGGACGCGTGCGACCGAATTTGCCGGAGCTGGCGGAGTAGCTCCGCGTCTCGCCGGTCAGGAACCAGCCGAGATTGACATATTGCGCATTGAAGTCGGGGTCGCCGGCCGGACCATCGAGGGTCTGGTTCATCCACTCGGCTTCGACATGGAAAGCGCCGTTCACGGCGGCAAACTCAAGGCCCCAGAAGAAGGATGTGTCGGCCTCACCAAGCGGGCGGCCCGGGCGGAAATCAGCGGTGACGATCCGGTCGGTAATATGGGTTTGCGGGCGAACACGGATGCGGGTGCCGGCATCGCCATAATCCATGTGGCGGACCGAGGCACCGAGATGGACGGTCGCGTCATTGACGGCGAAGGTCCGGGTCGCGCGGGCCGAAATGGCCGAGCTGTCATCAAGCTCCAGAGACTGGGACAAATCGCCCGGACGACCGCCATAGACGCCGGCGCTGAGCGAATAATTATCGCCACCACGCGCCAGCGTGACACCAACGCGACGATCGAGCCCGAACAGGTCGGTGCCAAGGCCGCGTTCCATGAAGGTGATATAACGCGAGGAGGTCTGCTCCTCGAGCGAATTGGTCGTCTTCATGTGGCCGAGCTTCAGGTCAAAGGCATCGGCATCGAAGGTCAGATAGACGTCATTGGCGCCAATGGCTTCATTGATCCAGTCGAACTCGGCGACGTAGCGGACGCCCCGAAAACTGCCGGTCACGCCCAGCCGCGCCGTCCGGATTTCGCTGTCGTCATAATCCGTGGTGACGCCATTCGAGCTGAACTCGACATCGCCATAATCCAGAAAAACCCGGCCGCGGAAGGTGAAGCTGTCGCCGCTGTCCGGATTGGACCAGGACGGGACCCCATCGAAGTCCCAGCCGCCCGATTCCTGGGCAGAGGCGGTGGCCGCGGTGATAAGGGCAGTGCTGGCAGCCAAGACGGTGCTCGCAAGAAGATGTCGGGTCACGATGACGTTCCTGATCTCGTCGGGACGCCACTCTGATCTGCTGCGGTATAGGCAGAATGTGTCAAAGAGGCGTCGGTTGAATGAAGCTTTTGCTACGGTTTCGATGTTTCGCGAAAATTCGTACTTCGACTCGATGACGGATTTACAACAGGGAGATGACACGTTTGTTGCAATTCTTCGCAGGCACAAAAAAAGCCCGGAACGCGAGCGCTCCGGGCTTTCTTCGATTATCCCCGTAAAGTCAGGTCAGTCGCTTGCGCAGCAATTGAGACATCATGTCGATCAGGCTGACCGCGATGACGATGACCAGGACGATCGCAGCCGTGCGCTGGTAGTCGAAGGCCCGGACCGCTTCGAACAGGATCTGTCCGATACCGCCCGCGCCAATCAGGCCGAGCACGGTCGCCGAGCGGGCATTCGACTCGAACCGGTAAAGGCCGAACGAGGTCCACAGCGGCGCGACCTGCGGGATAACTGCCCAGATCACTTCATGGATGGGTCGCGCGCCGGTCGCCCGCACGCCCTCGACCGGGCCATGGTCGATCGACTCGACCGCCTCGGAGAAGAGTTTGGCGAGCACCCCGGTCGTATGAAAGGCCAGGGCCATCACACCCGCCAGCGGCCCCAGGCCCACGGCCGCAATGAAGACCAGCGCGATGATCAGCTCATTGATCGAACGGCATACATCCATCATCCGCCTGACCGGCTGGACAACCCAGCCCGGCGCCACATTGCGGGCACTGAGCAGACCGAATGGAATGGCCGAGACCACGGCAATGAACGTGCCCCAGATGGCGATCTGCACGGTCACCACCATTTGCGGGATGGCTTCTTCCAACCCGTGTGACAGGGCTTGCCAATAGCTCGCCCGGGACGCGCTGTCTGCGATGTCATCGGGCAGGAAGCCGCCGATGAACTCGCCCATGTCGCCGGCATTCTCGACCAGGAGATAGGCCCGGTCCATATCCGCGGAATCAAAGCTCCAGACCAGGACGACAATCGTGCCCGCCGCGATCACCGAATTGGCGACACGTTCCATCAGCGGCACTTTTGGCCCCGGGCCGCGCGGCGCAGAGGCCCACAGCAGGACGACCATGCCGCCCACCGCAACGATCAGCAGCACGCCGCCCATGATCCAGTTCGGACCCTCGGCTTCAGGCTGGGGCTGATCGGCCGCCTCATTGGTGATCTGTTCGAAGGAATTGCCCTGGCTGGTCAGACCGGTATTGCCGGCTTCCACCTCGGCCAGGCGCGTCTCCAGCTCGGCGATCCGCGTGCTGCGTTCCTCATCGGTCAGGTCCGGATCATTGCGGACATTGGTGAGATCGCGAACGATCTCCAGCTGCACGATCGGGTCGAGATGCGCGTTGGAGGCCGGCAGGAAGGTGCCGAAATAGAGCGGGTCCAGGATGGCCCGCGCCTCGGCGACTTCCTCGGCAGTGCCCATACGGCCGTAATTCATGAAGAAGTATTGCAGGCGCTGCTTGGCTTCGACATCGAGATCGGCGCGCCAGACAATCGGGTCCGTGCCGATCATCGGGGAGCGCCAGATTTCGCGCAGGCGCGCATGCATGTCCGGGCGCGAGCGCTCGAGCAGGATCATGTTGGTGGTATTGTTGGTGCCGACATCGATCAGGTCATTGGCCACCGCGACCGCATTGGCCTCGTGATTGGCATTGCGGACCGAGTTGTAGCACTCGTTCGGATCGATCCCGCGCGGCGCAAAAATGAAGGCCGACGGCACCAGATAACCCGAGGTCGAATTGGGGTCGCCCATGCCGAAATCGAGGCTCTGGTCACAGGTCAGGATATCGTCAACCGTCCGGATCGGGCTGTCATTCGGGACGAGAAGGACCGAGTGATAGCCTTCCGATCCGTCCGGATAGGTCGCCTTGGCGAAGACTTCACCCCCGGCACGGCGCACGGCCTGCAGGCCGGAGAAGTTGGAGAACCAGGCGAACTGCACGCTGTCATAGCGCATGGCCTGGATCACGCCGGCATAGTCAGAGGCGTAGTAAGGCTGGATGTCATAGCCGGTCCATTCGGACATGGCATCGATAAAGGGCCGCCAATTGACCTCCTGGGTCGAGGAGGACTCGGTGGCGATGATGCCGAAATTCAGCACGCGACGCTCTTCGCCCGGCGCCGCGGCATTGCTGGCAGCACCGGTCGAGGAACGCGGCTGGTCCGCCGAGCCGGAACAGGCGGTCAGGGTCAGGGCGGCGAGCAGGAGGCAGACCTTCGCAAGGCTGCGAATAGGTTGGGTCAGGACGGGTCTCATCACGCGTCTCCCCCTTCGAAGGCGGTTTCGAATTCGGGGCCGTAAATCTCGATCAACTTGTCTCGCTTCAGCTCGCTGGCCGGTCCGTCATAGACGATACGGCCCTTGTTGAGCGCCACGATGCGGTCACAGAAGCGCTGGGCATAATCAACCTGGTGCAGGGTCACCACCACGGTCAGCTTGTCGTCCAGATTGAGCTCACGCAGCGTCTCCATCACCTTGCGGGCCGAAACCGGATCGAGCGAGGCAATCGGTTCATCGGCCAGCAGGACTTCGGCACCCTGGACCAGGGCCCGGGCAATCGCACCGCGCTGCTGCTGGCCGCCGGACAGATTGGAGGCCCGGCGCGCCGCGAAACTCTCGACACCGACGCGGGTCAGTGCGTCCATGGCCGTCTGCTTGACCTCATTGGGGAAGAGGCCCAACACGCCGCGCCAGGTCGGCATGCGACCGAGCGCGCCGACCAGCACGTTCTGGAACAGGGACAGGCGACCGACCAGATTGAACTGCTGGAAGATGAAGCCGAGCTTGATCCGGTTGCGCTGAACCCCGTTGGACAGCTTGCCATTCTGCTGCATGGTCCGGCCCATCACCGAAACCGGCCCGCTGGTCGCGTCGGCAACCTGCAGGGCTGCGGCGACGCGCAGGAGGGTGGACTTGCCGGATCCGGACGGACCGATCAGCGCGACCATTTCACCTGGTTTGACATCCAGGCTCACATCGTCGAGCGCCTTCGTCTCACCGAATGTCATCCGGACATTTTCAGCGTGGAGCGCCAGCGCGGCGTCTGTCATTGTGTCTATCCCTTGTTGAGCCCCGATCTTGTGGCTCATGCGTATTACACTTTTGTGACAGGACGGGAATGATTCACATTCAGCTGGCAACAACCGGGTTGATCGCCTGTCTCGCGGGCCTCGCCTGGATCGACGCGCGCAGCATGCGCCTCCCCGACATCCTGACCCTGCCATTGATCGTCGCCGGTGTCCTCCTCAACGTCCTTGTTCTCGGCACACCCTGGGCATCACTCGTCGGTGCGGCCCTGGGTTATGGCAGCTTCGTCGCGATAGAAATCGGCTATCGGCAATTGCGGGGCCGGGACGGGCTGGGGCGCGGCGATGCCAAATTGATGGCCGCTGCCGGTGCCTGGTGCGGAGGCTGGTTGCTGCCCCTGATCATCCTGATCGGCTCGGTAACCGCCCTGGCTTTCATGCTGACGCGCGCGATGATCCGGGGCAAGACGCTGGACTCGACTCAGGCTTTCCCCTTCGGCCCCTGGCTGGCCCTGGGCTTCCTGGCGGGCTGGATTTACCGGGCCTATGGTCCGGGTCTCTACGTCGCATTCTGACGGGCTGCCCGGACACGGGTGACGACCGTTCGGCGCCAAAATTCGCTCGCCGCAAATTTCCTGCTTTACAGGCCCGAAAATTGACTTTAATCGCGCTTTTCCCGGCGGAGGTGACGATGCCGGATTGGGTTAACAACGAGCAGGGGGTCACGTGAATTGCACACGTACCATACTCCCCTGGACCTGGTCCGTTCGCGGCACGTAGAAAATCCGGTCGTCTGTGTACGTCCGGACCGCGTTGCCGAAGCAGGACGCTGGTTCCAGGATAACTTCCCGGGCGAAGTCCTCTACGCTGTCAAAGCCAACCCGGCGCCCTGGATCCTCCAGGCGCTGCACAAGGCGGGCACACGTTTCTACGACGTCGCCTCGATCCCGGAAATCCAGCTTGTCGCCGAGCACTGCCCCGGCAGTCGCATGGCCTTCCTGCATCCGGTCAAGAGCCGCGAGGCCATCCGCCGTGCCTATTATGAATTCGGCGTGCGGATATTTGCGCTCGATTGCGAAGCCGAGCTGAGCAAGATCCTCGAGGAAACCAATCACGCGGATGATGTCACGCTGATCGTGCGTCTGGCCGTGTCCAATGACGGGGCGATGTTCTCGCTCGCCGGCAAGTTCGGCGTGCCCGCCTATGAGGCCGCCGAGCTGATCCGAAAGGCCCGCGCCCATGCGTTCGAGCTGGGTGTGAGCTTCCATGTCGGGTCGCAATGCATGCAGCCCTCGGCCTATCGCTCGGCCATGCTGGAAGCCTCGCGCCTGATCGTTCAGGCCGGTGTCACGGTCGACATTGTCGATGTCGGCGGCGGCTTCCCCTCCATCTATCCGGGCATGACCCCGCCGCCCATGGACGACTACATCGCGGCCATCGAGGACGCCTTCGAGGAGATGATGGTGCTCGAGAATGCCGATCTGTGGTGCGAACCCGGCCGGGTCCTGGTGGCCGAGGCCGAGTCGGTCCTGGCCCGGGTCGAGCTGCGCAAGGGCGATGCCCTCTATCTCAATGACGGGGCCTATGGCCGCCTGTTCGACGCGGCGCACGCCAAATGGCCCTTCCCGGTCCGGCTGCATCGCCCCCGGACCAGCGGGCCGCGCGACGAGGCCGGCGAGCAGACCGCGTCTTTCCGCTTCTTCGGTCCGACCTGTGACAGCCTTGATGCCATTCCCGGACCGTTCGAACTGCCGGCCGATATCCGCGAAAGCGATGTCATCGAGATCGGCATGCTCGGCGCCTATGGCACGGCCCTGGCCACCGACTTCAACGGCTTCGGGGCCGTCGAATGGGTCGTGGTTGAGGACAAGCCCTGGCCATCCATGTTCGAGGCCCAGTCCGACCTGGCTGAAGATGACGACGCCAAGGTCATCAGTTTCGCCCGCGCCCGCCGGCGCCGTCCGCGCCTGAAACGGCGAGCTTGAGGAGACAGACATGAGCGATACATCCAACCGCAAGGCCGAGCTTCTGGCCCATCCGGTCGAGCATATCGACATCACCGCCTTTGACGGCCGCCCCATGATCGACGCCTGGGAGAAGATGTCCTTCACCTCGCGTGATGCCGCCCGCGCGGCGCGCATCCTGCAGCAGGCGGTCGCCGATCCGGACTGCTCGGTCATCCTGACCCTCGCCGGTTCGACCTCTGCCGGTGGCTGCATGCATGTGTGGCGAGACATGGTGCGCAACAACATGGTCGATGCCATCGTCTCGACCGGTGCCTCCATTGTCGACATGGACTTCTTCGAAGCGCTCGGCTTCAAGCATTACCAGGCCCGCGAGATCCCGGACGACCGCGAATTGCGCGACCTGTATATCGACCGCATCTACGACACCTATATCGACGAGGAAGAGCTGCAGGCCTGCGACGCCGCCACACTCGAAATCGCCGACCTTCTGGAACCCGGCCCCCGCTCCTCGCGCTCCTATATCAAGGCGATGGGCAAATGGCTGGCCGATGGCAATGCCAAGAAGCAAGGCTCGCTCGTCCAGGAATGCTATGAGCAGGGCGTGCCGATCTTCTGCCCGGCCTTTTCGGACTGTTCTGCCGGTTTTGGTCTCGTCAAGCACCAGGTCGAGCGAATGAAGGCCAAACAGCCCTATCTCTCGATCGACAGCGTCGCCGACTTCCGCGAACTCACCGACATCAAGATCAAGGCCGGCAAGACGGGCCTCTTCATGGTCGGTGGCGGTGTGCCGAAGAACTTCGCCCAGGACACAGTCGTCTGCGCCGAAATCCTCGGCGTCGAAGTCCCCATGCACGCCTATGCCGTCCAGATCACCGTCGCCGACGTCCGCGACGGCGCCTGCTCCTCCTCCACGCTCAAGGAAGCCTGCTCCTGGGGCAAGGTCGACGTCGCCCTGGAACAGATGGTGTTCGCCGAGGCGTCTACCGTGGCGCCGGTTATTGCGTCAGACGTCTACCACCGCCGCGACTGGGAAAAGCGCCCGCGTCACCGGTATGGGGACATGTTCGAGGACTAAACGCCTGGTTCCGCGTCAAAGAAAAAGCCCTGGCGGGGATGCCGGGGCTTTTTTGTTGCTCGAACTTCCGGTGTCATCCCGGGCGAATGACCTGCGTCCGGGATGACAAAGAGATGGGGATCGGGATTGGCATGACCTGTTCACACTGGATAGTCCAATCCATCCTGGCCGATTCGTTCAAACTCAACTCGCCCGTCATCGACATAACGCACTTGGAAAACAAGACTGTAGCCTTCCGGTCCAAGTGCCCAAAAAACAGCGGCCCGGCGAGCCTTCAGACCAGCGAGCTTCTTGAATGCATTTCGCGTCTTGTCTGCGCTGGGAGGCTCTGCGGCCGCCGGATCGGCGCCATAAGCCATCATGGCTTCCATCATCACGTCAATTTCTCGCCGACTTTTCTTGACTTCGCCCGCGATGAATTCGTCGGTGTCGTCGGGCAGTTTTGCCACCAGATCAAAAGCCCAGTCGATAGACTGGGTACCAATTTGCTCAACCGGCCAGCGATGGTCATGATGCAATCGTGATAGACCACCAAAGGTGATGATTGGCTCAAGCCAAAGCGTGTAGGGGCGAGGCGAATAGATTTTCTGACCCTCCCAGAACAACTGCTCGGTCACGTGACTGCCCGGGGCTGTGCAAGCGCCGGGCGATTTACGCACAACCAAGCCCGCATCCCACGCCTGCAGGAAATAGCGCGCGTCGTGCTGCCCGAGCTTGAGTGACGCTTCCCTGAAGCCTTCCGGCACACAATTGCGCTTCTCAATCCGACAAAAGTCAGGGATCAATTGCTCGCGAAGCAAGGTCTCGAACCTGGCTGCCCAGTCAGTCATAGCGATAGGTTAGGCGACTAAAGCGCAACGCGCCAAGTACAATCCGCCCGACCGAGGCCGCGCCAACAAATTGCGGGCCCGGTAGAAACGCCCCCCATAAACCCCATACCAGCCATCCAGCCGCATCCGGGTTTCCAGCTCAAGGGTGGAACCGCGGCGCGGCGCCTTTGGCGCCCTTGACCTGGGGCTACGGCGTTCGCCCGGCAATGGAATGACGGTCCGGTGCGCGCCGATGGGCGCGCTCACCCGAAACGACACCACCGTCATCCCACGGTGACCGCGAAGCGGGCATCCGGGGGACCTGCGCTTCCCCGTCGACGGATTGGCTGAGGTCCCCCGGATCGCGGCCTTGCCGCGACCGTGGAATGACGGTTAGTTGAGAGCGTTTGCCGAATATGCAATTATAAATAGCATGAAGGACCGGGAAGGCACGATTGCCGTTTACATGATGGCGAACCGTTTTGACGGGGTGATCTATACCGGTGTCACCGCCCACCTTCTTTGGCGTATCCGACAGCACAAGGACGGGACTGCCTCGAAATTCACCCGGCGGTACCGGTGCACCAGCCTGGTCTGGTGGGAGCCGCATGGCGTGATCGTAGAGGCCATTCACCGCGAGAAGCGGATCAAGAAATGGCCGCGCCAGTGGAAGGTCAATCTGATCGAGGCTCGCAACCCGCACTGGTTGGACTTGTGGGACGCGCTGTGGGCCGTACCGCCAAACCCGGAGCTCGATCTGGGGCGCTGAAAAGTGATGCTCACCCCAATCTCTCCGTCATCCCACGGTGACCGCGAAGCGGGCATCCGGGGGACCTGTGCTTCCCCGTCGACGGATTGGCTGAGGTCCCCCGGATCCCGGCTTTGCCGCGACCGTGGGATGACGGTGGGTTGGGGGGCTGGGGTTGAGGAGTGGGCGGCAGAGGCCGGAACGCTGCGCGCTGACGCGCTTCGGGACCTCTCCCCGGTCGGGGAGAGGCAGGTTATCCCCGCTGTGACCCCCTTCCTTCTCCCTGGGGAGAAGGTGCGTGTAGCGCGGATGAGGGGGGAATTTCCTGCGACCACCGGGATTTACCCCTCACCCTGACCCTCTCCCTTAGGAGAGGGAAAGCGTGTTTTTTCACAAACCTTATCCCCACCCCTTTGACCCCACCGCATACTCACCCCGTTCCCACGTCACCTGAGGCCCGGACTGGTTATCCGGGGGTGTGGGGAGGACGGAGCTCGTCCGGTTGGGTGGAGTTGACCATCACCTGACCCGGCGTGGCCATCGGTTGGACGGCAGCACAAAGCTCGACTGCCTCTCCCAGCCGGTTTCGAGACGGGACCCGCAAGGGGACCGAGTAAATCTCCGTGTGCGAGGTGCCCCCGGCGCCACCCATACACACTCACATAGCAAGGCTCCGGAACGGCACCTCGCACCCCTCTACTGCCCAAACCGCCAGGCCTTCACGCCATGGCGCGGTGGGGCTTGTCATCCACCTGTTCCATCCATGAAAGGACCTGCCATGTCACGTCGCCTCCCCTGCCAACACCGTCGGAATTCCGGCTTGGCGCATCCGCGCCTCCGACCGGCCGGGGAGGCGCCCGACGCGGGCCTCCGTGACGGTGCGACGACCGGGCGCCGATGCCTCGGCGCGGCCGCGGTGGCGCTCAATTCCGGAGATGACGTGGTGGCGCAGAAGCTGCTCGGCCTGGCCAGGGAGTTCATCGGCCAGGCCCGCGCCGATGTCGCGCTGGCGCGCGAACAATTGCGGCTGACAGCGGAAAATGAGGTCGCCGCGCGTGATGCTGAGGTCGCTTGGTACAAGGCGGCCGGAATGTCGGTCGAGGAGATCGAGCTTGACCTGCAGATCCGCGAGGATGCCGAACGCATACGCCGGGCGCGTGAGGCCGGCCATCCCGAGCCCGAGCCGCGCTGGCCGGAGAGTTGGGAGCTGGTGGAGGGTGGCCGCGACGCCAGACCGGGCGGTGAGCGGTGATCGTCCCGGCCTTCGTTTTTGCATACCGAACCTGCTTTTCCATGCGTCAGATTTTTCGTGACGTCCCGGCCAGTCCCGGTTATGCGGGCGACTGAAACAGGAATATCGCCATGCTTGAGCTTTTCACCTCCGCCCTCGTCACATTCTTTGTGGCCATCGACCCACCCGGTGTCGCGCCGATCTTTGCGTCGCTGACCAATGGCGCGCCGAATGCGCACAAGCGGGCCATGGCCATCAAGTCTGTCGTGATCGCGACCGGCGTCCTGCTCGGCTTTGCGCTGGGCGGCGGCTGGCTGCTCAATGCGATGCATATCAGCCTCGACGCCTTCCGCATCGCCGGCGGCGTGCTCTTGTTCCTGATGGCGCTGGAAATGATCTTCGAGAAGCGCACCGAGCGCCGCGAAGGCCGGGCCGATGCGATCATGGACGAGAATGATGCCCATCCCGAGACCTGGGAGGACATCTCGGTCTTCCCGATGGCCATCCCGATGCTGGCCGGCCCCGGTGCGATCGCGACGGTCATGCTCTAC
>NZ_CAJQOO010000134.1 GCF_905480005.1 uncultured Maricaulis sp.
GATTTCCAAGATCGTCTCGTCCGTGTCGTAGTCCTCCACTATTGCAATGTCGCGGTACTGAAGTTTGTAGGCTTCGTCTGGCCGCAGGCCGGTGTTCGCCATGAAAAGCACGAAGTCGTGGAGCTGCGCTGTCTCCCACTCATATCGCTTACCCTTCCATTCCGCCGCGCGACGGCGCGTCGCCTTGTAGAGTTTTTCGTATTCGTCTTTGGAAAACCAAGCCCTGTGCCTAATTTTCTTGGAAGCTTTGTACGGCATGGATAGATCGGGAAGATGCGTTAGCCAGCCGTGACGCACCGCGGTCTTAAGAACCTGGCGCAAGCACACGATCTCTTGGTGGATCGTGCTCGGCGCCGGCGGTTTGTATTGCTTTGCTTCGGCATGCCCGAAACGCGTGACCGAATTAGTCTGTCGGTGGACGCGATACTCCTGAACTTTACCGCCAGTGACTTCTGACAAGCCCATGTCACCGAAGAACGGAACAAGATAGTTCTTCAGTCGGCGTTTGTGTCCGTCAACGTACACAGGGCTCCGAGTACCGCCGGTGATTACCTCGAACTCAAGCTCAAATTGTTTGGCCGCGTGCCGAAAGGTCTTTTCGTTCTTCAATTCACCGATGCGTGCCTTCCCACACAAGGTAAGGTACCAGTCCTCCGCGTATTCCTTTGCCAGGGATAGGCTGTCCTCTTTCGTACTGGCGCGATGGTTCTTTCCGTTGAAACGCGCCGCACATTGCCAGCGCGGACTTCCTTCGCGCTGATACAAACGAACTTTTCCGCCCAAAATCTTGTGAACAGCCATCAGCGCTGCTCCCGAAAGGACTTCCAATCACTGTGTGTGTTTTTGTGCATCATTTGTGCACGGTATCATATTGCGATTTTGAGAGCGAGAAATTATTGAAAAAACTTTGTAGGACAAAGGTTTAAATGGTGCTCGTGGTCAGACTCGAACTGACACTGGAAGGATTTTAAGTCTGCTGCGTCTACCGATTCCGCCACGCCCGCGGGGAAGACGTGGCGATCCTACACGGCTTCGCCGGACTGGCCAGTCGCGGCATCAGGCCTCGCGCAGCCACTCACCCGCCGCATTGATCACGCCGCCCGCTTCCAGAATGGCCCGCATTGGCGCAAGCGCGTCTGCGTGGCGCTTCCAGCGACCGATAGAGCTGGAATAGAGCGGCTGGCGGACCTGTACCGAACTGGCGGTCGCGACACTGCCCGACTGGGAATGGAAGTCGAGGCAGGCCGGGTCCCAGTCGAGGCCACAATGGGCGACCAGCCGCGCGGCCTCGCCCTCCAGATCGGCAATGACATCCTCGTAGGCGACCTCGGTATAGCGATCGTCTGGCAGGGTCGCGGCCCAATGGGAACGCAGCCTGTCAAAGCCGAGATAATAGCGCGCGCAGTCCGCGAGATCGTAGGCGTAATTGTAATAGGAGAAGCTGGTCGCGAACAGCTGACGGTAATTGCTCAAACAGGCATCGATCGGGTGGCGGCGCAGGCAGATGATCCGCGCGTTCGGCAGCGCACGATGGATGTGACCGGCCCAGACGATATTGAGCGGCATCTTGTCGACAAAGCGCGGCGCGTCACCGGCCAGGTCGGCAACACTGTCGAGATAAGCCTGGCCCCATTGGGAGCCATCAACCCGGTCGGCGGCGCTCAAAGTGGCGGCATCCATGACATAGGGGCCGGGGGTCGCGGCGAGGCGTTTGCCGATCAGTGCAAAACTGGATAATTCCCCGACCGAACGCACCTGTGCATGTGCGCCAAGAATGCGGTCGACCAGAGTCGTTCCGGTACGCGGCAGACCGACAATGAAGACCGGCCGGTCACTGTCGGCGACCGCGCCTGCGGCACGGTCGGCGTCCGCCCCGTTGGCGGCGGCATCGAAAAGCGCGACATCGGACTGCGGATCATAGCCACGCGCCGCGCGGATGCCCGCCTTGGCCCGGCCAAGCCAGTCCAGCGCCTCGCCGTCGCGGCCAAGATCCTCCAGGGTCTTGGCGATCGCATGCCCGAGATGGAGCTGGCTTTCCTCGTCATCGGTGGACCGAGCCCCGAAGGCCGTCACCAGCGCGTCCAGCCGGTTATCCGCCTCGCTCTGCCGACGCAGGCCGACAATCGCCGACAAGGCCTTCACATGGTCCGGCGCCAGTTCCAGCGTCCGGGAATAGGCCGCTTCAGCGCCATCGAAATCACCGGCAAACTGGCGTGAGGCCGCCAGATTGTAATGGTACTCCGCCCGCCCCGGGTCCTGCGCGACGGCTGCCCCGAACAAGTGGATCGCAGCCTCGTGATCGCCCAGCCGTGTAAAGACAACGCCAATCGTGTCGAAGCTCAGGGCGTCGCGTGGACCCAGCTTGCTGGCGCGGCGGGCCGCATCCGCCGCGGCCTCGCGCCGATTGAGCGCGAGCAGTGACTTGGCCCGGTGGGCATGCAGGCGCGGATCATCCGGCGCCAGCGCCACCCCTCGGTCGAGAATCTCGACCGCCTTGGCGTGATTGTCATGGTCCGCCGTGAGCAGGCCGAGGAGGAAAAAGGCTTCGGGATGCGGGCCAGAGGTCTGCAGGACCTCGAGGCATAATGCATGCGCTTCGCGGTATTGCCGGGCACCGAGCGCAGCGGACGCGGCCTTCAGACGTGATTCGACACTCATCGGCAGGCCACTCCTCGACACGTTGCAGTCGGCCGACGCGCACCCGTCTCATGCTGCGCTCGCGAAGCTTCTTCGCACATGCAGCGTGTCGTCCGCGCAACAGGTCCTCGAAGAAAACGGATTTGTGACATCAATTTAACTAACCGCAATTGCTTTCGCCGGGACCTAGAGACCATGATTAGCACACATTTTCATTCGGAGATTTCAGTCATGGCCGCAATACCCAAGGCATCACTTCGCGCACGCCTCGCCTGTTCCATCAGTGTGCTTGCCCTGCCACTCGCCGGCCTTGCCGGTGCTGGTACCGCACTCGCCCAGGACAATCCCTCGTCTTCGCAGGACGTGATTGTCGTGACCGCGACCCGTCGTTCCGAGACCGTTCAGGACGTCCCGCTCAACATTGCCGCCATCGGTGGCGACCAGATCGAAGAACAGGGTTTCGAGGATCTCGCCGACGCCCTCGCCTACGTCCCGGGCATCAATATTGTTGATCGCGGCGGCCGTCAGGGCAATCCGATCATCGTGCGCGGCCTGAATGCCGACCCGATCAATTCCGGCGACGGCAATAATGATGGCGGCGGAACCGTGGCCACCTATCTCGGCGAAATCCCGCTCTTCATCGACCTCAAGATGAATGACCTGGAACGCGTCGAGGTCCTGCTTGGACCGCAAGGCACATTGTATGGCGCCGGCACGCTGGGTGGCGCCATCCGCTACCTGCCGAACCGTCCGGACTTCGACAGCAATATGCTGCAGATCCGCTCCTCCTTCTACCAGTATTCCGAAGCGAACTCCCCGTCGGCCGATATCGGCTTCACCTTCAACCACTCGGTGTCCGACACCTTCGCGGTTCGCGGCTCGCTCGACGTGCTGCAGGATTCCGGCTTCACCGATTATCCCTATCGCGTGCGCCAGCCGGGTGTCTCGAACCCGGTTCCGGATTTCAATGATCCGGCCGATGTCGCTGCCAATCTCGCTCCGGTCAGCGATGCCGATGGCGAAGAAGCCGTTTCCGGTCGCATCGCGGCCCGCTGGGCGCCGACCGACTGGCTTGACGCCACGGCGACCTACTACTTCCAGAACCAGGACATTGAAGGTCGTCAGATCTCCTCGCGTCGTTCGCCCATTCCGGCCGGCGGTTATGAATCCGCCCTTCGCGTGCTGGAACCGATCGAGCGCAATAATGAGCTCCTTGCCCTGGAAGTCACCGCTGATCTCGGCTTTGCCGAGCTGACCTCGGCGACCGGTTTCGGGAGCTATGACGCAGAAGGCCAGCGCGACCAGACGGACCTGCTGATCTCGCTGGAATACTCCTATGAGAGCTTCCCGAACTTCACGGCCTTCACCCACGAACTGACCGAGAACGAGTTCTTCAATCAGGAAGTCCGCCTTGTCTCGACCTATGAGAGCCAGTTCAACTGGATTGTCGGCTTCTATTACAACAAGGCCGAGTTCGTCGGCTCCTCCGAGGAGTACACGCCGAACTATGCCGCGTATGTGAACGACAATTTCGGCTTCGGCCTGACCGAGAACCCGACCGATCTGGAGTATTTCTCGACCAGCAATACCGAGCTGACCGAGAGCGCCATTTTCGGCGAGCTTGGCTGGGATATCACGGACCGTCTCTCGATCACGGTTGGCGGGCGCTATTACGAATATGAGCTGGAATCGGTCTCGACCGTGGACTTCCCGCTCTTTGAAGCGCCGACCTATACGCCGCTGACGATTGACGAGATCCGCGATCTCGCTTTTGACCCGTCCCTGGCGCAGTCGGATGACGGTTTCCTCTACAAGTTCAACATCGCCTATGATGTGAGCGATGAGATCCTGGCCTATTTCACGGTTTCTGAAGGCTATCGGATCGGCGCCTCGAACGGCCTCGGCCCGTGCCCGGCCTTTGACCCGAATGCGACCCAGGGCGCCTGCGCCCTCGCACCGGGCCAGCAATATGGTCCCAATGCCGGCGACATCGCCCAGTTCGACGAACGTCAGTTCGGCCCTGACCAGACGACCAATTACGAGCTCGGTGCCAAGACGACCTGGGCCGGCGGGGCGGTGACGCTGAACGGCGCCATCTTCCTAGTCGAGTGGACGGACCCGCAAGTGTCCTCTGCCACGGTCAACGCCAACATCCCGATCACGGTCAATGCCGAAGGCGCGGAGTCGAAAGGCTTCGAGCTGCAGGGCAGCTGGCAGGTCGCCCATAATTTCGAACTGCGCGGAACCTATTCCTTCACGCAGTCCGAGCTCACAGCCGACGTGCCCTTCCTGGTCCGCACCATCACCACGCCGGGCTTTGGCTCGGCCTTTGAAGATGGTCAGGCCGGCGATCGCCTGCCGGGCTCTCCGGAAACCCAGGCCTCGGTCTTCGGTCGCTACACGACCGATCTCGCGAGCGGTGCCCAGCTCAACTACAATCTCGGCATTTCCTATACGGGCGACATTCTCACCCGTACCGGCGGCCGGGGCAGCAGTGCGACGCTGGACAGCTATTATGTCGCCAACGGCTCGATCAATTATGACGCCGGCAATTGGGGCGCCACGCTCTTCGTCAACAATATCGGCAATGAATATATCGAGACCGGTATCCGAAGCACGGCGCTGTCGAACCAGACGATCAACGGCCAGCCGGTGCGCAGCCACTACGCCAATGTCGCCCCGCCGCGGACGATCGGTGTGCGCTTCTACTACCAGTTCGGCGAATAATCCCGACCCGGTAGACAGCCTGAAACAAGAAGAGCCGCGCCCATCGGGCGCGGCTCTTTTCATTGGGCGTCTCGAAACCGGCAATCAGGGCTTGTCGCCCCCCTCATTGTCGATCTCGGCAGCCTGGTTCACCAGGTCGAGGAATTCCGCGCGATAGCCGTAAATGTCCTCGCCAAGCGCATGGCCAGCGGTCTCGGCGATCTCGGCCCAGCCATAATCATCGCCAAGATAGGCATCCCCACGCAGACGCTGGGCGAAGCCGGCAACCGCGATGGAGAAACGTGCCTCCTGCGGCGCATCGCCAAAGACGCTGACGGCATCGGCATCGGTCACCGGGCGTTCGATCAGGCGACTATCATCCTCGCCAGGCCGCTTGTAGCGCAGGCGCAAATGGCCGAACTCGCCACTCAGATCCGGTTCGACCGGCGCCGCGCCGCCATACCGCAACGGCTCCATCAGCACACCTTCGGAACCGGGCGCCGCGATCTCATAGATGGCGGTCACGGAATGACCGGACCCGACTTCACCGGCATCGACCTCGTCATTATTGAAATCGGCGCGGTCAAGCAGGCGCGTTTCATAGCCGATCAGGCGATACTCGGCGACGCGCGCCGGATTGAACTCGATCTGGATCTTGACGTCATTGGCGATCGGAAAGAGCGAGGAAAAGCTTTCCTCGACCAGCATGCGCCGGGCTTCCTGGCGGCTGTCGATGTAGCCGGCTGTCCCATTCCCCGCCTGGGCAATGGTCTGCATCATCTGGTCGTTGTAATTGCCGCGACCGAAACCCATCACCGACAGATAAATGCCCGTGTCACGCTTGCGGGCGACAAAGTCTTCCAGGGTCTCGTCGCGCGTGACGCCGACATTGAAGTCGCCATCGGTCAGCAACATGACCCGATTGACCGCGTCCGCGTCGAAATTCTGCTCGGCGAGGTCATAGGCCAGCGCCAGACCGGCTCCGCCCGCGGTCGAGCCGCCTGCGCTCAGACGATCCAGCGCCCGGTGGATCTCGCGGGCATCGCGTGCCTCGGTCGGCTCCAGCACGGCACCGGCGGCACCGGCATAGACGACCAGGGCGACCGTATCGTCCGGATGGAGCTCATCGACCAGCATGTGCATGGCCTGAACGGCCAGGGGCAGCTTGTCGGGATCATTCATCGAACCGGAGACATCGATCAGGAAGACCAGATTGGCCCGCGGGCGCTCTTCCGGGATGATCTCATAGCCCTGGACGCCGATATGCAGGAGCTGGGTGCCGGCATTCCACGGTGTCGGGGTGACCGTCACATGGGTCGCGAAGGGCTCTTCCGGTCCCGGTGGCAGGGCGTAGTCATAGTCGAAATAATTGACCATCTCCTCGATCCGCACGGCGTCGCTCGGCGGCATGCGGCCATATTCCAGCGAGTTTCGGACCAGCGAATAGCTGGCCGTGTCGACATCGATGGAAAAGGTGGAAACCGGTTCGTCGGCGGTGGAGACGACCGGATTGGGGTCGACGTCTTCATAGCGCTCGCGGTCTTCAGGCTCTCGCAACTGACCGTCAATGACCGTGAGCGGGCGGGAAAAACTGGCGACATCGCTCCGCAAGCGCGATCCGGTGACCGTCACCATCTCGGCCATGGCTGGCGGCGGGGGCGGTGCCGGCGGAGGCGGCGGAGGTGCCGGCGGGGGCGACATGGATGGCGGCGGCGGTCCCGGCGGCGCGACGGTCGCCGTGCAGCCCGCAATCATGGCCAGCCCGGCCACGCTGATCAAAAGAACGCGTTTCATGGAATCCCCTTTTGGTCCCAAAGTCCCTCACCCGCCAGACTGGGAGCGATCCGCGACGCTCACAAGTCGAAATCAGG
Source organism: uncultured Maricaulis sp. (assembly GCF_905480005.1). GTDB lineage: Bacteria > Pseudomonadota > Alphaproteobacteria > Caulobacterales > Maricaulaceae > Maricaulis. Next base: position 7,215 of record NZ_CAJQOO010000134.1, read on the forward strand.
GCGATCTTGGGGCAGGCAACGCCGTCCGCAAGCGCCAGCATCGCCACGGCGTCATCGCCTGGCGGTTTGGGCAGGAGGAGGGTGCGGGATACCGGTCTCAGCCGATAAAGCGCTGATTTTCATACGGTAGCTTCAACAGGCATCCCGCACGCGGAGTTTTCCCGGGCTGTCTCCACCCCGATTCCAATGCGCCAGATACTGAGGGTCGGTCGTTTAGTGCCCCTGGACCTGATCGCACGCCCTGCCGGAGCTTTGGGGTGTCACATCCAAAGCGCGGACAGGCTCCGCAAGTTCCCGGGCACAAATGACTGAGCTCGTGCCTCCCGTCCCGAAAACCGAGGGCAGTCTCCCATGTCGGATAAGGGGGGAGGATAAGTTTGGCTGATTTTTTTGATCGAGCGCACTTTCCCTCTCCCCTGGGAGAGGGTCAGGGTGAGGGGTAAATCCCTGTATTGCCGGGCGAATCCCCCTCATCCGGCCTCCGGCCACCTTCTCCCAAGGGAGAAGGAAAGCGGTGCAGGGTGTGGGATAAGCTCCGACTTTTCTTCCCCACATTGTGGAGAGAAAAATTTGTGAGCCGTTCCTGCGGGCGCTGACCTCAATCCACCGGATCAATCCGCGGGGTGATGCCCACCGCCTCAACCATCACCGCGATGCGCGCGATCACGTGATCGAGCTGACCGGTATCCGTTGCGCGAGCGACAAGATGTGTGCCGCGTTTGATCTCGCCGGCTTTCACTTCGAGGAAATAGGGATAGGAGCCGATCGAGACGTCGGGGAATTCTTTCGCCAGTGCGCCGAGTGCGTCGGCGACATCGCCCTCGCGCAGATTGTCACCCTTCACCGATCGGGATTTGGTCACCGCCCCGCCCTCGAGCCGGTGATCAATGTCATTGAGCATGCCAGCGACGATGGAGGGCACACCCGCCAGGGTGAAGACATTGCCGGTCTGGAAGCCGGGCGCGCCGGTGACCGGATTGACGATCAGGCTGGCCCCGTCAGGGATGCGCGCCATGCGTTTGCGGCTTTCGGTGACCGGGGTCTGGGTCCGGGCATACCAGTCCTCGATGATCGCCAGCGCATCGTCGCGGACATCGATGCCGACCCCAAAGGCCGCGGCAACGGCGTCGGCGGTAATGTCATCATGGGTCGGCCCGATGCCGCCCGTGGTGAAGACATAATCGCAGGCCGTGCGCAGCGCGTTGAGCGCATCGACGATGATATCGGTCTCGTCCGGCACGACCCGGCATTCCACCACATTGATCCCCAGCGGGGCGAGGAAGCGGGCAATCTGGTTGAGATTCCTGTCCTGGGTCCGGCCGGACAGGACTTCATCCCCGATCAGGAGGACTGCTGCCGTCACCCGCGAGTTCGTTGCCATGAGAATCATCCTTAAGTCGTGCCTGCAAACGGGTATAGGTGGCACCAGAAGGAAGTCCAAGCCATGCAGTTTCCGACCGAACTCATCCCCGGCCGACTGGTGAAGCGTTACAAGCGCTTCTTTGCCGATGTCGAATTGGCGGACGGCCAGGTGGTGACGGCGCACTGCGCCAACACCGGTGCGATGACGGGCATCAAGGAACCGGGCCTGCCGGTCTGGCTGTCGCGCTCGGACAACCCCAAGCGCAAGCTGAAATTCACCTGGGAGCTGGTCGAGGCCGAGGGCACGCTGATCGGCGCCCTGCCCAATCTCGCCAATGCCCTCGCCGAGGAGGCGGTCAATGCCGGCGTGATCACGGAGCTGGCAGGCTATGACAGCCTGCGCCGTGAGGTGAAATATGGCGAGAATTCCCGCATCGACCTCCTGCTGGAGAGCGAGGGGCGACCGCCGTGCTGGGTCGAGGTCAAGAATGTCCACTGGCAGCGCGGCCCCGGCATTGCCGAATTTCCCGACGGCGTGACCGCGCGCGGCGCCAAGCATCTCGTCGAGCTGGCGGCCCAGGTCGCGTCTGGCGAGCGGGCCGTGCAGCTTTTCATCGTCCAGCGCAGTGATTGCGAGGTGCTGCGTCCGGCAGAGGATATCGACCCGGTCTATGCCCGCACCCTGCGTGAGAGCGCGGCGGCCGGCGTCGAGGTCCTGGCCTATGCCTGTGAGGTAACTGAAAAATCGGTGACCATTACCCGACCCATGCGCGTGGAGCTGTGACGATGAGCAATGACTGGAATGGCTGGGATCTGCCGGACGCCTATATCCACCGCATCACGGTGAGCGAGCGCGATATCGACAGTTTCGGGCACGCGAACAATGCCCGCTATCTGGAATGGGCCGACGAGGCCGCCTGGACGCACTGGTTCTCCAAGGGAGAGGATTATTCGATGGAGGCCTGCGCGGCGGAGGATCGCGGCATCGCCATTATCCGTACCGAAGCGGACTATCTCGGCCATGTCCGCGTGGGCGACGAAATCGACTGCGCGGTCTGGATCACCCGGTCCGACCAGCGCCTGCGCGCCGAGCGTCGCTATCAATTCCGACGGGTCAGCGATGGCGTCACTGTATTTCGCGCCCTGACCAAAGTGGTCTGCTTCCAGCTCTCCACAGGACGCCCGGCGCGCATGACGCCAATCTTTTCAAATCACTACTCCGTGCTGCCCTCCGTGGCGGCGGCGCTTGTGACTGAAAATTAACGAACCATCGACGTTGTACGACACTTCTGCCCCCCTATAGTCCGGCCCAACACCAACACCTCTTTGGGGGAGGCTTTTACATGAAGTATCTCATTCCGGCCCTGGCCGGTCTGGCACTCGCCGCTTGCACGGCCGCCAATGACACCGACAGCGCTGCGGTTGAAACCGTTGAAGCCGGCTTCATGCCGGATGTCAGCGAGGTCAATATCGAAGCCCATATCCGCTTCCTCGCATCGGATTATCTGAACGGACGCGATCCGGGCACGCCGGGTTACGAGATTGCCGCCAATTATGTGGCCTCGCAAATGCGCCTGCTCGGCCTCGAGCCGGCGGGCGATAATGGCGGTTATTTCGCCCAGGTCCCGCTGCACGAAGTGCGCCCGGACGCCGAGTACAACCAGCTGACCCTGGATGGCGACGTGTTCGAGCACGGAACCGGCGCCTATATCTCCTCCAATCCCAGCGTTCTGGAAGCGGAAATCACCGGCGAGCTTGTCTTTGTCGGCCACGGCGTGTCCGCGGCCAATCGCGGTCATGACGACTATGCCGACCTCGATGTCGACGGCAAGATTGTCGTCGTCCTGGGCGGCGTTCCCGAAACGGTCTTCGAAGGCCTCTCCGAAGAGCGCGCCCACCACAATTCCGGCACCACCAAGCGCAATGTCGCCGCCGCCCATGGCGCGATCGGCATGATCTCGCTGACCAGCTGGACGCCGGAGCAACTGACCGGCTTCACCAATGGTTTCGGCAGCCGCCCCGCGGTTCGCCTGACCTCGGCAACCGGTCCGTCCGGCTATGACGGCGTCACCGCCTCGGCCAATGTCAGCGCCGAGCTCGGTGCCCGCCTCTTCGAGGATGCCGAAATGAGCCTGGAAGATGTCCGGGCCGCGATGGGCGCTGAAGAGCCGAGCTATCCGCGCTTTGAGCTGCCGCACACGGTGACGCTGCGCCAGCGCACCCTGTCCGAGCCCTTCGACTCCCCGAATGTGGTCGGCATGATCCGCGGTTCCGATCCCGCTGTGGCCGATGAATACCTGGTCCTCACCGCTCATCTCGATCATATCGGCTCGGTCACCGAGAACATGCGCGCCGGCGGCTCGTGCAATACGACCGATGATAGCGACGAGATCTGCAATGGTGCCGTCGACAATGCTTCGGGCATTTCGATCATGCTGGAAACGGCTCGCACTTTCCTCGCCCAGGGCGCGCCGCGCCGCTCGGTGATCTTCGTCGCGCTGACGGCCGAGGAAAAGGGTCTGCTGGGTTCCGAGCATTACGCACGCAATCCGACCGTCCCGGCCGAGCAGATGGTGGCCAATGTCAATCTCGACATGCCGGTCATCGTCTATGACTTCGCCGATGTGATCGCCTTTGGCTCCAACCACTCCAATCTCGGCCCGATCGCCACGCGTGCGGCGGCCCGGATGGACATTGCCGTGTCCGAGGATCCGCTGCCGGAGCAATCGCTCTTCGTGCGGTCGGACCACTACAACTTCGTGCGGGAAGGCGTGCCGTCGCTCTTCCTGATGACCGGCTTCTCCTCGCCGGACCCGCGCTGGGATGAGGGCGAAGGCTTCATGGGCTTCCTCACCACGCATTATCACCGCCAGACCGATCAGCTGGATGGCGAGCTGGAAGTCCTGTTCGAGCAGGGCGCCAAATTTGCCAATATCAACTACCTGATCGCCCGCGAGATCGCCGATAGCGACGTGCGGCCGGCCTGGAATGATGACAGCTTCTTCGGCAACCTCTTCGGTAGCGATGCCGAATAGGCCTTGTCGGACGGGCTTCGCGCCCGGCTGAGAAATGCAGGCGCGCGCCGTTCCAAACGGCGCGCGCTCTGTTTATAAGCAGGGGCAAAGGGAGCGATAACTTGACCACTGCCTACGAGACCGTGACGGAGAACGACACGTCCAGCCCGCGCGATGGCCGCATCAAACTGCATGGCCCGGAAGCCTTCGCCGGCATGCGCAAGGCCGGCCGCCTGGCCGCGGAAATTCTCGACATGCTGGTCGAGCATGCCCGTCCCGGCAATACGACGGCCTATCTGGACAAGCTCGCGCGTGAATACGCCTTCGATAATGGCTCGGTCCCGGCGACGCTCTTCTATCGCGGTTATCGTCACTCCCTGTGCACCTCGATCAACCATGTCGTCTGCCACGGCATCCCGGGTCCCAAGCCGCTGAAGAATGGCGATATCGTCAATATCGACGTGACCGTCGTGGTCGATGGCTGGCATGGCGATACCAGCCGCATGTACACGATCGGCGAACCGCGCCGGAAGGCCGAGCTTCTGGTCGACACGACTTATGAAGCCATGATGGCTGGCATCAATGCGATCAAGCCGGGCGTCACGCTGGGAACAATTGGCGCCATCATCCAGGAATATGCTGAAGAACGTCGCTGCTCCATCGTGCGCGATTTTTGCGGTCACGGTCTGGGCCAGAACTTCCATGACAGCCCGAATGTCCTGCATTTCGGCGTGCATGGCGAAGGCCCCGAACTCAAGCAAGGCATGTTCTTCACCGTCGAGCCCATGCTCAATCTGGGTCGGCCGGACGTCAAAGTCCTGTCTGATGGCTGGACCGCCGTCACGCGTGACAAGTCACTCTCGGCCCAGTTCGAGCATTCCGTGGGTGTCACCGCAGACGGCGTGGAGATTTTCACCGCCTCACCCAAGGGCCTCCACAAGCCCCCCTATTCCCGCCCCTAGATCATGACCGGCACGGCCTCCCATACGGGTCATCGAGACCGGCTGCGCGAAAAACTAACCTCAGCGGGTGGGCTGGCCCTTCACGATTATGAATTGCTGGAACTCTACCTCTTCCGCTCCATTCCGCGCCGCGACACCAAACCGATTGCCAAGGACCTCATCGCCCGCTTCGGGGATCTCGGCGGCGTCGCCGGGGCCGATGTCCGCGATCTGACCGCCATCAAGGGCGTCTCCGAGCGCGTTGCCGCCGACCTCAAACTCATCAAGCCGCTGGCCGAACGCCTGGCCCGCGAACAGGCCATCGGGCGACCGGTCATCACCTCCTGGTCGGCGCTGGTCGCCTATTGCCGCACCGCCATGCAACACGCCACGACCGAGCAGTTCCGCGTGCTCTTCCTCGACCGCAAGAACAAGCTGATCGCCGACGAGGTCCTCGGCGAAGGCACGATCGACCATGCACCGGTCTATCCGCGTGAAGTGGTCAAGGCCGCCCTCGCCCACGAAGCCTCGGCGATCATCCTGGTGCACAACCACCCCTCCGGCGACGCCACACCCAGCCAGGCCGATATCGAAATGACGCGGACACTGATGGAGATCTGCAAACCCTTCGAGATCGCGGTCCATGATCATCTGGTGATCGGCCGCGAGAATACGGCGAGCTTCAAGACGTTGGGGTTGATGTAAGCGGAAAGTGCGCTGAGACCATTCAAGTTGAACAAGCGAGCCACCGCTCGCAAATATCCTTGGATGGCTTGTCAGCCAGCACGCCGTATCCGGTTCTTGAGCTCAAGGGTGAAACCGCGGAGCGGCGCTTCGCGCCCTTGACCTCAAGAACCGAATGCGGCGCCCTCTCGGCAAGCCATCAATGAATGGAAGGGCACAACACGTGCCCGTGCTCACGTCCAGGAGCAACAGGTTCGCCCAGATCGCACTATGTTTGACCAAGAAAAGTCGTTTCGCCTCATGCCGCTACAATTGATCGGGAGCCGATTAGCGCCTTGGCGCTCCGGCAAAAAACACCCCACCGACATAGAGCACCACCCACATCAAGCTCAATAAGCCGACAAGCACCCACCACTCAACGCCGGCTTCCGGCCCTCCTCGAAACAAAACCGTCAGCACCAGCGCACCACATGTGAGCGTAGGTAGGATCATTGCCCGATAGCGGGCACCGACCATTCGTCGAATGCTGGCAATGGCCTCGCGCCGCCTCGCGCGATCCTCGGGCAAGTGCTGCCAACGCAATGCCCCTACCCCTCCGGCTCGATCGGCTGCCAGAGCTCGATCTTGGTGCCGTCCGGATCCATCACCCAGGCAAAGCGGCCATAGCTGAAATCCTGGGGCTCGCCTTCCAGGGCGACACCCTTTTCCTTCAGGCGCGCCAGCATCGAGTCCATGTCGTCGATGATCAGATTGATCATGAAGGGCTTGTCGGAGGGCTTGAAGTAATCCGTCCCGTCCTTGAAGCCTGAAAAGATGGTCCGCGCGCCTTGCGGGAAAGCCTTGCCGCTGTCGGCATGCAGGAAGTCCGCGCCGCCATAATCATTGATCTTCAGGCCCAGCTTGTCCTGATACCAGGCCATCAGGGCCGCCGGATCCGGGCTCTGAAAGAAGATACCGCCCACACCGATCACATTTGCCATGCCTGTCTCCCCTGATCTGACCGCCAGCCTAGCGTGCAAGTCCGGCCCGGCCCAGCCCCGGGCCACGAAAACCGGCCACGGCAACAAGCGCTCGTCTGTCCGGGGGCGCCTGTTAGGATGCGCTCATGACTCGCCCGATACGCCTCGCCCTCGCCCTCATCCCCCTGTCTGCCCTTCTTGTCGCGGTAATCGCAGGCTTGCTCCTGCGCTCGCCGACCGCGCCGGACGCGCTGGTCTTTCACAATGGCACCATCCGAACGGTCAGTGCGGCAGGAATCGTCGACGCGATCTATGTCGAGGACGGGCGCATCGCGGCTGTGGGCACGCTGGACGAGGTCCTGGCGGCCGCACCGCGCGGCGTGCGCCGGATCGACCTGGAAGGCGGCACATTGACGCCGGGACTGATCGAACCGCACACCCATCCGCTCGCCGCGGCGCTGTTGAACACGGCCATCGACATCTCCGGCCGCACCCATGGCAACCGCGCCGCGATCATGGCCGCCATCGCCGAAGGTGTTGACGCGGGTGGCCCCTCGCCCTGGGCCATCGCCTTTGGCTGGGATGCCGTCATGCTGGATGATCTCACCCCGCCGAGCCTGGCCGAGCTGGACGCGCTGTCACCCGACCGGCCGCTCGTCATCCTGACCCAGATGATGCATGAGGCCTTCGCCAATTCCGCAGCACTGGAGGCCGCTGGCATCACGCCCGCCACACCCGACCCGCATGACGGCTTTTTCGAGCGCGACGCCCACGGCGCGTTGACCGGCCGGGCGGTCGAGGTCACGGCCGTGCGTCAGCTCATGGCCGGGATTCCGCAGGCCTCCGACGCGGCCCTGACCTATCTGCTCGACGGTACTTATGATGCGTACGCGGCGGCCGGCTACACCACAATCGGCATCGCCTCCCTGGTCGGGCGCGCCGAAGACCCGCTGGGCATTCTCACGGCGGTGAGCCATGCCGGGCGCCCGGCACTCAATACGGTGCTCTACACGGCGCCGAGCCGGAATAATCGTGCGCTGGACATGTTCAGCGAGACGGATGACCGCCACGCCCTGCGCCGCCTGAATGGCATCAAACTCTGGCTCGACGGCTCGCCCTTTGCCGGCGGCGCTGCGAGCGCCGAGCCCTATGCCAATACGCCACTGACCCGGGATACACTCGGCCTGCCACCGAACTGGCTGGCGCCGCTGGCCATGCCGTCTGACAGCGTGACGGGGTTTGTCGGCGAGATGCAGGGCTTTGGCTATCAGATGGCCCTGCACGTCCAGGGCGAGCGCGCCATCGATCTGGCGCTCGATGCCATCGAGACCGCTCAAACCCATACGCCCAATTCAGACGTCCAGCACAGATTGGAACATCTCGCCCTGATCACGCCCGACCAGATCAGCCGGGCCAACACACTCGGTGTCTCGCTGGGCTTCTTCCCGGACCATATCGGCAATTATGGTCACCGGCTGGAAGACTTGTTCGGACCGGAACGCGCCGCGCGCTACATGCCGATTGCCGAAGCGGTCCGGCAGGGCGCGGTTGTGACGATCCATGGCGACCATCCAGCGAGCGACATTGACGCCCTGCGTGTGATGGCCCTGCCCGTCCACCGCCGCACGCTGACCGGCGAGCCGCTGGGTGAGACAATCGATGCGCAAACCGCCCTCTCCCTGATGACGATCAATGCCGCCCGGCAATTGGGTCTCGCTGACGAGGTCGGCTCCATCGAGGTCGGCAAGCGCGCCGATCTGACCTGGTTTGATACCGACCCGGTTGCCGCCATCGACGCCGACGCGCCGGTCGCGGTCCGGGGCACCTGGCTCGCCGGTCAGCCGGTCGACACACGCGACTGGTCGCTGGACCGGATCGGCCTTGCCATTGCCGCCGCCTGGGGCCAAGTCTTCGGCTAAGTCCTTTTCATTCCGCCACAAACGAGCTTCTCCATGACGCAAGCCCCTGCCAATTACTTCACCCATCTGGAGTGTTCGGAAACCGGCGAGCGCTATGAGGCCGACCTGCCGCACAATCTGTCCAAGGCCGGCAAACCGCTGCTGGCGCGCTATGACCTGGACGCGATGAAGGCCGGCATTGATCGCGACACCATCTGGTCGCGTGATGGCGGTTTCTGGAAGTGGCGCGAGCTTCTGCCGGTGGCCGACGACGCCCATGTCTGTGCCCTGGGCGAGATTGATACGCCGCTCATCGACATTCCCGCCACGGCCAAGGTGTCCGGAGCAACGGGCAAGGTCTGGGTCAAGGATGAAGGCCGCCTGCCGACGGGCAGCTTCAAGGCCCGCGGCCTCGCCCTCGCCGTCGCCATGGCCCATCAATACGGCCTCAACCGCCTGGCCATGCCGACCAATGGCAATGCCGGGGCCGCGCTGTCAGCCTATGCCAGCCGGATGGGCATGGAGAGCTGGTGTTTTGCGCCGGAAGACACGCCGGAAGCCAATCTGCGCGAGATGGCGCTGCAGGGCGCCC
>NZ_CAJQOO010000135.1 GCF_905480005.1 uncultured Maricaulis sp.
CTGGGACGGGGTCTGGCGTCTGGATGGCGTTGCGCTGCGACTGCGTCCGGAGCTGGACCCGTTCGGCGGGCTCGGCGAGGGGCTGCTGCAATGGCAGCTCGATCTCGACGAGCTTGTCCTGGGCGCTGAGGGGTGCCGGTCGGTCCGCGGCGAGATTCGCCAGCCCGCTGCGACCGCTCTGGAATGGCCTGTCCTGGCCGGTGAGGTGACCTGCAATGACGGGGTCCTGCAATCCCGGATGACGGGCGGGAATACACAGCTGCGTGCTGACCTGGATATCAGTGCCGGCCCGGCTGGCTTGCGCTGGACAGTGAGCGTCGACACTGCCGATCCGCAAGTCGAAGATGCCCTGCGCCTGTCCGGTTTCGAGCCGGTCGGGGGACGCTGGCGCCTCGCTGGGAGCCGGGCACATGCGCGGTGAATACCTGATCCGCCCCATCCTGGTGGGTGTGGTGGCCAGTCTCCTTTCGGCCTGCCAGACGCCGGGGCTGCCGCGTGCCACCCTCGCGACTGACCAAGCCAGGTCAGCCGATCTGGACCTGCGGCAATTGCCGCCTCAACCGCTCGCCGTCGGCAGTTGCGGTGTCTTCTTCTGGACCGCCGATGCGGAGCGGCGCTTCATCGCCTTCGAGGATTTATCCTCCGGGCGTGCGCTTCTGCATGTCAATGGAGAGCGCCTCCTGCGGCAGGGAGAGAGCAGCCGCGCGGTCTGGCCCGTCGGGACGCGGTATGAGCGCCGATTCACCGGGCAGGGTGCCGTTTCGGCCATCGAGATCGAAGCGAATTTCGACATCATGCAGGCGGATGGCCTTGCAACCACTCGCGCCGTCCAGCGCCGGTTTGACTCCGCCGGTACGAGAACTGTAATCGCGCTGTCTGGTCATTATGCCTGCCGGTCGCGACCCGGAGATCCGGAACAGACCCCGTAACGCCGGCACACCTCCGCCGTCGCCATGCCGCGCTCCTGCACAGCCAGACGCGCTATAATCGGGTCTTCTGGAAATTCGCTCTCGCGCATCGTTCGTCTCTGTTCCGACGGACTCTCAATTCAAATACGGGACCAATCGGGTCTCAGGTCACGGCCGTCCACTCCCCAGTTCACAATCACTTCAACCTCGAACGCAACTTCTGCTCTCGATCAGCGTTCAAGCAGAACCGTGTTCGAGCCTTGGCCGATTGGTATCAAACTGCGGCGTGAGATAGGATCAAACCCGGTCTTTCGAGACCGATCCGTTTTTTGTCTGACACCACCCGCAGGACTTCAGAATGGACCGGCCCGCCCCCCGCCTTTGCACGAACGCGCTCATCGCTCGCTTTGGTCGCCGGAGCACACGTCAGTGGCTGTTGTGCATTGGACTGGCTGCGCGACTGGGCAATCAGGACGCATCGGCCGCGTCAGTTTTGGGTCCAGCAATCCGCCTCTTCCGGCGTCCGCATTCCCCTTCTTCCGGGGCGCTTGGCTATGCGACACAGATCCAGCTGCTTGGTCCCGCATGACCGTGCTGGCCGGCTTGGCCGGAGCCTTCTTTCTGACCGCGATGGCCTACGCGATTGTCGGATTTGGCGGCGGTTCGACTTATACGGCGTTGCTCGTTTTGGCGGAAACCGATTACCGCCTCCTGCCTGCGGTGTCTCTGGCGTGCAATGTCACTGTCGTCAGCGGGTCTGTATTGCATTACGCGCGAGCTGGGCTGATCCCCTGGCGCCGGCTCTGGCCCATAATTGCCTGTTCTGTTCCGGCGGCCTGGCTTGGCGGATTAGTCGAGATACCCGAGCGCGCCTTCATCGGCCTGCTGGGCGTTGCGCTTCTTGCGTCGGCGGTGGCGCTGACGGTCCGCCAACCCGGGCCGGCGCGCAAGGATGCGGTCTTGGTGCCTGGCCTGGCGCCGGCCCTGGGTGCCGGAATCGGCCTGCTGGCGGGCCTGGTTGGCATCGGCGGCGGAATTTTCCTCGCCCCGCTCCTTTATGCGCTGCGATGGGCCGAGGCGAAGGCAATTGCCGCGTCGGCGGCAACATTCATTCTGGTGAACTCGCTTGCCGGCCTGATCGGACAATCCCAGAGAATTTCCGGCAGTGGCGATCTCGATAGTCTGCTGGATTACTGGCCGCTACTGCCGGCCGTGCTGGTGGGGGGGCAATTGGGAGTTTGGATCGGAAGTCGCCGCTTGCCCGATCATTGGCTCGCCCGGATCACAGCCTTGCTGGTGTTTGTTGTCGCGCTACGACTGGTGTGGCGCGCTGTTGCCGGCTGACGATGCGCGCAGCGAGAGGCAGTGTCAGATTAAACTCTGCTTGAGCGCACGGGCGTGATTTCGTAGCGTTCTCTGATGCGTAATCCGTTCCGATATTTCAAAACCTCGCCAGGGATCATCCGTCTTGCGGTGATGGTGTGTGTCCGGTTTCCACTTTCGCTCCGGAACGTCGAGAATCTGCTCCACGAACGGGGCATAGACATCACTCACGAGACAGTTCGGTTTTGGTGGAACCGGTTCGGGCCGATCCAGAGCCTTCAAAAGTTCGCCGCCGTCCAATCTTCCATCCACAATCAATTCAATCTCGAACGCCATTTCTACCGCCGCGAAGAATTCAAGGAAAACCGATCCGCCGCCCTGGCCGAATGGCGTCAACTCGCGGCTTGAGTTGGACGAAGGGCCGCCTTCAGAGACCAGTCCAGTTTTGTCTGACACCATCTTTATCCCGCTGATTTGGCTTTTTTCTTTCAGGCTTTGGTTGTAGCGTTAGCATGCTTCGCTGGCGGGGGGTGTTCCAAGTCGTCAGGGGTGAGCTGGAGTCAGACAGGCTAATGGCGTGTCTGCACGGGGGAAATATGCGCGATATCCTGGATTTTGTTTCGACATTTGGCCGGCATGAGCTCCACGCGCAGGGGGTCGATCAATCAAAACCCGAACAGGCAGGATCCAGAATTGCGCCAATGCGCTGGGCTGCACTTCTTGCAGCCGGCCTGGCGGGCAGCGCCTTGGCGGCCTCCGATGCGTCAGCGCAATTTTTCATCACCTCGTCGGGCGCGAGCTACGAAACCGGCGATGAGCCACGGATCGACCCCGGTGAAAACGCGGCCATTAGCCACACTATTTGGACCAACGGATCAGAGGATCTCACAGACCTTACATTCACCGTGGATTATGACGCGGCATTGACGGGCGCGCGTCTCGATCTTGGGTCGATTTCCAGCTCCGGCTGCGGAACGCCGACTGTTTCTTCCAACGGGTTGGGTTTGGTCACTGTGTCCAATATCGACCCCGTCGGTCAGTGTTCCGTCCGCTATTCGGTTTCGACACCGGCGTCGACCGCGGCGGCGACTTATGTGGCGTCCCCAAGCAATATCACCGGCACGGGCTCTGTTTCTGGCGCGATCGACCGCGACTGGGCGGATTTCAATATCGTGGTTGGCGTCGATTCCGCTGCGCCAGCGCCGGTTATCACGGGGCCGGGCGGGCCGGTGGATGCGGCGTTCAATGTGAGTGTCAACTTTATCGAGCTTGGCCTTTATGCGGAGACAATCGACGGCTTCGCGGTGAGCGATCTTGTCGTGGCGAACGCAACCGTCGCCTTCGCCGACCTTGGCGGTGATGGTGTTCAATCGGGCGACGATACGTCCTCGGTTACAATCGAGGTGACGCCGACCGGCGCGGGTTCGCCGATTACCGTTGAGCTGCCTGCGGCGACGGTGGTTGACCAGTCCGGCAACGACAATACCGGTTCAAATGTCTACAGCGTGGTTTACGACGCCGCTGGCGATCCGCGTGACGATGTGGACTTCACCGCAGCCTTCGTCACAAACCCGGTCGACCCGCTTGATCAGGCAGCGTTGCGCTTCACCATCACCAATAATTCTGCCGATGACCTGACCCTCGGCCAATTCGACCTCGATATTGATGCCGCGTCGAGCACCGATTTCGTCGGCGTTCAGCCTGCCGCCATGCATTGCGGTGCGAGTTCGACCGCGACCCTGTCGGGTGGCAACGCGTATGTTGAGTTCCGCTCGATGGAGCTTGTGGCCGGTGCGAGCTGCGCCTTTGACCTGCCGATTGAGATCGATGATGCGCTCGAGGCCGGCAATTACGGTTTCATCACAACCGAGTTGATCTACGATCTCGACGCCGTCAGTTATGCGGACACGCAGGCTGCTGCCATCCTGGCGGTTGACTTCGCCGAGGGCGCCGGCGGCACAATCCAGTTCACCAAAACCTTCGCGGAAGACGGCGTGGCGCCGGGCGACACGATCGACGTTGAGTTTTACATTGCAGCAACGGGCGCGTTCACGACAACGGGCATCGCCTTCACAGATGATCTCGACGCGATGCTGGGTAGTGCGATTGCCACTGGGACGCCTCAGGCAGATGT
>NZ_CAJQOO010000136.1 GCF_905480005.1 uncultured Maricaulis sp.
GGCATCAGGATTTCAATCGACATGGCTCTACCTGTCCTGTGTCAAATCTTGCAAAGCGCCAGTAACTGGCATGGCATCAGCCGTTGGCGGCTTCGGGTTTGTAGCGCAGCGCGTGCTCGCGCATCTTTCCGGCGAATTCCATCAGCGTGTTCATCGGGCGGATCAGCACTTCGATGCGGGCCATCTGGCCGTCTTCATTCAGCGTGATCTTGTCGATTCCAACGAGGCCCTTGCCCTCCACCGAGCCGGTGAATTCGAGCATGAGCTCATTCCCGTTCACCCATTCCTGGCGATAGTCAAAGCCCTCGACGACCGTGATCACGCCCATCAGGATGTGCAGAAGATAATGCTTGTCCGCTAACGGCTTCCACACGACCGGCGAATGCAGTTCGCAGCCCTCGGCAATGATCGAGGACAGGCGATCGGCGTCGCGCTCACGCACGGCCTGGTGCCAATTGTCGAGGAAGTGTTTCACTTGCGGGGTCATGAGACCTCCACCAGCACGTCGGTATAGAGCTCGCTTGGATCGGGCTCCGGGCTGTCCTTGGCGAATTGGGCGGCGGCGTTGACGATCGCCTTGACGTCCTTGTCGAACGCCTTGAGCTCGTCCTCGGTCGCGTGCTTGCCTTCAATGAGGCGTTTTTTGATCAGGTCGATCGGGTCGTGGTGCGAGCGGATATCGTCGACTTCCTCGCGGGTGCGGTATTTCGCCGGATCGGACATGGAATGGCCGCGATAGCGATAGGTCTTCATTTCAAGGATATAGGGGCCATTACCGTCACGGGCATGCTTGACCGCCTTCTCGGCAGCGCGCTTGACCGCTTCGACATCCATGCCGTCGACTTCCTCGCCGGGAATGCCGAAGGAGATACCGCGCTTGTGCAGCGCCGTCTCGGACGAGGCGCGCTTGACCGAAGTGCCCATGGCATACTGGTTGTTCTCGATCACATAGACGACCGGGAGGTCCCAGAGCTTGGCCATGTTGAAGCTCTCATAGACCTGGCCCTGATTGGCAGCGCCATCGCCGAAATACGCCACGGCGACCTTCTTGTTGTCCTTGTAGCGATCGGCAAAGGCGAGGCCCGTGCCAAGCGCCACCTGGGCGCCGACAATGCCGTGGCCGCCATAAAACTGCTTGTCGCGGGAGAACATGTGCATGGAGCCGCCCTTGCCCCGTGAATAGCCGCCCTCGCGGCCCGTGAGCTCGGCCATGACACCATTGGGATCCATCCCGCAGGCCAGCATGTGGGCGTGATCGCGATAACCGGTGATGACCTGGTCACCCTCCTCGAGGGCGGCCTGGATGCCGGTGACCACCGCTTCCTGGCCGATATAGAGGTGACAGAAGCCTGCAATCAGACCCATGCCGTAAAGCTGACCCGCCTTTTCCTCGAAACGGCGCATCATCAACATCTCTCGATAGTATTGAAGCAGCTCGTCTTTTCCGGCGCCCTTGGCTGCGGATTTCGAGGCGGTGGTCTTGCTTGTGCGCTTGCTAGTCATTAATTCGCACGCGAAATAAAACCTTCGCGCTCCCATCTGACGTCCATCGCCGCATAGCAGATGCCGCACCGCAGGGGCAAGCGATGAAGTGGAAATTCAATCAGATGGGGATGTGGCGCGACGGCCGGAACGCGTCTCTAGCGACGGGCATCCGGTTCAATTTCGACGATGAATTCGCGCGGATGGGCAACATTGAGAATGTCACGCGCCCGTTCCTCGACATAGTCGAGATCGAGGCTGTCGGAACGCAGGCGGGCCGCAGTCACTTCGAGCGCTTCGCGCTCGGCACGGGCCAGGGCAAGCTCGGCTTCGGCTTCGCTGATCTCGGTTTTCACGACGATCCAGTTCAGCACACCCTGCTCGCCCGTCAGCGCGTGATAGCCGAAATAGGCAATCGCGACGGTCAGTAATGCTGTCGTGGAAAAGCGCTTGATCGCGTCCAAACCCGTTCACCCTCGTTGAGACCGACGCTCATACGCCGTGTTCTTCTGAGCCGTGATTCAACATGATCACACTTTAGGAGTCGTGAATCCGGGATTCAGGTCTGGGTAAGGGATTGGACTCAAATGGGGCCGGATGGCCCCGATTTGTCATCCCCGCGGGAAGTCTGGCGGGGATGACAATTGCTGCTGAGTGTCGGCGAACCCTAGCTTGCGAGGCCCGTAGAGCCGGCATAGAGGCCGGTCTCGCCGAGCATGCTCTCGATACGCAGGAGCTGGTTATACTTGGCGGTGCGGTCGGAACGGGCCAGCGAGCCGGTCTTGATCTGTCCGCAATTGGTGGCGACGGCGAGATCGGCAATGGTGGCGTCCTCGGTCTCGCCGGAACGGTGGCTCATCACCGCGCCATAACCCGAGCGCAGCGCCATATCGACGGCGTCCAGGGTCTCGGACAGCGTGCCGATCTGGTTGACCTTCACCAGGATCGCATTGGCCGCACCGGTTTCAATGCCCTGGGCAAGACGCTCGGGATTGGTGACGAAGAGATCATCGCCGACCAGCTGGCAGCTGCCATCGAGACGCTCGGTCAGGGCACGCCAGCCATCCCAGTCATCCTCGGCCATGCCGTCCTCGATCGAGACGATCGGGTATTTGGAGACGAGTTTTTCGAGATATTGCGCAAAGCCGGCGGCGTCATGGCTCTCGCCCGCGCCTGCCAGCACATACTGGCCGTCCTTGTAGAATTCCGTCGAGGCGACATCGAGCGCCAGGGCAACATCCTCGCCCGGCTTGTAGCCGGCCGCCTCGATCGCATCCATGATCACGTCGAGCGCCTGTTCGGCCGAGGTCAGGTGCGGAGCGAACCCGCCCTCATCGCCGACATTCGTGTTCAGACCGTCTGCCTTCAGACGCGATTTGAGCGCGTGGAAGACTTCGGCGCCGCAGCGCAGGCCTTCGGAGAAGCTCGGCAGGCCGACCGGCATGATCATGAATTCCTGGAAGTCGATCGGATTGTCGGCATGGGCGCCACCATTGATGATATTCATCATCGGGGTCGGCAGGACGCGGGCATTCATGCCGCCGATATAGCGATAGAGCGGCAGGCCCTGGACATCGGCCGCGGCATGCGCGGTTGCCAGGGACACGCCCAGCATAGAATTGGCCCCAAGGCGCGCCTTGTTGGCGGTGCCATCCAGCTCGATCATCGCTTCGTCGATGCGGCGCTGATCCTCGGCATCCATGCCGGCGATGGCTTCGAAGATCTCGCCTTCGACCAGATCGCAGGCTTTCTGCACGCCCTTGCCGCCATAGCGCTCATCGCCATCACGCATCTCGACCGCCTCATGGGCACCGGTCGAGGCGCCGGACGGGACTGCGGCGCGGCCGAAGGAGCCGTCTTCCAGCAGCACGTCGACTTCCACGGTCGGATTGCCCCGGCTGTCGAGGATTTCGCGGGCGGTGATGTCGGTGATGGCGGTCATGAGACTCTCTTCGGGATAAAGGCGCGTTGGGCGCTTCATAACCAAGGCTGGCGGGGACGCAAGCCCGCGCATGCGGGCAATCCGCCGTGTTACCGCGAACACGCGAAATTTGTGCGGTTAACGGGCCGGATTGACCTAGAACAGGCCCTCGACGTCTCCGTCAGCATTCAGATGAATATCCAGCGCCGCCGGCTTACGCGGCAGGCCGGGCATGGTCATGATCGATCCGCAGACCGCGACCACAAATCCGGCGCCTGCCGACAGGCGGACTTCACGCACCGGAAGCTCATGGCCTTCCGGCGCGCCGGTCAGGGCCGGGTCGGCCGAG
>NZ_CAJQOO010000137.1 GCF_905480005.1 uncultured Maricaulis sp.
CATCAAAAATGCTGAAATCCGCAGCCTTACCCCGATTGACCCCCCCAAATCGCGCGTATAGGTTCCGCGCTCCTCGTTCGGGGAGCCGATAGCTCAGCTGGTAGAGCAACTGACTTTTAATCAGTAGGTCCAGGGTTCGAACCCCTGTCGGCTCACCATTTCAGGATTTTCCGTAACATCGCTTGAAATGGCACGTCGCCGCGTGCGGGACCGCGCCTGTTTTGCGTGCGCAAAGCGGATGCGGCTTTCTCTCGGCAAGGCATTTATGGCGGGGGTGTGCGTGGGCGCGCGTCTATCCGACCTCGGCACGCACCTGCGGCTCCGCACGCGATTGCGGCGGAGGTGGGAGGAAGCGGGATGCCGGCGGACACCGGGGTGTCCGTGTGGCTGGTCTGCGGTGTCCGTGGTGTCCTCGGCATCCCGCTTGCGGAGTTTTCCCGGGCTGTCTCCACCCCGATTCCAATGCGTCAGGTAGATGGGGTCGGTCGTTTAGTGCCCCGCGACCTGGTCGCACGCCCTGCCGGAGCATCGGGATGTCACTCCCGAGGCGCGGACAGGCTCCGCTCGTTTCCGGGCACAAGTGACTGAGCTCGTGCCTCCCGTCCCGAAAACCGCAGGCAGTGTCCCACGGCCCAGCTAGGGGGAGGATAAGTTTTCTGGATTTTGTGCGGCGAGGTGCTTTCCCTCTCCCTTGGGAGAGGGCCAGGGTGAGGGGTAAATCCCGGTGATCGCGGGCGTTTGCCCCCTCATCCGGCCTCCGGCCACCTTCTCCCAGGGGAGAAGGAAGGCTGAGCGCAGAGGGGATAAGTCCTGTGCAGTGGTGCGGAAAATGGGGACACACACCATTTTCGCCCATATCTCGCGCGCCCGGCGCAAACTCCTCCAGAGGAAGACGGTATGTGTCCTCGCTTATTCGAGACAACACACACCATTTCGCGCCTAGCGCAATCCCGTCCCCTAATCCCATGACAGCCAGCGGGCCGTATCCGGTTCTTGAGGTCAAGGGCGGCGCAGCCGCCGCTTTGCGGTTCCACCCTTGACCTCAAGAACCGGATACGGCGAACTCCCGGCAAGGGATTTATGGCGGGGCGTGCGCCCGTGCGCCTGGTGAATGGCTTCAATCGTCCCACACGCTCCCGTCCCACACGCTCCCGTCCAACACACCCCGTCCTCCCTCCATTTTCCCGGGCGAAGACCCGGGGCCTACGAGACCGTCCGCAGAGCGAGGCGTCTCCGGGCAAGGGGCGGCATGTCCGACCGACAGGCTGCCCAACACCCACACCCAATTCACCGCAACGTCGCCAGTCACTTGCCGCGGCTTTCCCCGGCTGATCTGGCCTCGCTGGTTCAACCCGGCTGACTTCGCTGGCATGCTGTCTCGCTGAGAATCACGCGGGGCTGTTTGGGCCTCGGCAGGAGGAGTGCGACATGGCCGTCATCGACAATGAAAGCTTTGCGCAGGCGCGTGCCGGGGCGGGTGGATCGGATGTCGAGGCCGCCTATCTCGAACTGCTTCGCGACATTCTCGAGAACGGCGCCGAGCAGGCTGACCGGACCGGCGTCGGGACGATGTCGGTCTTCGGCCGCCAGCTGCGGTGTGACCTGTCCAAGGGCTTCCCGCTTCTGACCACCAAGAAGGTGCATTTCAAGTCGATCGCCATCGAGCTGCTCTGGTTCCTGCGCGGCGAGACCAATGTGCGCTGGCTGCAGGAGCGTGGCGTCAAGATATGGGATGAGTGGGCCGACGAGAATGGTGATCTCGGCCCGGTCTATGGCAAGCAATGGCGCCGCTGGGAGGGTCCGGACGGCACCGAGATCGACCAGCTGTCCAATATCCTCGAGCAGATCCGCAACAACCCGGCCTCCCGCCGGCTGATCGTGTCGGGCTGGAACCCGGCCGATGTGCCCAATATGGCGCTGCCGCCCTGCCACACGCTCTATCAGTTCAATGTCGCGAACGGGAAGCTGAGCTGCCAGCTCTATCAGCGCTCGGCCGACATGTTCCTCGGCGTGCCGTTCAATATTGCCTCCTATGCGCTGCTGACGGCGATGGTGGCGCAGGTGTGCGGGCTCGAGCCGGGCGAATACATCCACACTTTCGGCGACGCCCATATCTATTCCAATCACATGGACCAGGTCCGCGAGCAGCTCTCTCGCGCGCCGCGCGCCCTGCCGCAGCTGAAACTCAATCCGCAGGCGACCGACTTGTTCGGCTTTGAATACGAGGACATCGCGCTGGAGGGGTATGACCCGCATCCGCGCATCACCGCCCCGGTCGCCGTTTAGCGGCCAGGGAGGGCGCACCATGTCCGGATCGCTTGATGAGCTCGCCGACAAGATTGTCCGGGTCTCCGATATCTATGCCGCGCATTACGACATTGACCGCGCCGGTGACTGGCCGCTGCTGAAACTGCAGGAAGAAATCGGCGAGCTGACCCAGGCCTATCTCACCACGACCGGCCGCACTCGCCGTCCCGCCGACGCGGCGGCGCGCGAACAGCTGGCGCTGGAAATGGCCGACGCGCTGGGCATGCTCCTGATCATGGCGAAAGCCGAAGGCATCGACCTGGACGCCGCCATGCAACGCAAATGGCTGCACTGGCTCGATCGTGACAGCGCG
Source organism: uncultured Maricaulis sp. (assembly GCF_905480005.1). Classification (GTDB taxonomy): domain Bacteria; phylum Pseudomonadota; class Alphaproteobacteria; order Caulobacterales; family Maricaulaceae; genus Maricaulis. The sequence continues at coordinate 2,621 of NZ_CAJQOO010000137.1, forward strand.
GTTCTGGAGCCGGGCGATGACGGCGCGACCCGTCAAGCCGGTGAGACCGGTAAGACCGGTGAGGGCTGAACCATGACCACCATCATCCCCAAAATCGCGATTGTCGTGGCGCGCGGCGCCAATGGGGTGATCGGCGCGGACGGGGATCTGCCCTGGCGCCTGTCCTCGGACCTTCAGCGCTTCAAGGCGATCACCACCGGCAAGCCGATCATCATGGGGCGCAAGACCTGGGAGAGTCTGCCGAGGCGACCTCTGCCGGGTCGACTCAATATCGTGGTGACGCGTCAGGACGGCTATGTCGCAGAGGGCGCTCGCGTGGTCGGCGATCTTGGCGATGCCATGGATGCAGCCTTCATGCAGGCCAATCAGGACGGGGTCGACGAGGTCTGCGTGATCGGCGGGGCGCAGATTTATGCCGCGACCCTGGCCCTGACGGACCGCCTCTATCTTACCGAGGTTGAGGCCAGTCCCGCCGGCGATGCCCGCCTGCCGGGAATCGTGGAGGCCGAGTGGCGCGAAGTCGCGCGCGAGGCCCATCCGGCCGGTGAGCGCGATGACCACGCCTTTGTCCTGCGCACACTCGAACGTGCCTGACACAGCGCGTTCGCGCATCAAGGGGGGATGTTCTGCTGCGGCGTCCCACCCGATTACCCTTGAACCGCAACGCGCATGCGTTCATTTAGTGCAGCAAGGTTAATTGAGAGGATCGATCCAGCACATGCCGTGGAACGACAATCAGGGTGGAGGCGCCGGAGGCCCATGGGGCTCCGGCGGAAACAATAATAACGGCCAGAACCCGTGGGGACAGCGTCCCCAGGGGGGTGGCGGACCGGAAGGTCCCGATCTCGACGAGGTCGTCCGCGACATGCAGCGCAAGATGCGCGGCATGTTTGGCGGTGGCGGCTCCGGCAAGGATGGCGGATCCGGCGGCGGCAAGGGAGCCGGCGCCTTCGGCTTCGGCCTGATCGTGCTGATCCTGGTCGGCGTCTGGTTCATCATGCCGGGTTCCGGCTGGTACCAGGTCGGGGCGAACCAGGCCGGTGTCGTGCTGCGTTTCGGCGAGTACAGCCGGACCACCACGCCGGGCTTCCACTTCAAACTGCCCAGCCCGATCGAAACCGTCATTCTGCCAGAAGTGACGACGACCAATTCGATCACGATCGGTCAGGGCCCGGCCGGCCAGATGCTGACCCGCGACGAGAATATCGTCGATATCGATTTCGCCGTGCAGTGGCGTGTCGATCTGGGTTACCAGGAAGGCGTGCGTGACTATCTCTTCAATGTCCGCAATCCGGAAGGCACCGTCGCTGCCGTGGCCGAAAGCGCCATGCGTGAAGTCGTCGGCACATCCGACCTGCAATTCATCATCACCGAAGGCCGGTCCGAAGTGTCCCGCCGGACGCGTGAAATCCTGCAGGAAACGCTGAATGAATACGAGGCCGGTATCGAAATCCTGCAGGTCAATCTGCGGAATGCCGAGCCGCCCGAGCGGGTCATCGACGCCTTCCGCGGCGTGGATATTGCCCAGCAGGAAGCCGAGCGGGCCCAGCTGGACGCCACAGCCCACGCCAACCGGGTGATCCCGGAAGCGCGCGGTGTTGCCGCCCAGCTGACCCAGGAAGCCGAAGCCTATCGGGACAATGTCATCGCTGAAGCCCAGGGTAATGCCGACCGCTTCATCGCGATCTATGACGAATATGTGCAGGCGCCTGACGTCACCCGTCGCCGCATGTACCTGGAAACCATGGAGCGTGTGCTTGGCAATTCCGAGCTGATCATTCTCGATGGTGAAGCCGGGGCGCTGCCCTATCTGCCGCTTGACCAACTCGGTCAGAACCGCACCCGCAATCAAGGAGGCAACCAATGATCCGCACACTGGGAATCATCATTCTCGTCGTCGCTGTCTTCATCGGCCTCCAGAGTGTCTACACCGTCTCGGAAACCGAACAGGCGCTGATCCTGCGTCTCGGCGAGCCGGTTGATGCGGTCAATGAAGTGTCCGAGCCAGATCCCGGCCTGCACTTCAAGACGCCTTTCATCATCGACGTGCTGATCTTCGACAAGCGTAATCTGGAACTCGATCTGGATGCCGAGGAAATCCTCGCCTCCGACCAGGAACGCCTGATCGTCGACGCCTTCCTGCGCTACCGGATCACCGATCCGCTGCGCTTCTACCAGACCTTCCGTGACGAGCGCGGTGCGCGTGTGCGCCTCGAGCAGATCATGGATGACAGCCTGCGCGGCGTGATCGCCTCCATCCCGTCCTCCGATGTCATCTCCGGCCAGCGTGCCGAGCTGATGACCCGGGTTCAGGCCGCGGTGGAAGCCCAGGTCGAGACCGGCCGTTTCGGTATCGAGGTCATTGACGTGCGGATCCTTGCCGCCGACCTGCCGCCGCAGATCGCCGACAATGTCTTCCAGCGGATGCGCTCCGAGCGTGAACAGGAAGCGGCGCAATATCGCGCCGAGGGCGAACAGCGTGCCACGGAGATCCGGGCCGATGCCGATCGCCAGGCCTCGATCATCCGGGCCCAGGCCCGCGCCGATGCCCAGCGTCTGCGGGGTGAAGGGGATGCGCGTCAGAACCAGATCTACGCCCAGGCCTATAATCAGGACATGGAGTTCTTCGCCTTCTACCGCTCCATGCTCGCCTATGAGCAGGCGGTCCAGGAAGGGACACCGATCGTGATTCCGCCGGACTCGGAATTCTTCCGCTATTTCCGCAGCGAGACCGGCGAATAGTCGCTCGCTGACGGATCACCGACCAGGGCAGGGCCCGGTTCCGCACAGGCGGGCCGGGCCCTGTTCGTTCCCGGCCGCCGGCAACGCCCGGGCGCGCGCGTGACGAAAGCGTCATGCGCATGACGATTGCGATACTGCGGTTGCGGGAAGCCCTCGCGAAGCGGTATTCACCTTGTCAGAACATAACTTGCCCGGAATTTGCTTGGGTGAGTGTCAGCGATACGGCTTAGCGATCCAGCACGGCGGACCATGATGCAGCGTTTCCTCGTCCTCACGACTTTCCTGGCAGCCCTTCTTTCGGTGGCTGTCACGCCCGCCCTGCAGGCACATCCGGCACCGGACGGCTTTGCCGATCTCGCCGAACGCCTGTCGCCGGCGGTCGTGAATATCTCTGCCGCCCAGCGGCTGGACAGTGAGGACGGCCTGCCGGAATTCCCGGAAGGGTCTCCCCTGGAGCGCTTCAACGATATATTCGGCAATGCACCGCGCATCGCCAATTCGCTGGGTTCGGGTTTCATCATTGATCCGTCCGGCCTGGTCGTGACCAATAACCACGTCATTGACGGCGCCGACGAGGTCGAGGTCTCACTGCCGGACGGTCGTGCCTTCCGCGCCGAAGTGGTCGGAATTGACAGCGTCACCGATCTCGCCGTGCTGCGCATGGATGTCGATGAGCCGATGCCCTTTGTGGCGTTTGCCGACAGTGACACAGCGCGGGTCGGCGATTGGGTGATCGCGATCGGCAATCCCTTTGGCCTCGGCGGTACGTTGACCGCGGGTGTCGTCTCAGCACGGGGCCGTGAGGCCGGCGGACGGTATGACGACTATATCCAGACCGATGTTGCCATCAATACGGGCAATTCCGGTGGTCCCCTGTTCAACATGGATGGTGAAGTGGTTGGCGTGAACACGCTCATCCTGTCGCCGACCGGTGCCAGCGTCGGTATCTCGCTGTCCATTCCAGCCAATCTGGCGGAAACCGTGGTCAGCCAGCTCGTCGAATTCGGTGAGACGCGCCGCGGCTGGCTCGGTGTCTCGGTCCTGCGTGTGACGCCCGAGATGGCGGAAAGCTTTGACCTGGCTACGCCCTATGGCGCGATCGTCTCGCGCATCGAGGAGGATGGTCCGGCCGCCGCCAGCGGTCTGCGCAATGGCGACCTGGTCCTGCAGTTTGACGGGCGCCGCGTGCGTGACAGCCGGTCCTTCCAGCGCATGGCCGCCGAGACCGAGATTGGCCGGGAAATCGAGCTCGAAATCATCCGCCGCGACCGGCCGATGACCGTCTCCTTGACGGTCGGCGCGCTCTCCGAAGGCGATGATGAGGATGCCACGGTGAATGCCACGGTCATTGCCCCGACCCCGACCAATGGCAATGAGGTGATGGGCATGACTTTTGGCACGCTGGACACGGCCTCGCGCCGGCGTTTCCGCGTCCATCCCGATGCCGAGGGCGTTCTGGTGACCGAGGTCGACCCGACCAGCGATGCGGCCGGCAAGGTCCGTCCCGGTGATGTGATCGAGGAAGTGGAGTTCGCACGCGTCGACAGCGTCGCCGCGATCCGCGAGATCGTGGATGGCCATGGCGGCGGCCCGGTCCGCTTCCAGATCAATCGCGGTGGCCAATACGTCCTGCAATCGATCCGGCCGTGACGCCCTGCCTGCTGATTGCGGGCCCTACGGCGGCGGGCAAGACCGCGCTTTCGCTCGCGGCTGCGGAAATCCTCGGCGGTGACATCATCAATGCCGACTCCATGCAGGTCTATGACGGCCTGCCGCTGATCACGGCCCAGCCTGATGCCGGCGAGCGGGCGCGGGCGCCCCATCATCTCTTCGGCACCATTGACCCCGCCGTGCGCTATTCGGTCGGGGAGTGGACCCGGGATGCGCTGGCCCTGATCACTGAGTCCCGCGGCCGCGGCCGGGTGCCGGTCCTGGTCGGCGGGACCGGGCTTTACTTCAACGCACTGGTCCGCGGACTGGCTCCGGTCCCGGAGATTGGTGCGGTCACGCGCCGCCGCGTGGCCGACATGCTGGACGCGGCCGGTTTGTCCGGCCTGCGGGCCGAGGCGCTGCGTCTTGATCCCGTTGCTGCGCGACGTGTCGAGGCCGCGGATCGGCAGCGACTGATGCGTATCGTCGAAGTTGCGCTCGAGACCGGACGTCCGCTGAGTGCCTTCCAGGCCGACACGGTGGCGCCACTGGCAGCGGGGACGTGGCGCGGTATCGTGATCGAGCCGGACCGCGAGGCGCTCTATGCCCGTATCGATCACCGTTTCGACAGCATGCTGAACGCCGGAGCGCTGGACGAGGTCGCAGCCTTTGCCGCGCGAAGCCTGGATCCGGACCTGCCCGCCAGCAAGGCCTTGGGCGTGCCGCAACTCATGTCGCATTTGCGCGGTGAAACAACCCTCGACGACGCTGTCAGTCTCGCCAAGCGTGATAGTCGCCGCTACGCCAAACGGCAGGGGACATGGTTTCGTAATCAGGCGGCCAGCTGGGACCGGATAAACACGCTGGACCCGGCCGCTGCCCGCGACGC
>NZ_CAJQOO010000138.1 GCF_905480005.1 uncultured Maricaulis sp.
GGATATCGCCGATACGATCGCGGCCTTCGCCAAGGCCGCCAAGGCGGCCGCCGAAATCGGCTTTGACGCCATCGAGCTGCACGGCGCCCATGGCTATCTGCTCGATCAGTTTTTCTGGGACGGCATGAATCAGCGCGATGATCGTTTCGGCGGCGGGCTGGTCGAGCGCACCACCATCGTCCAGGAAATCGTCAAGGCCGTGCGCGCGGAAATCCCCGCCGACCTGCCCCTCATCCTGCGCTATTCGCAGTGGAAACAGCAGGACTATAATGCCCGCCTTGCAGACACGCCGGATACGCTGGGCGAATTCCTCGGCCCGTTGTCGGATGCCGGTGTCGACATCTTCCACGCTTCCACGCGCCGTTTCTGGATCCCGGAATTCGAGGGCTCGGACCTCAACCTCGCCGGCTGGACCCAGAAACTCACCGGCAAGCCCGCCATCACGGTCGGCTCGGTCGGTCTGAATTCCGACTTCATCGGCGCTTTCATGGGCGAGAATTCTCCCGCCGCTTCGCTGGACGGGCTGATCGAACGCCTGGAACGCAACGAGTTTGACCTCGTCGCCGTCGGCCGCGCCCTCATCTCGGATCCGGAATGGGCGGCCAAGGTCCGCGATGGCCGTTTCGACGAGCTGGAAGATTTCAGTGCGGAGGCGCTGAAAGAATTGGTGTGATCAGTCACGCCCGACAGATGAATGCAACAGCGCCCGGCCGATTGGTGGCCGGGCGTTTTCATGAGGAAGACCTCCCGCCATCACCTCCCCGGAAGGCCTTTTCTCATGCAAACAGTATTGCCGCTGCGGGACAGCACGACCCAGCCCAAATGCTGATAGAGCCGGACATTCTCAGGCATTTTCACATGGGTGTTGAGACGCATTTCCGCAAACCCCTGCTTGCTGGCTGCGCCCTCCGAAATCCGCATCAATTCGCGTCCAAGCCCCTTGCCGCAATGGTCAGGACAAACCGCCAGATTAGCCAGCTTCATGAATTCATCGCCGGCAACAAGAACAAGACCCGCGATAATCTCGCCGCCCAGCAAGGCGACCCAGACCTGGTTGTCGCGAATATCCTCCGCACACCCCTCCGATACCGCTGGCAAGTCAGGGATCTGCGCCGCATACCGGGCATAGGCCGCCTCAAAACAGGCCGCCAGCCCGGCAGCATCCGCTGCCTGGGCAGGGCGTATGACCGGGGTTTGTGTCGTCATGTCATCGGACCCGCCACGCGTGTTTCGAGAGTGAGCACTCATAGCTTGATCCCTGCAGGTGGGAAACCGGACCGCCACGGCTCCGGAAGGGCGGGCCTGTCGCGGGGACGCCCACACGCGGCGAAGCCTTGCACCGGTCGAAAGCAATAGACGGGAAAATGTTGGCTGAGAAATAAATGGTGCCCGGGGGCGGAATTGAACCACCGACACGCGGATTTTCAATCCGCTGCTCTACCCCTGAGCTACCCGGGCACCGTGTCGAACAGCTGCCTCGGCAGCCAATCGAGAGCGCGGTTTATAGGTCGGGCACGGATGCGTGTCCATGGCCCTTTTCAGCAAATTCACAACCGGTGGCAGTCATCGTCGCAACATGGCGCCCGCGCGTGCCCCTACTGATCTTCTTCGCTGGCCGGATTGTCTTCGGCGACGTCGGCGGGCTCGCCGGGAATGGCATAGGAACCACTCACCCATTTGCCCAGGTCGACATCAGCGCAACGCTTGGAACAGAAGGGTTTGAACTCGGGGTCGGCCGGCTGGCGGCAAATCGGACATTTCATCATGTGTCTCCTTTGCGGGAGCGGATGGACAGGGTCTGGGTCTGGGCCGGGGTCTGGGCCGGGGTCACGCGCGGCCGACGCGGCACTCATGCCGGTCAAGATCGGTCTGTTCCGCCAGTTCGAAGCGCGGACCGATGCGGTCGGTCAGAGCCGCACGCCAGGCGATGGCATCGCCGTCGAGCCAGGCAAAGACCTCACCCGGTACGGCCAGGGACAGCTTGCGGGCCCGGTCATGCCGCGCCTCGCCTTCCAGACGGCGCAAGGCCGCCAGAGCGGCGGTCTCGACCGTGAGACGGCCATCGGCCTCCAGCATGACCTCGGACAGGGTGCGTCCACGACGCTGGCGGGCCACTTCACCAATGCAGAATTGCGAGAGCGGGGCGACATCGACCTTGGCCCGGTCACGCCGGAAGGCACCGCGCAGGGTCTGCTCGACCGCCTTGCGATCCGGCTGGCCACGCATGTGCACGAAATCGATCGCCAGCATGCCGCCAATCCCGCGCATACGCGCCTGGCGGGCCGCTTCCTTGGCGGCGGAATTATTGAGCTGAACGGCAAGCTGGGCCGCATTGCCCTGGCCCTTGCGGCCATCGGCATCCACGTCGAACGTCGTCATCGCACGCGTGGTCTCGATATAGAGCGAGCCACCGCCCGGAATCGCCACAAGCGGCAGGAGTGCGTCATCGAAGGCTGCGGCGAGATCATGATCGGTCTCATCGGCCCAGATGGCCTCGGCATCGCCAAAGACACGGACCAGTCGCTGGGCGATGATGTCCGCCGGTTCGAGACAATCGGGCGCATCGCCCGGCTCGACCTCGACGAGACCCAGATTCGGCCCCTTCTCGGCATAGGCTTCGCGGGCCACGCGAACTCCGATGGCCGCGCCCTCGTGCAGACCCTTGGGACGCCCGGACTTGCCAAAGGGCAGGAAGCCCTCCTCGCCGACACCCAGATCGACAAAGGCGGCATTGAGGGCCGGCTCGACACGCTTGACGCGACCACGAAAGACCTCGCCCTCAATGGCCCGCCGCCCGGCTTCCGACCAGCGTTCGAGATGAAGCTCGACAATGCGCCCATTCTCGGCCACCGCGGCGCGGGTTTCGCCGATATTTTCCTCGATCAGGATCTGACGATTCATGACGTCTCTGCCTCGCCCATGCGCGCGGTCGTTGGATAGCCCAGCCCGGTCAGCATATTGGCGGTCTCGTAAAGCGGCAGCCCCACGACACCGGTGAAGGAGCCGATCAGATTGATGACAAAACAGCCGGCCCGGCCCTGAATGGCATAACCACCCGCCTTGCCCTGCCATTCGCCGGAGGCGAGATAGGCGGCGATTTCAGGCTCGGACAAGCGCTTGAACTTGACCCGTGTCTCCACGACCCGGGCCGCAAAACGACCATCCGGGGCACGCGCGGCAATCCCGGTGAAGACCCGGTGATTGCGCCCCGACAGCAGGTCCAGGCAGCGCCGGGCCTCGGCTTCGTCCTCGGTCTTGGGCAGAACCCGCCGACCGACGCCGACCACCGTGTCGGCCGCCAGCACAAAGGCATCCGCGGCGCCGGGATGGGCCATGGCTTTTTCCTGCGCAAGGCGCAAGGCGAGAGGCCCGGGCAGCTCGCCGGGTATCTCGTGCTCATCGATATGAGTGGGTTCGACCGCGTCAGGGGTCAGGCCCGCCCCGCTCAATAAATCGAAGCGTCGGGGCGAGGCGCTGGCCAGGATCAGGCGCGGGCGGGGGTGTGCCGTGTCGGCAAGCGTCATCGCGTCACCACGCCGGCCCTCATGCTTACTTGAAGCGATAGGTGATCCGGCCCTTGGTCAGATCATAGGGCGTCATCTCGACCAGCACTTTGTCGCCGGCGAGAACGCGGATACGGTTCTTGCGCATCTTGCCCGCCGTGTGGGCAATGATTTCATGTTCATTTTCGAGTTTGACCCGGAAGGTCGCATTCGGAAGCAGTTCCGTGACTTCGCCCGGGAACTCCAACAACTCTTCTTTCGCCATGCGGCTCCTCGTTTCCGGCCCTGTGTGGGCACAAAAATTGGGGTGTAACGTCCGACTCGCCGAGCGAGCGGCGCACCGGAGCGCGCTGTATACTCCCTCTCACCGGCAAAAGTCGAGACGTCAGGCGCTTTTTGGGGTGGGTTCCCACTGCGCAACCTGCGCCGCGATGGCGTCACGGGTTTCGCGATAGGCCGCAATCTTCATGTCGCGATTGCCGCCCGTCTCGCTGGGATCCGGAATTGGCCAGGCCTGGAACTCCGCCCCGGTCCGCGCAGCATACTCCTTGGCCATGCGGTCGGCCGCGGTGGACAGCGAGACAATTATGTCGGCCGGAGGCTCCCCGACTCCATTGAGCGCGATGGGCGAGAAGTCTTCCAGGTCGACCTTCTTCTCCAGCATGACCGCGACCATGAAAGGGTCGACGAAAGCCGCCGGAATGACACCGCAGGAGCGTGCCGTGGCCTCATTCCCGAAACGCAGGCGCCAGAGCGCTTCGCCCATCGGCGAGCGGATCGCATTGCGGCCACAGACAAAGAGCACAGATGGCAGGCTCATGACGCGGCCCGCCGATGCAGGGCGCAGATCAGGGTGAACAGGCGGCGCGCAGTGTCGAAATCAACTTCGATCTTGCCGGTCAGGCGTTCGCGCAACAGGGTCGAGCCTTCATTGTGCACGCCACGCCGGGCCATATCGATCGCCTCGATCCGTTCCAGCGGCGCATCGCGAACGGCCTCGTAATAGTTCTCGCAGATCAGGAAATAATCCTTGATGATCCGGCGCAGCGGCCCCAGCGCGAAAACGAAGCCATGCACAGGTGTGTTGTCCTCCTGGCGCACATCGAAGACCAGCCGGTCGTGCTCGATCGCCAGCCGCAGTGCAAAGGGACCATCCGCGTCGCCATCGGGCCGAAAGCGATTGCCTTCGAGCAGGTCCGCGATCGCGACGCGGCGCTCGTGATCGGCATTGACGTCACCCGGCCCCATGCTGGCGCCATCGAGGTCAATACTGACAATCCTGTCTCCGGACTGGCTCATGAATCGGGTGTCTCTCCATCCGCCGCATCGACATCTGCGTCGAGGGCATGTTCCGGCCGGGCTGATGCCCGCCAGGGGCGAGACAGGTCAACCATGACCACATCCAGGCATTCGACATCAAGGCGCAGCTCACCGCCACCGGAAAATGTGCAAATCACCTGTCCGGACGGCATTTCGCCCGTTTCGAAGCGCAGCGAGAGCAGATTGACCACCGCATCCTCGGCACCCTGTCGGATATTGGCCGAGCGTGCGGCGGTGACCTGACCGATCTGGACACCACAGCGCACCCGCCGGTCACGTCGCCCGGATTCCCAGCAGAAGCGGTTGAAGGCCATGGTGAAGGCGCGCTCGCGGCGTGAATAGGCGAAATCCCCCAACAGGGCGACGGCATCCTGGAGCGCGGTTGAAACCGCCTGCAAGTCCTGCTCGTCCAGCGCGGTCAGTCGCAAGGGAGAAACCATCATATGACGTCCTGTTTTCAGTCCCCGTCGGGCAGGCGTTCAATGCGGGCGCCACAGCCTGACAACTTGGCCTCGAGCCGCTCGAAGCCCCGATCGAGATGATAGACCCGGTTGACCACGGTTTCGCCCTCGGCGGCAAGACCGGCGATAACCAGGCTGACCGAGGCGCGCAGATCCGTCGCCATCACCGGCGCACCCCGCAGGCGGTCGACACCGCGCACAACCGCCTCATTGCCATGCACCGTGATATCGGCGCCAAGGCGCGCGAGTTCGGGGGCATGCATGAACCGGTTCTCGAAAATCGTCTCTCGGATCACCGAAGACCCGTTGGCCAATGCCATCACCGCCATGAATTGCGCCTGGGCGTCAGTGGGAAAACCCGGGAAGGGCTGGGTCTCGATATCGACACTGTCCAGACGACGGCCATTGCGGGCCACGCGGACACCATCGGCAACGGCCTCGATCGTTACGCCGGCCTCGCTCATGGACGACCACAAAGACTTGTTGTGGGCCAGAACAGCGCCCTCCAGCACCGTGTCTCCGCCCGCCGCGGCGACGGCCAGGGCGTAGGTCGCGGTCTCGATCCGGTCAGCCACGACCTTGTGGGTCACGCCGGACAGACGGGACTGGCCCTGGATGCGAATAGTCGAGGTCCCCGCGCCTTCAATGGTGGCGCCCATGGCGCTCAGGCAATCCGCGAGATCGACGATCTCGGGCTCGCGCGCGGCATTTTCGATCACGCTCTCGCCTCGCGCCAGGGAGGCGGCCAGCATGGCATGTTCGGTCGCGCCGACCGAGGCGAAGGGCAAATCGATCTCGCCACCGACCAGCCCCCCTGTCGGGGCCTTGGCCGTGACATAGCCCTCGGCAATATCGATCTCTGCCCCCAGCGCCTTGAGCGCCTTGAGGTGCAGATCCACCGGGCGCGCGCCGATGGCACAGCCGCCCGGCAAGGAGACACGGGCATGACCCTCACGGGCAAGCAGCGGCCCGAGGACGTTGAAGCTGGCGCGCATTTTCCGCACCAGGTCATAGGGCGCGAACGTATCGCTGATCTCGGCAGCGTGCAGGCGCAGCCGGGCGGGTTCCGAATCGCTGACCTCGACCCCCAGTTCTGCCAGCAAATGACCCAGGAAGCGGCTGTCGGCGAGGCGCGGCATCCGGGTGAGGACGAGCGGCTCATCCGTCAGCAATGCGGCAGCCATCAGTTTGAGTGCCGAGTTCTTGGCCCCGCTGATATCGATTCGACCTTCAAGGCGCGCGCCGCCCTGGATGACAATCCGGTCCATGAGAACTCCTTAAAACCCTGATGCGCTTGGCATGACTTGAACAGACCGCCATCCCAGAGCCCGATCCGGGCGGCATTATGACGGGTCGGTGGGCTTTTCTGAGGCGTTTTGTGCAGCCGCACTGTCATTTTCCACCGGCACGTCATCCGGCTTGCGGGCTGCGGCCTTGCGTCGACGCAGATTGGCGCGCAGGGCCTCGGCCAGGCGCGCTTCCCGGCTGTTTGGCGCGGCTTGTACGCGTTTCTGACGTGGCGGCTTGGCGGGGGGATCGGTGGGCGTGTTCATGCAATTGGTCATGTCGAACGCTGCACATCACGTCAAGACACTCTTGGCGTGGCGGCGGGCTTGAGCTATATGCCCGGCTCTCGCTCGCCGAAAGGCGACCCGGCGCCGCTATAGCTCAGGGGTAGAGCGTTCCCTTGGTAAGGGAGAGGTCGAGTGTTCAATTCACTCTAGCGGCACCATTACTCGCGCATCACCGGAGAACCACCCCTGGGGGGACGAGGCTTGTCGTCACCGCCCTGTCTGGTATTGGCAGTAGGGACGGG
>NZ_CAJQOO010000139.1 GCF_905480005.1 uncultured Maricaulis sp.
CGAGCATTATTATGAAGCAACCGAAAGCATGGGCGAACGCCATGCCAAGCTGGAATTCCCCTCGCATGTCTATACGGCGGCCTATTCCAACATGTTCGCGCGCATCGTCGAGCTCGCCATGGCCAATCGTCGCCGTTTCAAGACCGATGACATCACCGCGATGTCCCGCATAACGCACTATGATGTCGAGCTCTCCATGGGCGCCTTCTACCGCCACATCATGGACAAGCGCGCCGCGCTCACCTCCGACGTCCACAAGATCCGGCACCTGGTCGACTGAGCTGAGGCTCGGGACGGCTCTGACTGGCTGGAATTCAGCGTCGCCGTCGGCGCCCTCGCGCAGGGCGATCCATAGAGCGCTTGTCAGCCAGCAGGCCGTATCCGCTTCTTCAACTCAAGGGTGGAACCGCGAAGCGGCCCGGCGGGCCCTTGACCTGAAGAAGCGGATACGGCGGTTTCTCGGCAAGCGGTCTATGGGGGAGTTTGCGCCGGTGGCGCGTGGAGGGCATTGAAGGGCGCTAACTGTGGCTGCTCCGCTTTTTCAGCGTCTCGAGAATGTTGCGTGTCCCCATTTTCCACAGGTTAACCCTCAACCACTCCCCTAGTGACAGATCCTATTGGGTAATCTAGATGCGTTCTGAAGTAATTGCTTGTTACACGATAACAATAGCCATCATTGCGTGGAGTCAACGAAACAAAAACACGATACTCTCCAGTCAAAACCCCAACCGCACAACGAAAAATCGCCGTGTAACCAAATTCCGCCTCCACTTCATCCACCAACTCAACATTAGTGGCGCATTCCCTCCTTTCACGAAGGCCCTGTACAGGTTCCAAATTATCCAGAAGTACTGCAACATCAGGGTAACACTGCCCTCGCCCCCGCAAACAATTGTCCAACCTTGTGCGAGCGAACGATGAAAAATCCTCGGACGCAGGGCAATTTGATGATTGGCTCCCACAAGCCGTCAATACGACCGAAAGGGTGGCGCAAACAGTCAGGTTACAGAGCGGCAAGGGATTCATAGTCTATTTCCCACGCGGTAAATTCAAAATTTCGGAAATAAGCGGGGACGGGTACTTATTTCTCAGTCCCCAATCCATACCTTGACGCCTTACACTCGCATTGATTGTGTCGCATGAGAAACTCGGATAGGCACCAAATTCCGTCGCGACAGAGGCACCTAACCTGCCCAAAAATCCTATCTGCCCCCATTTCTCCGACTGAACTGATCCTCACCCCCTGAAACCCTTGGGAAATCCCCGCTGACGGTTTACCTGTACGGGACCATCAGCGGAGACGACACGTGGCCGACAAGTCCATACTCCTGATCATTGGCGGCGGTATTGCTGCCTACAAGGCGCTGGAACTGATCCGGACGCTGAAGAAGCGCGGCATCGCCAGCCGCTGCATCCTGACCCGTGCCGGCAGTGAATTCGTCACGCCGCTGTCTGTCTCCGCCCTGTCCGGCGACAAGGTCTATGGCGAGCTGTTCAACCTCACCGACGAAGCCGAGATGGGTCATATCGAGCTCTCGCGCTCGGCCGATCTCGTCGTGGTCGCGCCGGCCACCGCCGATCTGATGGCCAAGGCCGCCAATGGCCTGGCCAATGATCTCGCCTCGACGACGCTCCTGGCAACCGACAAGCCGGTCCTGATGGCTCCGGCGATGAATGTGCGCATGTGGGACCACAAGGCGACCCAGCGCAATCTGGCGACGCTGAAGGGCGATGGCGTTCACTTCGTTGGGCCGGACGAGGGCGACATGGCCTGCGGTGAATTCGGACCGGGGCGTCTGGCTGAACCGGACGCGATCGCCGATGCTGTCGAGAGCCTTCTGAATGCCTGATACGCTAGCGGGGCGCCACGTCCTGATCACGGCCGGACCGACGCGTGAACCGATCGATCCGGTCCGCTTCATCTCCAATCACTCTTCCGGCAAGCAGGGCTATGCCATTGCGTCCGCTTGCGCCGCACTGGGCGCGCGGGTGACGCTGGTCGCCGGGCCGACCGCGCTGGATGACCCGGACAACGTCAACACGGTTCATGTCGAGACCGCCCGTGACATGTTGGCGGCCGTCGAGCGCGCCTTGCCGGCCGATATCTTCATTGCCGTCGCCGCCGTCGCCGACTGGCGCCCGGCCGAGCCCGCCGACCGCAAGCTCAAGCTGGACAAGGCCAGCTTCTCCAGCCTGCCCCTGGTCGAGAACCCGGACATTCTCAAAACGATCTCGCAAATGGACGAGGGCCGCCCGGACCTGGTCATCGGCTTTGCCGCCGAGACGCATGACGTCGAAGCGCTGGCCATTGCCAAGCGAACCCGCAAGGGCTGCGACTGGATTGTCGCCAACGACGTGTCCGGGGATGTGATGGGCGGGGCCGAGAATGCAGTCCTCCTGGTCACCGAGACCGGCAGTGACGCCTGGGAGCGGGCCGAAAAGTCGAGAATCGCCGAACTGCTAGCCTCCCGGATCGCCTCGGCGCTCTAACCTCTGGCCAAATCAGGCGGGCTTGGCTTTGATGCGCTCCATCACTTGCCAATCAGGATGCCGACATGTCGACCGTGCCCGTGAAGATCAAACCGCTCGATCACTATGAGGGCCTGGCGCTGCCGGCTTACGAAACGCCCCAGTCCGCCGGCATGGATTTGCGCGCTGCCGTGCCTGCCGGCGCGCCGGTCTCCATCCCGCCCGGCGAATGGCGGCTGATCCCGGTCGGGATCGCGATTGCCCTTCCCGCGGGATATGAAGCACAGGTCCGGCCACGCTCGGGCCTTGCGGCCAAGCACGGGCTTTCCTGCGTCAATACGCCGGGCACGGTGGACGCCGATTATCGCGGCGAGATCCGGGTCAATCTGATCAATCACGGCAAGGCCAATTTCGTCGTCAATCGCGGCGACCGCATCGCCCAGATGATCATTGCCCCGGTCACACAAGCCGTCTGGGAAGTCGCCGACACGCTGGACGAGACGACACGCGGTGCCGGTGGCTTTGGCTCGACCGGGACGAAGTAGGCCCCGCCTGACGCTTTCGTCACTGGCGCACGCACGCTGGATACCTACAGTGCCCGCAAACGGAGATCTGACATGACCGACGCACCCGGCCGCGGCCGCATCTACGCTTCCATCGCCGACACTGTCGGCAATACCCCGCTGGTCGAGCTGAAAAAGCTCGCCGACGCGCATGGCGCCAAGGCCCGCATCCTGGCCAAGCTGGAATTCTTCAACCCGCTCGCTTCGGTGAAGGACCGGATTGGCGTGGCCATGATCGACGCGCTGGAGGCCGCCGGCAAGCTGGGCGAAGGCGCCGTCATGGTCGAGCCAACCTCCGGCAATACCGGGATCGGGCTGGCTTTCGTTGCGGCGGCCCGCGGGCACCGCCTGATCCTGACCATGCCGGAAAGCATGTCGATCGAGCGCCGCAAACTCCTCACCCATCTCGGTGCCGAACTCGTCCTGACGGAGGCCGCCAAGGGGATGAAGGGCGCGATCGCACGCGCCCAGGACATCATCGACGCCACGCCCGGCGCCGTGATGCCGAGCCAATTTGCCAATCCCGCCAATCCGGAAATCCACCGCAAGACCACCGCGCTGGAAATCTGGAACGATACCGCCGGCGAGGCCGATGTCCTGATTTCGGGTGTTGGCACAGGCGGCACGCTGACCGGCTGCGCCTCGGTGCTGAAAGAGAAGAAGCCCGGCTTCCACGTCGTCGCCGTCGAGCCGACCGACAGCCCGATCCTGTCCGGCGGCGCGCCCGGCCCGCACAAGATCCAGGGCATTGGCGCCGGCTTCGTGCCGGACATTCTCGACACCGACCTGATCGATG
Source organism: uncultured Maricaulis sp. (assembly GCF_905480005.1). Lineage (GTDB taxonomy): Bacteria > Pseudomonadota > Alphaproteobacteria > Caulobacterales > Maricaulaceae > Maricaulis. The sequence goes on from NZ_CAJQOO010000139.1 coordinate 3,829, forward strand.
AAGTCGTCACTGTCTCCAATGAGGATGCCTTCGCGATGGCGCGTGAAGCCGCCAAACTGGAAGGCGTGCCGGGCGGCATCTCCTCCGGCGCGGCTCTCAAAGCGGCCCTGGAAGTCGCCAAGCGCGATGACATGGCCGGCAAGACGATTGTGGTGATCCTGGCGAGCTTCGCCGAACGGTATTTGTCGACGGCGCTGTTTGAGGATTGATTGCCGGGTTCCCTCTCCCTGGGGAGAGGGTCAGGGTGAGGGGTAAATCCCCGCGAATGCCAACGAATTCCCCCTCATCCGGCCCTGAGGGCCACCTTCTCCCAGGGGAGAAGGAAGGTTCTCGAGTGTTTTACGCACTCACGCTCGCCGGCGCCGGGTCGCAAAACGCCGTGACATCAAAGATCCGCGGATCGGAGATGACGTCACCTGGCGTCAGTGGACGTGAGAGCTCCAGGCCTTCCAGCGACCGTGCCCGCGACAGGGCGACATAGGCCTGGCCGTGCGCGAAGAGGCGGCGGGCGAGGTCGAGATAGACCTTGTCGAGGGTCAGGCCCTGGGCCTTGTGGATGGTCATCGCCCAGGCAAGGCGCAGCGGGAATTGGGTGAAGGCACCGGCGGTGGTCTTGGTCAGGGCCTGTTTTTCCGGATCGAAGGCATAGGCGTTGCGCTCCCATTTCTGGGCTTCGACGGCGTGGACCGTCTCGCCAATGCGCACCCGAACCGCTTTCTCGTCAAAGCCTTCCACCTGCCCCAGCGTGCCATTGACCCAGCGGCCCTGCGGGTCGTTGCGGGTCAGCATGACGCGGGCACCGATCTTGAGGACCAGAGGCTCCTCGGCCGGAAAGAGGCGCTGGTCGAACTGGCCTTCCACCTTGGCCTCGAAGGCCTTGTGTCCGGTC
>NZ_CAJQOO010000140.1 GCF_905480005.1 uncultured Maricaulis sp.
AACGTCACCATAACTGAGCGGGATGGGCGCCGACGGATCGTTATAGGGCATGTCCATCACGTGATCGACGCCAAGCACATACATCGCCAGACGCTCCAGCCCGTAGGTCAACTCGCCCGAGACGGGGGCGCAATCATGTCCGCCGACCTGCTGGAAATAGGTGAACTGACTGACTTCCATGCCGTCACACCAGACTTCCCATCCCAGACCCCAGGCGCCAACCGTCGGGTTCTCCCAGTCATCTTCCACGAAGCGGACATCATGCAGGTCGCGGTCGATGCCGATGGCGTCGAGCGAGCCGAGATAGAGGTCCTGCAGGTCGGCCGGGCAGGGTTTGAGGAGGACCTGGAACTGGTAGTAGTGCTGCAGCCGGTTCGGATTCTCGCCATAGCGGCCATCGCCGGGACGGCGCGAGGGCTGGACATAGGCCGCCTTCCAGGGGCGCGGGCCGAGCGAGCGCAGCGTGGTCGCCGGGTGCAGCGTCCCGGCGCCGACCTCGACATCATAGGGCTGGAGAATGGCGCAGCCCTTCCCCGCCCAATAGGTCTGCAGACGGAGGATCAGCTCCTGGAAGGAGGGCGCTTTCGCGGCGGCCATGGCATCAATTCCCGCTGGAAAAATCGAGATGAAGAAATCGCGCGGACACTAGGCAAGTCAGCCCGACGGATCAAGCGCGCGAGTCCTCGTCTTTGTGCGACGCAGCATCCTCGTCACGCGGCTCCAGCCGGGCCTCCACTGCCCGCCGCGCCGCCTCGGCTGCATTGTCCCGCTGCTTGCGCCCACGCGCGCCGAGGACGACGAGCAGGACCATGGCGAGGACAACGAGGATGATCGTCACGGTCATGATTGCATCTCCAATACGGCCCGACCCCGCAGGATGGCGTCGGCCTCGGGCGAATGCCCCTCGCCCTCATGCAGGAAAAGCGGGGCAAGCAGGACCAGCGGGGCCTTGCCGCCAATGGTCGCCTGGACGATGACACGCTTGGCCGGCTCGTCGGCTCTCGGATAGACCGGCTTGATCACCACGGAGCCGAAGGACCGCTCCAGCGCGTTCAGGATATCGGCCAGACGGTCGGAGCGGTGGATCAGGGTCAGCCGCCCCTTGGCCTTCAGCGCCCGGGCGGCGCAACGCACCCAGTCGGCAAAGGGCACGTCGCCGGTCAGCCAGGCGGCGCGCTTTTCGTCCTTCGGCGCCCGCAGGGCCTTGGGATCGTCGAAGAAGGGCGGGTTGAAGAAGACCTGGTCGACTTTCAGCGAGGTGCCCAATTGCATGATATCGGCATTCTGGGTCTGAACACGCGCCCCCATCCCGTTTGCCGAGGCATTCTCGGCCGCCAGGGCCGCCGCTTCGGGATCGCGTTCGACGCCGACAAAGCTCGCCCCGGTCAGCCTCCAGGCCGCGCACATCAGCGCTGCGCCAGCGCCGCAGCCAAACTCGGCGAGGGTCTCGCCCTCGCGGGCATCCAGCGCGGCGGCCAGCAGGCCGGCATCCATACCGGCCCGGTAACCGTCCTTGCCCTGACGGAGGACGACGCGGCCATCGAGCAATCGATCCAGTGTGGTCGGCACGTCCGGTGTTGCGCCTGACGTCACGGCCGGTCCTCTTCCTGCAGCTCGGCCAGCAAGCTCAACGCCATGTGCGCGTCCTCGTCGATCACCATGATGCGTGTCTTGATGAATGGCAGACCGCCGCCATACATGGAGGACATGCCCTGATCGAGCACGATGGGTTCAATCCCCTCATCGCGCAGGATGGACTGGGCATAAGAGAGTTTGACCGGGTCATTGGTCCGCAGGACTTCCTTCACGTGGGCATACCTCCGCGCCGCTTTGCGGCTTTTTGGGCCGACACAGGACAAGGGGTCTGACCTGTGCTGTTTCGTCACCGCCCCTTGTGCTTGCCGGGCGGTCCGTCGATTTCTATTGTCGGAAGCAATTGAGCCTGCATCAAGAGGACAGCTGGCGTGGACAGCATGGTGAGTGTCAAATCGGCAGCCGCGGCCAAGACCGCGGATATACCGAATGCAGCGGAAGCGCTGGCGGTTCTGGCCTATGACGACATGCGCAATGTCGACGCCCTCATCCTCGAGCGGCTGGACAGTCATGTCGAGCTGATCCCCGAACTGGCCCGCTATCTGATCGAAGCCGGCGGCAAACGCGTCCGCCCGATGATCACGGTCGCCGCTGCCAACATGCTGGGCTACAGCGATATCGCGCCGCTCAAGCTCGCAGCGGCGGTGGAATTCATCCACACCGCCACACTGCTGCACGATGATGTCGTCGATGAGAGCGGCATGCGCCGCGGCAAGGTCGCCGCCAATCTGGTCTGGGGCAATGCCTCCTCCGTCCTGGTCGGCGACTTCCTCTTCGCACGCTCCTTCTCCCTGATGGTCGAAGCCGGATCGATGAAGGCGCTCGGCGTCTTGTCCGATGCGGCATCGACGATTGCCGAGGGCGAAGTGCGGCAGCTCTCCGCGGTCAAGGATGTCGGCGTTTCGGTCGACACCTATATGCAGATCATTGACGCCAAGACGGCGGCCCTCTTTGCCGCAGCGGCGCAAGTCTCCGGTATTGTTGCTGGCCGCGATGCCCGCGAGGAAGCCGCGCTGGAAACCTATGGACGTGAACTCGGCCTGGCCTTCCAGCTGGTCGATGATGCGCTGGACTATGACGGCGCCTCGGCCAAGCTGGGCAAATCCACCGGCGATGATTTCCGCGAAGGCAAGGTCACCCTGCCCGTGGCACTGGCAATCGCAGCGGCGTCCGACAGCGAGACCGAGTACTGGGACCGCGTGATTGCGCGCGGCGAACAGGGCGACGGCGATTTCGACACCGCCATCCGCCTGATCAAATCGCATGGCGCGCTCGACGCCACGGTCAACCAGGCCCGCGCCCATGCCCGACGGGCCCGCGAAGCCCTGTCCATCTTCCCGGCCAATAAATGGCGGGTCGCGCTGGAAGATCTCGCCGACTTCGTGGTCGAACGCGCCTACTGACCGTCGGCCTATTGCCAGGTATCAAGGCCGGCAGCGCGCGCCTTGCGGCGACACATCTGATGCAGGACGGTGAAGCCTGTGACGGCCAGCAGGAAGACCGGCAGTCCGGCTATCGGTGACAGGGCGTTTGCGATCAGCGCCAGCACACCGCAAGCGATACTCATCCCGCCCCAGATCATGGCCACCCGGCCATGGCTCATGCCCATGGCGATGAGCAATTGATAGGCATGCGCCCGGTGCGCGACGAAGGGTGACCGCCCGGCCTTGACCCGCGCGGCCATGGTCAGGAGGACATCGCCCAGAAGCGGCAGGACCAGGAGCGGCACCAGCCAGACCGAGCCCGACGGCGCGCGTGAAGCCCAGACGAGTGCCAGACCGGCCAGGATCACCGCCGCCCCCAGCGATCCGACATCGCCACTGAACAAGCGCCCGCGTGCTGACAGGAGGGGCGCATTCCAGACCGCGAATCCGGCGAGCGCCGCCGCCAATGCCAGCGCCGCCAGCATGAAGGGCCCCTCGCCCAGAACCGCCAGGACCAGGGCCGGCGGGATCAGGCTGGCCGCCATCAGACCGTCCGACCCATCCATGAAATTGACCGTGTTTGCGAGCGTGAAAACGAACAGGGCCGAGCCCAGCCAGCCGATCATCCAGGGCAAGGCGAAGCCGAGATCAGTGACCGGACCGGTCATGCCGGCCAGGGCCAGGCTGATCAGGCTCAGCAGGGCGAATTTCGGTCGTTCATTCAGCGTCACCACATCATCGACAAAGCCCAGCACCGCCGCCATCGCTGTGCAAAGGGCCAGCGCAACAAGCGCCGCGCCGTCCGACGGGGCCATGACCGGGATGAAGATGAGCGCGCCGACAAAGCCGACGACAATACCCAGCCCGCCGCCACGCGGCGTCGGCTGGACGTGATTGGAGCGCTGATTGGGATGGTCGAGGATGCGGGCCCGCCAGATGAGACCGGCCACGCTCCAGGCGAGAATGAAAGCCGCGACCAGCGGCCATGCCAGCGCACTCACCGCACCGCTCCGGTCAGGCACACGGCGCGGGCGAAACCGTCATAGGCGTCCGCGACCCGTTCGGCCGAAGCCCGATCGGCACACAGGGCGAAACAGCTCGCTCCGGAGCCGGACATGCGGGCAAGCGCGACGCCGGCCTGTCCCCGCAGCCAGTCGAGCGTGCCGGCAATCTCCGGATGACGCGCCACGGCCGACGCTTCCAGATCATTGCGCTCGCCACGCAGCCAGGCCAGGCGGTCCTCGCCCATTGGATCCGCCTCGGCCAGCGGCGCCGGGTCTGCGGCATCGAAGGCCTTGAAGATCGGCCCGGTCGGTACCGCGACGCCCGGATTGAGAATCACCGCATCGAATGCGTCGAAGGCCGGCAGGATATCGATCCACTCGCCAATCCCGCGCATCCGCAAGGGACGGGCATAGAGGCAGGCCGGCACGTCGGCGCCCAGCGTGAGACCGATTTCAGCCAGGCGGTCGAGGGTCCAGTCCAGCCCCCAGAGCCGATTCAGTGCGCGCAAGGTCGCGGCCGCATCGGCCGAGCCACCGCCCAGCCCGGCCTCGACCGGGATCTGCTTGTCGAGACGGATCATCGCGCCATCATCAATGCCCGCCGCAACCTGCAGCGCACGCGCCGCCTGGAGGACCAGATTATTGCCGTCCGGCGGCAGGGCACGCGACGCCTCTCCGGACATGGTCAGGAGCAGGCCGGGGCCCGGTCTCACCTCGACCATATCACCCCAGTCCGCGAAGACGACGAGACTGTCGAGCGGGTGATAGCCATCGGGCCGGGCGGCGCCGACCCGCAGTGTCAGATTGACCTTGGCGGGGGCCAGTTCGGTGATAGTCGACGGCGTCACGGTGCGTCGCCGATATCGTCGGCCGCGCCCGTCATGTCCTCGGCCACATGGTGTTCATCAATCGGGGGGCGGCCATGGGTCAACCGGTATTCCAGGCCTTCGCGCTGCTCCGGACGGGGATCGAGATCGAGCGTGCGGCGCCACTGGAAACCGGCCTCGAGCTCGCGCCCGACCTGCCAATAGGCATCACCGAGATGATAATTGGCCGTCGCGCTGCCGGGGTTCAGCTCGGCCGCCCGTTCCAGCGCCTCGACTGCCGCCTCATAATGGCCGAGCCGGTAATGCGCCCAGCCCAGGCTGTCGATGACATTGCCGTTCTCCGGTTCCAGCGTTGCCGCCTGCTGGATCATCTCGAAGGCTTCCTCGACGCGCTCGCCCCGGTCGATCCAGAAATAGCCGAGATCATTGAGCAAGGTGGGCTGACGCGGTGCAAGTTCGAGCGCGGCCAGGTAATGGCCCTCGGCCGAGGTCCAGTCATCCGCGTCGAGATAGCAGGCCGCCGCATAGTGGTGATACCGCCAATGGGACGCGACGTCCGGGTCCGCAATGATCTCTTCATAGAGCGGAATGGCCTCGCCGCACCGGCCATTGAGCCGCATCAGATCAGCGACCAGGAGCTTGGTCTCGACGCCGCCATCCTCGGTCCAGAGACGATGGGCGAGCAGGCTGGCCTCATCTGTCCGCTGCATGTCCTGCAGCAGGAGAATGCGCTGGAATTCGGCGGTGAAACGGAAAGGCTCGTCCGTAATCGCGGCATATTCCGTCAGCGCGGCTTGCGGAAGGCTGATCCGGCTCAATGTCCCGGCCAGCGCCAGGCGGGTCGGGGCATAGTCGGGGTCCAGGCGCTGGACCATGCGCAGATAGATCACCGACAGATCCATATCGGCCTGCTCGGCGAGATCCGATGCCGGACCGAAGAGGGCCCGGCCCGCCATTTGCGGCACGCCGAGGCGTCGGCGCGGGCGTGCCCCGTCATCGAGGCGGCGCAGCGCATCCGTGACGAAGGGTCCGTCCGAATTGGCTTCCAGCATGGTTTCGTAGAGGGTCCGGGCTTCATCCGGACGCCCTTCACGCTCGAGGAAATTGCCATACATCTCGGTCGCAAGACGCGGGAAGACCGCCGAATAGGCGGCGGTCCGGTAAGCGGCGTCAGCGGCTTCGGTCTCGCCGGCGACGTCAGCCAGCATCGCCTTGTGCAGCCACAGATGAGAGGACAAAAAGCCGGGCGCCTGGGTCTCGTTGGCAGCATCCATGGCCGCGACCGCCTCGCCCTCTCCCATCATCGCCCACTGGATGAGGAGATCGCGCATCAGCGTGTTGAAGGGCCCGTAATCCGGCGCCGCGTTGAGGCTGGCAATGGCATCGCGGTAATCGCGCTGCGAAACCTGGTCAGCGGCGACATAGAGTGTGGCCAGACGGCTGGGGTCACCGGCCTGGACCGTCGACCGGGCCAGCCGGGCGGCCTGGTCCGTATGGCCGGAAAGCAGCGATGTGATGAAGGCCCGATCCGCCAGGGTCGCATTGCCCGGCGCCTGGTCGAGGGCACGCGCATAATGGGTCGCGGCCCCGTCAACATCACGGCTCATGCCGGCATAGCGCGCCGCAAGAAAGGCCCCGTAGACGGAGCCCTCCTCGTCTTCGGGCGGCACGGCCGTGCTGGCGCAGGATGCCACGGCCGTTGCGGCCAGGCAGAGGGCGAGAATGCGGACTGATGAACTCATGCCCGCATGCTCGCCCTGCAGACGGTCCGGCGCAAGGGCCGGAGGCGGTTGGGCCTACATATTGGCGTACATCGGACCGCCGCCACCTTCCGGTGTCGTCCAGTTGATGTTCTGATTGGGGTCCTTGATGTCGCACGTCTTGCAGTGAACGCAATTCTGCGCGTTGATCTGGAAGCGTTGCTCACCGCTGGTCTCATCCTCGACCCACTCATAGACCCCGGCCGGGCAGTAGCGTGTCGACGGACCGGCGAATTCGCCCAGCTCGGACAATTTCTGCAGTTCTGCATCGGACAGTTTGAGGTGGATCGGCTGATCTTCCTCGTGATTGGTGTTCGAGATGAAGACCGAGGACAGGCGATCAAAGGTCAGAACGCCATCGGGCTTGGGATAGGTGATCGGCTTGTGTTTGGACGCCGGCTCCAGGCTTTCCGCGTCGGTCTTGCCGTGGCCCAGCGTTCCGAAGGGCGACCAGCCCCCGAAAATCGTGGTGCACCACATATCCAGCCCGCCGAAAGCGACGCCGAAGAAAGTGCCCAGCTTGGACCAGAGCGGTTTGACATTGCGGACCCGCTTGAGGTCCTTGGCTACCCAGGAAGACTCATAGGCGGTCTGGTAATCGGCAAGCTCGTCATGCTGACGGCCGTCGGCGAGCGCGGCGAACACGCTTTCCGCGGCGAGCATGCCGGTCTTCATGGCATTGTGGCTGCCCTTGATGCGCGGCACGTTCACGAAACCGGCCGAACAACCGATCAAACCACCCCCCGGGAAAGCCAACTTGGGCACGGACTGGTAGCCGCCCTCGGTGATGGCGCGCGCGCCGTAGGACATGCGCTCTCCGCCCTCGAATACCGTCTCCATGACAGGATGGGTCTTCAGGCGCTGGAACTCTTCGAAGGGCGAGAGATAGGGGTTCTTGTAATTCAGGTGCACGACATAGCCGACCGACACCAGATTATCGCCGAAATGGTACATGAAGGACCCGCCGCCGGTCTGGCCGTCGAGCGGCCATCCCATGGTGTGCTTGACCATGCCGGGCTTGTGGTTCTCCGGTTTCACGCGCCAGAGTTCCTTGATGCCGATACCGAATTTCTGTGGTTCCTTGCCCTCGGACAGGTTGAAGCGGCTGATCAGCTTCTTGGCCAGCGACCCGCGCACGCCTTCTCCGATCAGTGTGTATTTGCCGCGCAGCTCCATACCGGGCTGGTAGCCATCCTTGTGGCCGCCATCGCGCGCCAGGCCGAAATCACCCGTGACAACGCCCTTGATGGCACCGTCTTCCTCGATGAGGTCGGCAGCCGGGAAACCCGGATAGATTTCCACACCCAGCGCCTCAGCCTGCTCGGCCAGCCAGCGGCAGACATTGGCCAGCGAGACGATATAGCAGCCATGATTGCTCATCAGCGGCGGGAAAAGCAGGGTCGGCAGGCTGATCGAGCCGGCTTCGCCAAGCACTTCGAAAATGTCGGTCTTGACCTCATCTTCCAGTGGCGCGCCTAGCTCCTTCCAGTTCGGGAAAAGCTCATTCATGGCCTTCGGATCGACCACAGCACCGGAGAGGATGTGCGCGCCGACTTCGGCGCCCTTTTCAAGCAGGGCGATGGAAATCTCACTCCCCGCCTCGGCAGCCATCTGCTTCAAGCGGATCGCGGCGGACAGGCCCGCCGGGCCACCTCCGACGATGATGACGTCATATTCCATGGATTCGCGTTCGATTGCGGCGTCGGTCATCTGGCTGGCACCCTTCCCGTTTCGTGGTCGTCGTCTGTTCAATGCGGTGTTCGGCTTGCAGGTCTTCGGTCATACCCTAGGATCAAACACCCATCTAGCGCGTCCCGCCGTCGGGATCAAAGCTATTACGTTAACGTGCACGTCAACATGACCGATTCCGGACCCGCCCTTACCCCACAAGACGAGAAAGCGCTGCAGGCGCTGATTGCCTGGTGGGCGGATGCCGGGATCGAGATGGATGCGCCGATCATGGCACCGCGACCGGTGGCGCCCACGGCGCCAGCGCCTCGCTCTGAGCCGGTTCCGGACAGGCGCCGCACCGCGCCTGCAGAGCCGGTTCGCGCCGCGACCCCTCAAGCGGCCCGCGCCGCCGGTTTCGGTGACGCCGGGTCCGGCGGACCCTCTGCCCGGACACTCGCCGCGGGGGCCGACTCACTCGACGCGCTGCACGAGGCCATCAGCCAGTTTGACGGATGCGCTCTCAAGCGCACGGCCCGCAACACACTGTTTGCCCGGGGCGACCGAGCGGCGCGCGTCATGGTGATCGGCGACGCCCCCGGTCGCGATGAGGACGAACGCGGCGAGCCTTTTGCCGGCCAGACCGGTCAATTGATGGACCGGATGCTGGCCGCGATCGGGATCGAGCGCGATGCCGCCTATCTGACCTATGTGCTGAACTGGCGTCCGCCGGGCAATCGGGCGCCGACCCAGGACGAGATCGCCCTCTGCCTGCCGTTCGCCGAACGTCATATTGCCCTCAAGAAACCCGACGTGCTCGTGCTGGCCGGCGGTCTGAGCGCGCAGGCCCTCCTGCGCAGCGAGGCGCCGATCACGCGGCTGCGGGGCCGCTGGACCGATTATGCGGTCCGCGACAGCTCCGGCGAGCCGACCGAGGCCACCATACCGACCCTGCCGATTTTCCATCCCGGCTATCTGCTGAGGCGGCCGACCGAGAAGCGTCTGGCCTGGCAGGACCTGTTGGCCCTGGCGTCGAAACTCAATCACTGATTGTCTCGTACTGGTAATACTTTATGAGGGGCCGCCGAACGCAAGACTCGGTTAACCCTAATTCCCGCTCAGATATTCCTCAGACCCGCCCACTACGGGCCAGTCGGAAGTTTGAGGAGACAACGTCATGTCCCGATCCCCTGCCCCGACACTCACCGGCGTTGAACGCACGTTCCACGCGGGCGAGGTCATTGTTACCAAGACCGACCTCAAGGGTCGCATCACCTACGCCAATGACATTTTTCAGCGCGCTTCTGCCGTCACGGAACGCCAGGCGCTCGGACAACCGCACAATTTCATCCGGCACCCGGACATGCCGCGCTCGGTCTTCAAACTCATGTGGGACACGATCAGCGCCGGACAGGAATTATTCGCCTATGTCGTGAACCGGGCGATGAATGGGGACCACTACTGGGTCTATGCCCATGTCACGCCAAGCTTCAATGATGCCGGTGAGATCATAGGCTATCACTCCAATCGGCGCGAGCCCGACCGGCAGATTCTCGAGCGGGACATCATCCCCTTCTACGCCCAGCTACGCGACGTCGAGACCGCGGCTGCCAGCCCGAAACAGGCGCTGGCAGCCGGCAGCGAGGCCATCGCCGCCTGCCTGGCCAAGCATAATGTCGAGTACGATGAATTCATCTGCACGCTCGGCCAGGGCCAGCGTCGCGACTATCGCTAGGAGACCGTCATGTTCAATGCATCCAAAGACCGTGACGCCATCCGCCGCGCCGCCGGTATTGTCGGTGCCGTCGCCGATGGTGACTTCGAACAACGCATTATCGGCGTGTCGTCGGATCCGGAAGTCGCCGAGATGGAAAACGCCATCAACCGCCTGATTGATCGCACCGACGCCTATCTTCGCGAGAGCCAGACCTGCGTCGAATACGTACGCAAGAACAAACACTTCCGCCTGATCCCGGAAACCGGGATGGTGGGCAGCTTCAAAGCCGCGGCACGGGCTGTGAATACCACCCTTTATTCAATCAAGGATCGCCACGAGGGCTTTCTTGACCTGGGCAGCAAGCTGGAAAGCCAATTGTCCGAGGTGATGGGCAAGGTCTCCGAGACAATCTCGGCCCTGCGCGGAAACGCCGCCTCGCTGGATGACACGTCGGGTCAGGCTTCAGAGCAATGCACAACCGTCGCCGCCGGCGCTGAAGAGGCCTCCGCCAACATGCAGAGTGTCGCCGCGTCAGCCGAGGAGCTCACA
>NZ_CAJQOO010000141.1 GCF_905480005.1 uncultured Maricaulis sp.
TGAGGGTCTCAATCCGCGCGAGCAATTCATCATCCGCGAACGCCGCCTGACCGAGGAGGGATCGACCCTGGAAACCCTGGGTCAGACCCTCGGCATCTCCAAGGAACGGGTCCGCCAGATCGAAAGCGCCGCTCTCGCGAAGCTGCGCACCCATTTGTGCAATGCTGTCGGCGACCCGGTCGAAGCCGGCCTGATCCCGAGCCAATAAGGGTGCCAGGCCAATAATCATCCCCAGCCGATAATCGTCCCTGGCGAATAGTCGCCCCGAGCCGATTATCGCTCCCAACCGCTTATCGCCCCCAGGCAATAAGCGTCACAAACGATACCCAACCAACAAGATGGCCACGGTGCCGCGGAGCCCTCCCTCCGCGGTACCGTCAGTCTGCACGGCGCTGGACCGCACAAGCCGGGCCGGCTTGCCACCGCGACCCTCACAGTCAGCGAGGCCGCGCCTCGCCGGCATCCTCCGCCACAATTTCCAGACGCGCACGATGGTCCAGCCGGATCATCGGTCCGTTTTCCTCGACCAGCCAGCCGCGCACCCGGACGCGGCGCCCAAGCAATTCCTCCGGCCCGAGATTGGCATCAAGGAAATCCTGGCTGTCCGCCGCGTCGATCCGCACTGTGAAATCGCTGCGATAATCCGACCCGAAATTGAGATAGATGCGCCCCGAGTCGAGCCGGACGGCATCGGTAACCCGGCCCTCCACGATCTGGGACGAGCCGATATCCTGGGCGCGGGCATCGGGATGAGTGTCGCGGATTGCATGGTCCGGATCGCCCCACATCCCCAGGCGACGACGTCGCGCCTCGGCCTCGAGGCGGAGCAATGTGGCGGCATGCGCCTGATTATCGGCATGGCTCATCACGCGAGCCAGTCCCGCGGCAACCAGGCGGGCCTGAAGCCAGGCCGGCGCCTCGCCATCCGCACCCGTCTCACCATCCGGCATCACCGCGGACACATGCGCCAGCGCCCTGTCATAGCGATCGCGCCGCAGACCGGAATAAGTCAGCGATAGCTGCCGGCCTTCCAGCCAGTCGGCCAGCCAGATTTCCGTCTGCTCCGGCACCGGCGTGTCGACCTCCGCCAGGCGGACTTCCAGAACACCATCCGCGGTCTCCAGCTGGAGGGTCAGCGCACCGGCCATGCCGAGGAAACGCCCCTCCTCCCCCGCCTCTCCTTGCGGCGGCGGGACGACCGGCATGACCGGGGCACCATCCGGCGCAAGACCCGATTCATCGCTCGCCTGGATGAGCGTCAGGGCGGGCGCGTCGGGGGCGTCGGGGAAGTCAGAGATGTCGGGGGCACGCCCGGACAGGACGGCAATTGAACCGGTTGCGGGGTGTGTGTCCTGCGCGTCTTCCGGCGCCGCTGCGGTTGGACCACAGGCGGCGAGACCCAGGACGAGACAAACAGATCGATGCATCACTGCACCTCCTTTTCTCGCCCCTTGCTGACCCTTACCATTTCATACACTTTATAGTTGCATTCTTCAAGTCCATACTGGCGGAAAACACACTGAATGCGCCGCCGTTTACCATTCCGTTTACTATCTCGCGCTAGATCTGAACGCCAATCTCTCAGCTAGGGACACCCCTTCGATGAACGCCTACGCTTATACCGATGATGCCGCTGCCCCGATGGGCGCCACGACCGATGCTCACGCCATCGCCGAAGCCGTTGGCGAATCCGCGGCACGCGCCTCCCAGGGCGCCGAAGCGGCGCAGGTCGCCCGTGATGCGATGAATCAGGTCGAGGAATCCAGCCAGGTGCTCGAGCGCCGGGTCGAAGCCCTGACCGATGCCTCCCAGCGCATCAATGCCATTCTCTCAACGATCGAAGCGATCGCCAGCCAGACCAATCTCCTGGCCCTGAACGCCACCATCGAAGCCGCCCGTGCCGGCGATGCCGGCCGCGGTTTCGCGGTCGTTGCCGGCGAAGTCAAAGCCCTGGCCGGTCAGACAGCCAAGGCGACCGAAGACATCGCTGCGCGGATCTCGGCCCTCGACAATGAGGTCAAGGAAATCCTCGACGGCGTGCGCGGCTCCGGCGAGTCGGTGGCCCGCGGCAAGGAAGCTGTCGACCAGATGACCGAGGCGACGCAGGAAGTGGCGCACCAGCTCAGCACGCTGCGCGAACAGGTTCGCTAGACCGCGATCACTGACACAGACCTGAAAGGGCGGGCGCCGAAAGGCCCCGCCCTTTTGCGTTTCGGGCGAGCTCTGGTCTGGTGAGGCACCGGAACCCGAGCGCGCTCATCCCGCGTTTCGGATCCTTCCGCAGCCCCTGATCCTGTCTGGCCCTGCCGCCCTGAAGCCCGGCATCCTGTCGGGTGAGGCACTGATCGAAGCCGGCGCTCCGCAAGCGGGCCTTGCAAGCCCGGGACGGCGAGACCGGATGTCGTGCGGGTGTGGGGATTGACGCCGTCCGGACCGGGATCGCGCCGCTTACAGCCCCGTCCCGTCAGCGCATCAGACGCGGCGCGATTTCCGGATGGTCGCCTCCGGCGCGGCGAGAAACCCGGCCAGATCGGCAATCGGCAGGGGTTTGGACAGGAGGAAGCCCTGAACCCAGTCACTGCCAAGCAGTTTCAGAGCGGCAAAATCGGTCTCGGTCTCAACCCCTTCGGCGACGACTTCCAGACCGAGATTGTGAGCCAGGTCAATTGTTGACTTGATCAGCATGCGACCGCGCGCATTGGCGTTCAGATTGGACACGAATTGACGGTCCAGCTTCAGCTCGTCACTCGGGATCATCTGCAGATAGGCCAGCGAGGACTGACCGGTTCCATAATCATCGATCGAGATCCGGGCGCCGGATTCGCGCCAGAGGTTCAGATGCTCGATGGCCTTCTCCGGATTGGTCATCACGGCCGTCTCGGTGATCTCGAACGTGATCGGCCCGCTGGCGCCGACGATCAGGGCGCGCGCCTTGCGCGCAAAATCGGCATCACCCACAAGGGCGCCCGAGATATTGATCGCGATGGAGATCGGCTTGCCCTCGCCCAGAAGTCGCTGCTGATCTGCGATGCTCTGTCGGATCACCCATTCGGTGAAGGGCCGGATATGCCCGGTTTCCTCGGCCTGGGGAATGAACTGGTCCGGCGAGATGAAGCCGCGCTCCGGGTGGAACCAGCGGCTGAGCGCTTCCACGGCTTCAAACCTGCCGGTGCGCACTTTGAGCTTGGGCTGGTAGTAGAGCGACATCTCGCCCTTCTCGGTCGCCCGCATCATCTCGCTCATCAGGGACAGGTTCGCTGCAGGATTACCGTACAACGCCTCGTCGAATTCGGCATGCGGCACATTGAGGTGGTGGGCCTGGTCGATGGCCAAATGGGCGTGACGCACGGCCGTCTCGGGGTCGCTGTCGCGCGCCAGACCACACACAATACCGACATCGATACTGAGATCGTCGACTGTGACCGCGTTTTCGAACAATCCCGCGACACCCCGGGCCACGGCATTGGCCTCGCGCGTGTCGGCAGAGGGCTGCAGAAGTCCGAAGAGACCCGGCAGGAGCCTGTAGACCGTCACCGGATACGCACCTCCGGCAAGGCGCGCCGCGACGGCCTGCTCGAAGCGCGAGTAGACACGATAGCCCAGGGCGCCCGACAAATGCTTGCTGCGCTTGATCTGCGCAGAGATGACCACCGGCGCCTCGCCTGTCTCGGCCGTGACCTTCGCCAGGTCGCGCAGCATGGCCGCATGGGTCGGCAGCCCGGTGCTCGCATCGGTATAGAGGCTTTCCGACAATGCCCGCGCGTTCGCGCGCGCGACGCGGCTGCGCGCGAACACGATGCCGGCGATGCAGATACAACCCGCCCCCAGACCCAGGGCGATCATCATGTTCCGGGCCTGCCGCGCCCGCGCCAGTTCGAGCGCCTGTTCGAGGCCCTCGGTGCGCAATTGCTGGATTTCGAGTTCCTGTTCGGCGAAATCGAACTGGGCGCCGACGAGGGCGCTATTGGCCGAGCTCGCGAAGGCCGCGCGCTCATCGGTGAGGCGCTTGAACGCCTGCAGATGAGCATAGGCGGAGACCCAGTCACCATGCGCGGCATAAATCTCGGCAGCGCTGCCGTGCAGTGGGGTATAATTCTGCGAGGTGGTTTCGACGTCGACATCGCGGAAAGCCACGCTCAGGAAGCGGACAGCCCGCCGGGAATCCCCTCGACCGAAAGCGATCTGGGCCCGGACGCCCCAGAAGAAGCGGACCCATTCGAACGTGCCATTATCCTCAACCAGGGAGAAGGCGGCATCGATGGACGCTTCCGCGCCGTCATAATCAGCCTGTTCCAGCTGCATGTTGGACAGATTGTTGAGCACGCGCGCCTCAAGGATGGCGCTGCCCATCGTATTGGCCAGGGTCCGTGCCTGCTCGAAGGAAAGGGCGGCCTCGTCATAGCGTTCAAGCTGAGTGAGAGCGTTGGCGAGATTATTGTGGGCGGCAAGGTCCAGCGAGGGATCCTGATAGCGCTCGAGCGCATTCTGGAAATACTCCACCGCCCGCTCATATTGCCGGGCATCGGTATAGATGGACGCCATCGACTGGAGCGCGATCGACTCGCTGCGGCTTTCGCCCAGATCACGATAGATCTCGTAGGCGCGCTGATAATTCTCCAGCGCATCGCCGTGCTCGCCCAGCACTTTCTCGATTCGCCCGAGCGAAGTGAAGATGTCCGCCAGGAGTTTTGTCTCGGCCGGCGTCTCGCCCAGACGCGACTGCGCCGCGAGCGCGATCGGGTAGGCATCCTCGGCACGCCCCATACGGGTCAGCGCCTCGGACTGAAGCCACCAGGCCGTCGCCATCGCTTCATCGCGCTCATTAATTATGAGCCGGCGAGCCAGATCCTCGGCACGTTCTGACAGTGACAGGGCGGCCGTCGGATCACGCATCATCGCGGCTTGCGACGCGCTCACGGCATCCGCGAAATTCTCAATAATTTCAGGTTCTTGTGCGCGTACATCCGTAGGCGCCAGAGCCAGGGAAAGGCTCAGGACAAGTGCAATCACCGTCAGTGGGTTTGCGAGCAAATGCACAAATACTCTCCGAACGCGCCGTCTGGACGGGTTTGATGCATAACTCTACCAGCGCGGGCTGAAGGAATGCTTAATTAGGCCCACCGGCAGGCCTGGGGGGCAAACGAAAAGGGCCGCCGGCTTTCGCCGACGGCCCTCTTTCAACGCACTGCCGAGTGGATCAGAAGCGCATTTCGAAGCGGACACCGCTGGTCGCAGCGGAGAATTCGGAGACCTGCTCATCACCGGACAATTGCTGGCGACTGAAGAGGCTCACGCGTCGATCCGAAGAGCCCAGCTCGGTCACATAGATGACCTCGGCATAGACCGGACGTCGGCCTCCCAGCTCCCAGACATCGCTCTCGACGGCGAGTTCGCCGGTCTCGCGATCGGTGACCGCCATGCCGGTATAGCTCAGGGCACCCCGTTCGATATGGAGCGGCTGCACCATGCTGAAGCGGACACCATCATTGTTCGAGAACAGCGCCTCGTAGCGGATGGAGACCTGGGCCGCAGTGCTGTCGATACGATCGGCGATGTCCAGCAGCCCGCCATCAAAGGCCGTGGTCCGCGTCTGGGCCATGGTCATCGACGCGCTCAGAGATATCCGCGAAGAGGGCCGGGCGTCGAGACCAAAGGTCAGGGCGGTCGTGTCCGCACCGCCCTCGAGGGCCAGGATACTGCTGCCCTGGGCACCGAGCAGGCCGCTCGCCTCGTGCAGCTGCGTCAGCGAGCCATTGACCGTGACACGGTCACTCAGCGGATAGCTGAGATCGAGATTGGCAGCGAAGGCCTGATAGGGTGCGACACCCTCAAACAGGGCGCGTTCCTCACCGGTCCCCGGCATGACATAGAGCGCCTGCTCGTAAGTCGTTGTGACACCAAAGGAAAGCTCCAGATCACCGACCAGGTCAAAGGCGCTGGCTGCATAGGCACCGCCCGAGGCAAAGCCGAGAACCGGATTGACACCGCCACTCTCCGGACGATGGTCCGAGAAGAGGTTGAAGCCGGCCTGGCTGGACAGCGCCAGAGCGCCCTCACCCACACCGAATTTCATGGACCGGCCGCTCTCCGTATCGGTCAGCTCGACACCGGCATGGAAGCCGAGTTCACGGGCATAGCCGACATTGGACGGATCCAGGGTGGAGGCCGTGGCCGTCACCATCAGATTGCCGCGCTCGGACAGGACCTGGGACGCACTGCGGATATCCGAGAAACTCGTCCCGTTCAGCGACGCGCCGGTCCGCTCATAGATATATTGTTCGGCGTAGGCATTGG
>NZ_CAJQOO010000142.1 GCF_905480005.1 uncultured Maricaulis sp.
GCGGTCCCGGACCATGATCATGCGCGCTTCGGCCCGGCCCATGAGTCCGACGCCGCATCCCGACAGGGGGCGGCCAGCCAGAAGGGCCGCATCCAACGGCTCCAGACGCGCACGCGACGGACTCAATGCCTGCCCCGAGACGGCCGAGACGAGCGCCTCAAGCAGGGTCAGGCGAACCGCGGGCACAATCCGGGCCCAGGCGGCGCAATCGATCTCGGCGGCGCCCCAGTCCTTGAGGACGAGGCATGTCCGGGCCGCAAGCCAGGCCGATTGCCGTTCGGCCCGCTGAATCGGCCCCAAGGCATCCGCCAAGGCGGCGATCCGGTGAGGCGAGAATCCGGCCTCACCCAAAACCATCAGACGGTCCCGCATGCGAATGCGGGCATAGTGACGGTCAGCATTCGACGGATCTTCAACCCAGGGCGCACCACGCCGGACCAGAACATCACGCAGGTCCGCCCGGCTCACATCGAGACAGGGACGAAGCAGAACCAGGTCACGGCCCTCGGGCCAGGCCGGGGATGGTGCCTGACACGACATGCCGGTCGCGCTGCGCCAACTGCCGCCGGCGGCAAGCCGCAGGGCGACCGTCTCGGCCTGATCATCGCGGGTATGGGCCATCAGCAATACCGGCAGGTCATGCTGCCGGCAGGCGCGGGCCAGCAAGACGTGCCGGGCGGCGCGGGCGCGGGCCTGCAATCCATGTCCGGGCCGGGCCGTGTCCCAGTGCAGGACGTCACACTCCCAGCCGAGACGGCGCGCTACCGAGGCCACGAGTTCGGCCTCCGCGCGGCTCTCTTCGCGCAGACGGTGATCGACTGTCAGGACATGCAGGCTACGACCGTTTTGCCAGGCCCAGTCGGAGGCGAGGAAAAGCAGGGCAAGGCTGTCGCCGCCGCCGGAACAAGCAATGCCAATCCGCCCGTCTCCGGCCAGTTCATCCAGCGCGGCGAAGACCGTATCGGCGGGCGCGAGCAAAGCCTGTCAGCAGTTGGCGCGTACCGACTCCCGCGCGGCCCGCGCCTGCGAGGCGGGAGCAGCATTGGGGAATTGGCGGCCAAAGCGAGCCAGGGTGGAACACGCATCTTCGGTCCGCCCCATCCCGTGCAGGGAGGCCGCCAGGCGCACAAGGGCGTCCGGCGCCTTCTCGCCCTCGGGCTGCTGGCGCAGCGAGGCGATATAGGCATCGGCAGCCCGTGTGAAATCGCTGCGCACATAGAATGTCTCGCCAAGCCAGTAATAGGCCTGCGATGTCAGGCCATGATCGGGATTGTCCGCGACAAAGCGCTCGAACCCGTCCTGGGCGCCGATGAAATCGCCGTCGAGAAGCCGCGCGCGGGCGGCTTCATACGTCGCCGCCGGATCTGGCGGCGCGGCTCCGCCGCCATTGCCCGACGCCGGAGCGCCACCAAGAACGCCCGTAGCGGCGGCCCGGGCTTCGCCATGTGGGTCATTGGGGTCGATGACGGCAAGTTCAGCGCCATTCGCGGTCTCGGCCCCGTTCTGCAGGACAGTTTCACCGTCCGGGCCAAGGCCTTCATTCATCCAGGCGACAGCAGGATCATCAGGCGTCGGTGCGACCGGGCGGCGCGCCGCTTCCATCTCGCTTTGCAGGGTTTCGACTTGCTGACGGAGCTGCCGGTTCTCGAAATTCAATCGCTCGGCCTCACCGGTCAGGGACTGGACCTGGTATTCCAGCTCGTCCATGCGCCGGATCAGGGCTTCAGCCACCGGGTCACCCGCCATGAATTCGGATTCCAGTTCGCCGATGCGAACCTCCGTCGCATCAATCCGTTCCGCCAGCTCGCGGCGGGACTGGGCGTCGGCGGGAGTCGCGGCAATCAGCGCAACAGAGAGGGCGGAGAAACAAAGATATCTGATCATGAGTACGCACCTAGCGAACGAGGACGGCAAAATTGCGGCGTTCGGACCGCGAATGGAAAACGCCCGCGACACAGGTGTCACGGGCGTTCCCTGTCACAAACTGCAACAGCTTAGTTGGTGTAGCCGCCGACCAGCGTCGTGGTCGAGTTGCGGTTGACCGCCCAGCAGGTTTCCGACGACTGCGTACAGGTCGGGCGTTCCTTGCCGTAGGAGGTGGTCGAAATCCGCGACGGATCGACACCCTGGCTGATCAGATAGGTCCTGGCCGCATTGGCGCGACGGGCGCCGAGAGCCAGATTGTATTCGCGTGTGCCACGCTCGTCACAATTGCCGGCGACGAGGATGCGGGCACCCGGATAGGAAGCCAGCCATGCGGCCTGACGGCGAAGCGTCATGCGGGCTTCGTCGGACAGATCGCTGCGATCAAGACCGAAGAAGACGCGATCGCCGGCGGCTTCAACGAAATGTTCCGTCGAACCCAGCTGATAGCCCGGTCCGGTATCGACCGGACCGGTATCATCCGGCTCGACAATCGGATCCGGATCACGCATCGGCGGCGTGTCATCGACCGGCGGTGTCGACGCACAAGCGGTCGCAAACGCCCCAAGCGCCGCAATGGCAAAAAGTTTGATTTTCATAATGTTACACCCTCATCCAGCCCAAGCGCCAAGGCCTGTGGCTTACTCCCAATCACGCGAAACGTGATGTTGTACCGATGGCGACCCCCCCAATGGCGCCGCATACCGGTCAAAACGTTACGCAGAAATCGTCTACTCAATCAAGGGCGACCATGCCGGGTCGGACGCCATTCCGCCCGTCGCCAACCGCCGCAGATTGAAACCTGCAAGGTCAACACTCCAGATTTCATACCGGGTACCATTGCTGCGCGCTTCCCCGCGCGTGAACAGCAGGACGCGGCCATTCGGTGACCAGGCCGGGGTGTCGACGAAATAGCCCTCATACAGAATTCGCTCGATGCCGGACCCGTCCGCGCGGACCACGCCGAGCAGGAATTGACCACCCACCTGTTTGGTGAAGGCGATCAGATCGCCGCGGGGCGACCAGACCGGCGTGGTATAGCGGCCAGACCCGAATGTGATGCGTTGCACATCGCTGCCATCGCGGTTCATCACATAAAGCTGGGACCCGCCACCGCGCGCCGAGGAAAACACGATGCGCTCGCCATCAGGGGCGAAGGACGGCTCGACATCATCAGCCGGGTGCTGGGTCAGGCGCTGCAGATTGCGCGTCTGCAGGTCGAAGAGGTGGATGTCATGGCCTGACCGAGTCTCGATGGAGACAGCCAGCTCGGATCCGTCCGGCGAGAAACGCGCGGACAGGCTTTGACCGTCCGGGTCGACCTGACTGGCCGCACCCGCTCCGCCAGAGGCGAAGAGCGCTTCCTGGCGACCGGTTTCGAGATTGTAGAGATAGGTCGTCGCCTGGCCGTCGAGGAAGGAGACATAGGTGATCTCCTGGGCGCTGGGCGAGTAATTCGGCAGCAGGGCCATGTAGGAGCGATCGGTGAGGAAGGACGGATTGGCGCCATCCTGGTCCATCAGCGCCAGCTGGCGGATGGGCTCACCCTCGATCCCGCGGCCTTCCGAGACATAGACGATGCGGGTGTTGAAATAGCCGGTCTCGCCGGTCAGTCGCTCATAGACGGCATCGGCCAGGCGATGCGCCACCCGGCGCCAGTTTTCCGGCGCGGTGCGGTATTGCAGACCGAGCAGCTGCTCTTCAAGGCGCGTGTCCCACAAGCGGAAGCCGACAACCAGACGGCCATCTTCCTGGATGGTGACACTGCCGACCAGAAGCGCATCGGCATTGATGACCCGCCAATCGGAAAAGCGCGGACGCAGGTCGATATTGGCAATGTCCTCGATAAAGGCATCCTGATCGACCGGCGTGAAGAGGCCGGAACTCGCCAGATCATTGGCAACCACACGGGTGATATCGGCCCCGCGCCGCAGCGCCTCGTTAGAGGCGCCGACGAAATCGGGGACCGCGATCGGCATGGGATCAAGATTGCCCTGGGTCACATCGACCCGCAGCGGTTCCTGGGCGTCGGAGGCAGCGGACCAGCCAATCAGGGCGAGCAGCGCAGCGAACAGGACAAGAATTCGGGTCATGGGACAGGGTCTCCGGGACGAATGTGACTAGCCACCGTATAAGGACGGCGAGAAATTGACCTCAATTTGACGCCATTGAGAATAGGCTTCCGGCGGCAGCGGATAAGGCTGGCATTGGACGGCCGCCCGCAGGGCCCGTTCACCGGCCACACGCAGATAGGGATTGGGCGAGTTGAGCACGCGCGATTGATCCGTGAGACGCGGCGGGCCAGTCAGCTCGCCATTGCGGTCCAGATCCAGAACCAGCTGGACCGCCAGCTCATCCGGCTCGGGCGCATCCAGCGACGCACGCCAGCAGCGGGCCAGATGCGAACGCAGCATGACCTGGAGCGTCGCGGTCATTTCCTCACCATTGCCGACCGCATTGCGACGCGCGCCGTCATCGGCGGTCTGCGGATCACGGTTTTCGGCAATGCTGCGGGACAAGTCCCCGAGAATATCATCAAGCGACGGCTCAGCCGGTTCCGGATCCCGGCGACGCTCGGGTGGTGGCGCGGGGTCAGCTTCCACCGGTTCAGGTTCAGGTTCCGGGTCTTCGTCGACCGGCTCCGGATCCGGCTCGGCGGGCGTTTCGGGCTCTGTGTCGATGATTTCCGGCTCGGCCTCGACCGGATCGGGCTCAGGTGCCGGCGCGTCTACCGGCTCGGCGATAACATCGTCGATCGTCTCTTCCGGCACCTCGTCCTCGACCGGCTCTGGGTCGGGACGGGCAGCGCGGATATTCGTGGTGTCTGCGAGCGTGACCAGCTCGACCGGCACAATGGGCGCGCTCTCCAGCACGTGCGACATGCGGGGCAGATAGATGAACCCGCCGGCGATGATGCCGACATGCACAAAAAGGGAGAGAACAAGACCACGCACCAGATTGCCGCCGCTACCGCTCGACCGGGTCCGTCACCAGGCCCAGATTGGAGAAGCCCGCCGCATTGATATTGGCCATGACACGCGCAACATCGCCATAGGCGGCGCCGTCATCAGCCCGGATATAGATGCGCGCATCAAAACCGGTCCCGGCAATCGCCCGCAGGCGCGGGACCAGCTCGGCGATCTCGACTTCGGTCTCCTGCAGAAAGATCACGCCGTCGGCATTTACCGTCACGGTAAGCGGTTCTTCGCCAGCCGGCAGATTGCGCGCCTCGGTTTCCGGCAGATTGACCGGTACGCCCACGGTGAGCAGGGGCGCGGTGATCATGAAGACGATAAGCAGGACCAGCATTACATCCACGAAAGGCGTGACATTGATCTCGGCCTTGGGCTTCCAGCGGGCGCGGCCGCGACGGGAACCGCCACTATCGAGCGAAACGGCCATCGGATTACAGTCCGTCCCGGTCGGCCAGGGCCGACAACTCATCAACGAAACCGTCAAGGCGCGAGCCGTATTTGGCGAGATTGGCGGACAGGGCGTTGAAGAAGATCACCGCCGGGATCGCAGCGAGCAAGCCCAAAGCGGTTGCGAACAGCGCTTCGGCGATACCCGGCGCGACCACGGCAAGATTGGTATCCTGGGAGGCAGCGATGGAGCGGAAGGCATTCATGATGCCCCAGACCGTCCCGAACAGGCCGACGAAGGGCGCGGCCGAGGCGATCGTGGCGAGAATGCCGAGGCCGCCTTCGGAACTTGTCATCTGGCGGCCGGCTTCCGCGCCTGCCGCCTTGGAGACACGCCCGCCGGCATTGTCGCCCTTCCATTCACGCAGACCCGCCGCGAAGACGCGCGAAAAAGGCTCGCGCGGGTTCTTGGCAAACTGGTCAGCCAGCGCGTCGATTGAGCGGCCGGCCCAGAATTCGCGCTCGAACAGCTTGGCCTTGGCATGCAGGCCACGCATTTGCAGCGCCTTGTCGATGGCAATTGCCCACGACCAGACCGACATGAAGGCGAGAATGCCCATCACACCCTTCACCACCCAGTCGGCGCGCATGAACAATGAATAGAAGGAGAATCCTTCCACCACTTGTGCGACCTCGACGACAGAAGACTCCATAACGCTCACCCTTGCGCTTCGACCCGGTGTCCACACCGGTCCGATACCGTGTTCCACAATCCGTACATCACCATGCAGACTCCATGCCTGCCATGACGCGCTCCGCCCGGAACGGATCCTTGCCTACCGAATACGGCAAATTTCAGGAGGTGATAACCGCAAATACTGCGCGCTCACGCATCATCGTTGTGTGCAACCGAATGAGGCGCGACTTCTTCGACAACGTCCCAGTGCTCGACGATGCGTCCATCTTCGAGACGCAGGAGGTCGCAAGCGCGGTAGGTCGCCCCATCCATGTCGAAACAGGAGAAAACCGCAACATAGACCCCCTCGCCCACCACATCATCGACGCCATGATAGCTCAGCCCCGGCCTTGGCCGGCGGCGTGCGGCAAACGCATCATAACCGTCGGCGCGACACAAGGTGTCAGCGGAGTGCGAGACGAACCGGCCGCGATCAATGAAGGCGTCACGATGCTCGGAGCCGCCGCCCTCGATGACCAAATCGATATAGGCGCGCACCTGCGCCTTGTTCAGCGAGGCCTCGTCTTCCAGACGCGAGTCCGACTCCGCGGCCGTCGACGCGGCGTTGTGGGTACCATTCGGCGTGAAGCGCGCCGATACCTGCCGCTTGACTGTCATCAGGCCGGCCGCGTCACGACGCACCAGGCTCATGGTCACCCAGACATCGCTGCCATCGGCCGCTTCATGCACCGAATGCATGAAGACATCCGCGCCATCATGCAGCACACGCGCAACGCTGAATCCGAAATTGGGCGGCGGGTCCGGCTGCCGCGGTGAGCCGGTTCCTGCTTGTCCGGGAGTTTTAAAGTAGTCAGCCAAACACATCCCCTGTTCTTTCAGGGGTAGCGATCCCATAGATTACACACAAGTCATCTTCGACCCGAATGCGGATTATGTATGCAAATGCGAATTATTCCGAAACAGTGGTCAAGACGAAATCCTGCCACTGCTTTTGCATCCATTCAGGCGGCCGCTTCGCACGCCCGGCCCCGTCAATACATACCGCTTGCACAGATGCGGTGGCGATCGTCTCGCCATCACGGGTCAAGGCCTGGTCCATCATCAATCGGGCGCCGGCCTGCGGCTTGAAACGGGTTTCCACAACCAGAACATCATCGACCCGGGCCGCGCGGATGAACTCAATCCCCATGCGGCGCACCGCAAAGGCCAGCGGCGGCTCCATCGCTGCCAACTCGGAGTGATGAATTCCGCAGGCCCGCAGGCTTTCGGTCCGGCCCCTCTCGAAGAAGTGCAGGTAGCGCGCGTGATAAACGACGCCCGAGAAGTCGGTATCCTCATAATACACGCGAACCGGCAGGCGATGCGCCTTGTCGGCACCGAACTGACCGCTGGCGGGCTGAAGGTGTTCACTCATTTCCCGAACAATCCCCCCGGGCTGGCATTGCCGGATTGCGGTGGCGTCAGTCCGAGATGGTCCCAGGCGCGCGCCGCGGCAAGGCGACCACGCGGCGTGCGCTGAATGAAGCCCTGCTGGATCAGGAAAGGCTCGACCACGTCTTCCAGCGCGTCCCTGGCTTCGGCGAGCGCCGCGGCCAGGGTTTCCACACCGACCGGACCGCCACCGAAACTTTCGACCAGCGCCTTGAGGTAGCGACGATCCAGACTGTCCAGCCCGATCTCGTCGACTTCAAGGCGCTTGAGCGCGCGATCAGCCACCACATCGGTGATTTGCTCCGCATTTTCAGCCTCGGCGAAATCCCGGACCCGCCGCAAGAGGCGGCCGGCGACCCGCGGCGTACCGCGCGCCCGACGGGCAATTTCACGGGCGCCATCCGGCGTTGCCTCAATACCGAATTTTGACGCCGCGCGCGTCACGATGAAACCAAGCTCGGCCTCGTCATAGAATTCCAGACGGACCGGAACACCGAAACGGTCCCGCAGGGGGGTCGCCAGCAAGCCGGCCCGCGTGGTGGCACCGACGAGGGTGAAGGGCGGCAATTCGATCCGGACTGTCCGCGCTGACGGTCCCTCGCCGATCACCAGATCAAGGCAATAATCCTCCATCGCCGGATAGAGAATTTCCTCGACAGCCGGTGCCAGACGATGAATTTCATCAATGAAGAGAACGTCGCGCGGCTCAAGATTGGTCAGAATGGCGGCGAGATCTCCGGCCTTGGCGATAACCGGGCCCGATGTAGCCCGAAACCCGACGCCCATCTCCCGCGCCACGATCTGGGCCAGCGTCGTCTTGCCGAGCCCGGGTGGGCCGGACAGGAGCACATGATCAAGGGCTTCTTCACGTCGACGCGCCGCCTCGACAAAGACTTTGAGATTGCCGATGGCGGCTTTCTGGCCAACGAAGTCGGAGAAAGAGAGCGGCCTCAGGGCACGATCACGCCCGTCACCGGGCTGCATGTCCTGGTCGATGAGGCGGTCTTCGCCGGTCTGGTCAGGCGCGTCAGTCATGATCACCGGGACTTATCGTGATCCGCTCGCCCGCGTCCATCCGGCGGCTCGCAGCGAGATGATCCAGCGGCTGGTCTCCGAGGAAAGTCATGGTGCCAATTCCTTGAGCGAAAGACGAATGACATCGCCCAGGGGCGTTTCATCGCCACGGTCCCTCAGGATGGTGGCAACGGCCTGCCGCGCGGCGCTTTCATTGTATCCCAGATTGATCAGGGCAGAGACGGCATCTTCCCGCGCCGCGCTTGCGCCGCCGCCTGGCGCCTGGTCCGGTGCCGACGCGTCGTCCTGTGTCCCGTGCACGGGCAGGCCGATCGAGAAGCTTCGCCCGGTTGGCGGCGCCTTGTCCTTGAGTTCGGTGGTGATCCGCGCTGCCAGCTTCGGTCCGACGCCTTTTGCCCGGGCGAACGTCGATTTGTCGCCGAGGGCAGCCGCATTGGCGATCTCGCTGACCGGCACGGTGTCCAGGATGGCAAAGGCGGCTTTCGCACCGACGCCCTGAATATTCTGCAGGTGAACGAACCAGGCGCGCTCGATATCATCGATAAAGCCAAACAGTCTGAACGCATCCTCGCGGACATGGGTTTCGATCTGCAGGACGATATCCTGGCCCGGCTCAAGCCGCGCCAATGTGCGGGCGCCGGCGCCGACCAGATATCCGACCCCGTTCACATCGAGCACGAGCTCGTCCGCCCCGAGTGCCTCGACCCGGCCCTTCAACATCCCGATCATGCGGCACTCCCTATTCCCGATGCCCGTCTGTGGTGGGCGTGACAAATGGCAATGGCAAGGGCGTCGGCAGCGTCGGCCGTCGCCTTTGTACCGGGGAGAAGAATTCCGACCATAGCCGCAACCTGGGCCTTGTCCGCCGCGCCGGTTCCCACCACTGATTTCTTGACGAGGCGCGCAGCATATTCGGCCACGGGCAAGCCGGCCTGCGCCGGGGCGAGCAGTGCAGCGGCCCGGGCATGGCCGAGCTTCAAGGCCGAGGCAGCATTGGCGGCCATGAAAGCATCCTCGATCGCAGCCTCGTCGGGCTGATACGCGCGAACGAGATCACTGACGCCGTTGAAGATATGAGACAGCCGCTCGCTGAGCGGTGCGCTGGTAGAGGGGGTTATCACGCCATGGGCCACAGCCTTGAGGCTTGAGCCCTCGACAGTCACCACACCCCATCCCATTCGACGCAGGCCCGGGTCAATTCCCAGAATTCGCACGGATATCGCCATTCGCCCCTCCTGCTTGCCGCTACTTAACACCAGCGGAGCACGCGGAACAAGACGAGAACGACACACGCCCGCCTCAGACACCATGCGGGTCACGTTCTGCGACTAAGTCTCATGCGCGGCGAATACAGGATGCAAACTATTCTCATCCTCATTTTAATTGCAAATCATTATCGTGAATACTTTTATCCAGTTGACTTCATTGCTTAAATTTTCTTGAACTTTCAATTGCCCACACGAAGGGCTCTGCTTAGACTTTCAATGAAATCAAGTGGAACGCCCTTGGCGCTCCGGACTGTGTTGCTGGAGATTTTCGACATGGCCAAAAAAGGCAAAATCAGTCGCCGCTCATTCCTGACCCGCGTTGCGGGTGGAACAGTAGCGACTGGCGCCATCGCCACTGTTGCCGGTGCTGCGGTCGTTCAACGCTATGCAGACGCGGACCCGAGCGACGCCGTCGCCCGGACCGGCATCACCGACAATGATCCGAGTGACGACGCCAACCACGGGACCAGCCGTACCGGACGCACTGACAATGACAGTGGCGCCTGCGCCGACCAGGCCAGCTATGGCCGGGGCAATAGCGGTTTCACCGATGGTGACAGCTCAGGCTGCATCGACCCGCCTGCGCGTGGTCGCGGACCGAGCCGCTAGACTACTGCACGACGGCGTCTCCAAGCGCCGTGGTCAGATCTTAATCGTGAGGGATACGGGGGTAGTTCTTGGGGGATTGCCCGACACGACAACGAGGTAGTTACATGGCCAAAAAGGGCAAACTCAGCCGTCGCTCGTTTCTGACGCGCGTCGCTGGAACCGCCATCGCCTCCGGCGCAGCCGGGACGATTACAGGCGCATCACTCGCTCAGAACCACACCGGGCGAACCGATTCCGATAGCGGCAGTTACGCCGACCGTGCTGGCTACGGGCGCACGGGCGCAACGGATTCGGACTCCGGATCCAATGCAGACCGTGTCGGTTACGGCCGCGGCAGCACCGGTGTGACGGATAGCGATACCGGTGCCTATGCCGACCCGGGCGGAAATGGCCGCGGACGCACAGGCGTGACGGACAGTGATACGGGCGCTTATGCCGACCCGGCCGGAAATGGCCGCGGGCGTCGCAGCTCAGGCATCACTGACAGCGACACCGGCGCCTATGCGGACCCGGTCGGCAATGGACGCGGTCGCTCCGGCATCACGGACAGCGATTCCGGTTCCTACGCTGATCCGGCCGGCAATGGCCGTGGTCGACGGTCCTGCACGGACAGCGATACGGGATCCTACGCCGATCCGGTCGGCCGCGGTGATCGCTGCCGCTGAGTTTTGCCAGGTCGGCCGACGCGGTCGGTACCGATCTCGCTTATGGAGGCTTGAATGGCCAAACGAGGAAAGCTTTCCCGTCGTTCCTTCCTGACCCGCGTTGCCGGGGCAGCCGTGGTAACAGGCGCTGCGGGAACCGTCGCGGGTTGCGCGACAACCGGCTATACCGACAGTGATACCGGGCGCTACGCCGATCCTGCCGGCGGAGGTCGTGGCGGTTATGGCACGACCGGCGCCACTGACAGCGATACGGGCCGCTACGCGGATCCGGTTGGCAACGGTCGCGGCGGCGGTGTGACAGATGCCGATTCCGGTAGCTATGCCGATCCGGTTGGCGGCGGGCGCGGTGGTGGCGTCACGGATGCCGATAGCGGCAATTATGCAGATCCGGCAGGTCGCGGACGCGGGAGTTCCGGCGTCACCGACAGTGATACAGGCGCCTATGCCGATCCCGTCGGACGAGGACGCGGTGGCGGCAGCCGAGGCGTCACCGACAGCGACAGCGGTCGTTATGCTGACCCGGTTGGAGGCGGCCGTGGCGGTCGCTCCTGTACCGATAGCGACACCGGCTCCTATGCCGACCCTGTCGGCGGAGGCCGACGCTGCTGACATGATGTTTGACCTGATCAACCCCCGCGCTTCAGCGCGGGGGTTTTTCATGTGTGGCCGGAGCGCGACCATCCGCGCAGGCGACAAGGCATCCGCAACTGGCTAGTCTTTTCAAGGACTCGAAGGGGGAGACACACCACATGACTGCACCGCTCTGGCTGACCGATCCGTTTCGCGCGATGATCGATCCGATCGATCGCGAGGCCTTTTTTCGGGACTACCACGAGAAAAAGCCGCTGATCGTCCACCGTGAGGATCCGGGGCGTTATGCCGGTCTGCTCTCCATCGCCCGTATTGACGACATCATTTCCAGCATTGACCTGCGGGACGGCTCGCTGGACATGGCCCGTTCGGAACCGCCGGTCCGCCGTGAGGACTACATGTTCGACACCGGCTATGTGGACCGGGGCGGCGTCGCCAACCAGTATCGTCAGGGTGCGACGGTCATCCTCCCCCAATTGCACATGACGGACGCGGTTCTCGGGGAATTCTGCCGTGCGGTCGAATCCATCCTGAGCTGCCACGTCCAGACCAATATCTATCTGACCCCGCCGGACAATCAGGGCTTCAACACCCATTACGACGACCACGACGTCTTCGTCCTCCAGATTGAGGGCGAGAAGCTCTGGCGCTTCTATGAAACGCCCGTCGAAAACCCCTATCGCGGCGAAGGCTTCAGCCCTGAAGCCCACCAGGCCGGTGAACCGGTCGCCGAATTCGTCCTCAAGGCCGGGGAGTGCATCTATGTCCCGCGCGGGCTGATGCATGACGCACAGACCCATGGTGATACGGCTTCCCTGCACATCACGCTGGGATTGATCGTAAAGACCTGGGCCGACCTGATGCTTGAAGCCGTGTCGGAAGTCGCACTGCGCACACCGGCCATGCGGCACTCGCTTCCGCCCGGCTTTGCCCAGCCTGAATACGACCGCAGCCAGGCCGCCGAACAATTCAAGGGACTGGCCGACACGCTGGTTCAGGAAATGAGCCTCGACGGTGCCATGGACTTCTTCGTCGACAGCTTCATCCGCTCGCGCGTGCCCAATACCCGCGGCACGATCAGTGGCTATACCGCGCCAGCGCGTCCCGGCCAGGCCTTCCGCTTGCGCGCCTTTGTGCCATGGCGTTTTGCCGGCGACGGCGATGAGAATGTCATCATCACCGCTGGCGGCGAGGTTCGTTTCCCGGCCGAAGCAGAAACCGGTCTTCACAAATTGCTCGATGGCGGTGAGGTCACGGCGGCAAGCTTCGAGGGCCAGGAAGAAGCCGCCGCAATCGAGACGCTCGGAAAACTGCACGCATACGGGCTGACAATACCGGTCTGATCCAGGCTCGGGCCCCAGCGACAGGTTATAATTCAAAACCGGGCGACACCTTGAACTGTCGAAGCTTAGAACTCTACATGCGCCTCCCTGAAGCGGCCCGGCACGTCCGGGCCGCATATTGTGTGCAGGTTGGCATGTATTTCCGCTTCGGCGCCATAATCCTGGGTTCGCTCGTTGTCTATGCGACGCTCTGGCTGATGTGGCCATCTCCGATCAATGCCGTCTATTGGGATGAGCCCGAACCCCCGGCCCTGACCGGTGTACTGGCGCCACGCCCCGCCCTGAACGACGCCCAGCTGACCCGGCTGGGCACGGCCGGCGCCGCAAGCGGCTTCATCGTATCCGACGATTCTACCATCTATTACGGCACGGCCACCGGCGAGGTCCGCCGCCGGTCAGCATCGGGCGAGGATGTCTCGCTCGCCGATCTCGGCGATGTGCCTGTCACCGGGATCGACCGGATCGATGACACCACCCTCGGCGTCACGACGCCGAATGGTCTGTTCGACCTGAACCTCGTGACCGGCGAGGCGAACCGGGTCAGTGCCGGCGTCCCCGGTTATCCCTTCGGCTTCGCCAATGATCTGGCCGTCGCGCCCGATGGGCAAATCTACTTCACCGATGCATCGACCCTGATCCAACATGAGAGACACGCAGAGCGCCATCATATCAACATGCTGGAGAACCGGCCGCATGGCGCGCTCTACGTCTGGGATCCGCGCACCCACCGCACCCGGCTGGTCGCCGACCGCCTCTACTATCCCAATGGACTCGCCGTCGCGTCCGATCAGCAATCCATCTACATCGCCGAGACGTTCCGCTTTCGCGTCCTGCGCCACTGGATCGACGGGCCACAGGCGGGCACTACCGATGTTTTCGCCAATAATCTCCCGGGATTTCCGGAAGGGCTGGACACGGATGGCGATGGACATGTTTTCATCGCCATGTCGGCGCGCCGCAGCGAGTCACTCCGGACAATTCGCAAAAACCCCTGGCTGGCCCAGATCATCGCGCGACTGCCGCGGTGGCTGCGCCCGCCAACGAGCCGGCCCACCCCTTTCATCGCGGTCCTGAACGAGACAAGCGGCGACGTCATTGCCACGCTGGACGATACGGGGCGACATATTTGCCAGATTTCCAACCTGACAATTACGGCCAACCAGGATCTCTGGTTTGGCTCGACGGATTGCGATTACGTGTCCCAGCTGCCCCAGGCAGCCGTGCAAGCAAGCCTTTACGGCCCGTCCACACGCGCCGTGGTGGAGACTGATTGAGTCCCAGCCAACCGGCTGATCAGCCCAGCAGTGTTTCCGCGCAATCGACAATGCCGGCAGCCGTGATGCCGAAATGCTCATAGAGCGCCTCGGCCGGCGCGCTGGCGCCGAACCCGCTCATGCCCACGAAACCACCCTTGCGGCCAATCACCTGATCCCAGCCAAACCGCAGCGCG
Organism: uncultured Maricaulis sp.; assembly: GCF_905480005.1. Taxonomy (GTDB): domain Bacteria; phylum Pseudomonadota; class Alphaproteobacteria; order Caulobacterales; family Maricaulaceae; genus Maricaulis. The sequence goes on from NZ_CAJQOO010000142.1 coordinate 14,375, forward strand.
GCTTCACAGGCAACCACCGGTATTCCCGCAGGAAAGAGGCTGTCGACATAGGCTGGATCCTGCTCGAGCAGAAGGTCCAGGCAGGGTGCGGAAACCACGCGAACAGAGCGCCCCTTGGCACGCAGCGCGGTCGCAGCTTCGACCGCCAGGCTGAGCTCCGAGCCGGTCGCCACAAGCACGACATCGGGCGTGCCCTCGGCATCGGACAAGATGTAGCCACCGCGGGCCGAGCGGTTCTCGCTGCCATCATCCTCGCGCAGGAAAGGCAGTTTCTGTCGCGACAGAGCCAATACGGACGGTCCGTCTATACGGCGCAGGGCCAGATCCCAGGCTTCGGCCGTCTCCAGGGCATCCGCCGGGCGAAAAACCTGCATGTTCGGCATGGCGCGCAACGACGCCAAAGTCTCAACCGGCTGGTGCGTCGGACCGTCTTCCCCCAGACCGATCGAGTCGTGGGTCATGACGTAGACGACTGGCTGATGCATCAGCGAGGACAGTCGCATGGATGGGCGACAATAGTCGGCGAAGACCAGGAAGGTCGCGACATGCGGCCGGAACCCGCCATGCAGCGCCATACCATTGGCACAGGCCGCCATGCCATGCTCGCGCACGCCAAAATGGATGTATTGGCCGGCATAATCACCCGCTTTGACGACGCCGACATCCGGCGTCTTGGTGAGATTGGAACCGGCGAGATCGGCGGAGCCGCCGGCCAGGCTTGGCCAGTCCCCGATGATCGCGGCCAGGGTCTGGCCAGACGCGGCGCGGGTGGCGAGAACCGGCTTGTCCTCAGCGACCTTGCGGCGCCAGCCGTCGAGCGCAGCCAGCTCGGCCTCGCCCGGTTCGCCGGAAATCTGTGCCACGAAATCATCCGCCTTGTCGGATCCGGCGAGCCGGTCCTGCCAGGCCTGGTGCGCGTCGGCAGACCCGGTGGCGGCCCAGGCATCACGAATATCCGCAGGAATTTCAAACGGCGCGGAGTCCCATCCCAGTGCGGCCCGTGTGCCGGCGATTTCCTCATCACCCAAGGGCGCACCATGGCTGCCAGCGGTGCCGGCCTTTGTCGGAGCGCC
>NZ_CAJQOO010000143.1 GCF_905480005.1 uncultured Maricaulis sp.
GCAATCGGGCGCAGGCTTTCGCGGCCCTCGTTTGACAGGGCAGCCGAGCCGGACGGGAAGAGGACATCCGTTTCGAACACGAAACGATCGCCGACAATGCGCACGCCGGTGCGATTGCCGAGGATGGCCCGCAGGCGGCCGAAGAAGTCGGAGCGGTAGACGGCGAGTTCGGCGGCGCGCTCGGCCAGGGCCGCATTGAGGCGTTCGCCGAGATTGATGACCTGGGCTTCGGCTTCCTGGGCGCGCAGCTCGGAAGCGTCGAGGGCGGCATTGAGCGTGGCGATCTGGTCGCGCAGGGCCTGGATCTGCAGGTTGAGCATCATCAGGGCGCGCTGGCTCTCCTCGGACAATTCGCGCTCGGCGTCGAGTTCAGCCTGAAGTGAAGCGGTCTGGGTGCCCGCCATGGCCAGCGCACTGCTCAGCGCGTCGCGTTCGGTCTCCAGACCTGAGACGCGCAATTCCAGCTCGGTGTTTTCTTCCTGGGTCAGAGCGAGCTCATCGGCCAGCTGGGCGAGCTGGGCGTTGAGGGCAGCAAGCTGTTCATCGCGCCCCGTCAGGGCGCGGGACAGGGCGAACTGCCCGGCGACGAAGATCGACAGCAAGAAGACAATGACCAGCAGAAGCGTGGCCAGGGCGTCGACAAAGCCCGGCCAGTGATCGCCATTATCGGCTTCCTGGAAACGCGCGAAACGCGGCGAGGCCATGGTCTATTCCCCTCCCCGCTCCCGCGATTGCAGGGCCCGGATCAGCACCCGGATCTCGTCGCGCAGGGCACGCATGGCCTCTTCCTGACTGGCCCGACTGTCCTCGGCAAAGCGCTGCAGCGTGGTGTCCATCTGCCGCGAATTGCGTTCCAGCGTGTGGGAAAGGCGGTCGAGTGTCTCGGCAGTCTGCTGCAGAAGCGCGCCGACATAGGCGGTCGACACCTCACCATCATCACCCGCGCTCGGGCCGGCCGCCGCGAGCCGCGAGATCGACGACAACCATTCCTCGATCTCGTTATAGAAGCGGTTCTGGGCGCGGCTGGCCTGGAGGTCGAGAAATCCGATGACAAGAGAGCCGGCGAGACCGAAGAGCGAGGAGGCAAACGCCGTGCCCATGCCCTGGATTGGCTCTTCGATGGCCGACATCAACCGCATCACATCGGCTTCGCCGCCGGTCGAGCTCTCGGTCACCGCGCTGACGGCGGCGCCCACGGCACCGACCACATCAAGCAGGCCCCAGAAGGTACCAAGCAGGCCGAGGAAAATCAGCAGACGTCCGAAATAGCGGGTGAAGGCCCCGGCTTCCGACATCCGCGCGCCGACCGAGTCGAGGACCGTGCGCACCGAACCGGCGGAGAGCGAGACCCGGCCATCGGCCTGGGAGATCATCGAGGCCATGGGCGCAATCAGCGCCGGCGGCTTGGGCAGGCTGGCGGGGTCCTCCGTAGACCGGAAGCGGACCAGCCAGCTCGCGGCCGGACCAATCCCCAGCGCCTGGGCGAAGGTGTAGAGCACGCCGATGACCAGCACACCCAGAATAAGACCATTGATCGCCGGATTCGCCCGGAAGGCGGCTTCCAGTGGTTCGAACAGGACGAGTCCCAAAGCCGCCACACCGGCCGTGAACACGGCCATCCAGATGATGTAGCGCCATGGCCCGGTGAACCGGACGCTGGGTGCCTGGGAGATATCCTGATCGGAATTGAGAACGGGCATGCTGACCCCTCATTAAAGCCGCCGTCTTTCCTACCCTTCCGATTGGGACAATTTGGAGGCGAGGTCAAAGGGCAGGTGTGAACTAATCCGACCTATTCCCATGAAATCTCGACCATGCCCTCCCGATTGCGTCCGGATTGGAAACAATAAGTCGCCAGCTGGCTGGTTACTCGGCGCCGACATTATAGCCATTTTCCAGTCATTGCGTTTCAGGGCCGCTGGCCCGCCGCACGATGATGGAGTCCCACATGACCCGGAATACGCCCCGCAACATCCTTCGTATCGATGCCAGCATGCGCCGAGACGGATCCGTGACCCGTCAACTCGCCGACAAATTGATGGCCCGGCTCACCACCAAGGATGTGGAGACCACCGTCGTCCGGCGTGATCTGGCCGAGAATCCGCCTGCCTTCATTGATGAAAGCTGGATCGGCGCCAACTTTACCGATGCCGATGCCCGAAGCGACGACCAGAAAGCCGTGCTGGCACGCTCGGACGCGCTGATTGCCGAGCTGAAGGCCGCCGACACGCTAATCATTGCCACGCCGGTCTATAATTTCGGCATCCCGGCGGCGCTCAAGGCCTGGGTCGACATGGTCGCCCGCGCCCGTGTGACGTTCAAATACACCGAAAACGGTCCGGTCGGCCTGCTCGAGGGCAAGCGCGCGATCATCGTAACAGCGTCAGGCGGCACCCGGGTCGGCAGCGAAATCGACTTCGCCACGACTTATCTGACCCACGTGCTCGGCTTTATCGGCATCCATGACGTGGACATCATCGCCGCCGACCAGCTCGGCCAGGGCGCCGACGAAAAACTCGCTGCAGCCGGCGACGCGATCGAACGTCTGGCGGCGTAGCACCCGTGGCGTTGGCGAATGTCAGGTCAGCCCGCTTTGTCTACTCCCCAGGCTGGGTCATCGAGCCCTTTCGGCCCAGCTTGGGGAAGAAGGCACCCGCCTCCTCGCGATAGTCCAGATACTCATCGCCAATTTCGGCGATCAGATCCTTTTCCTCGAAACGATAGACGGCGACCACCATGTAGGCCGTGGTCACGATGGCGAAGAGGAGATGGCCCAGCGTCATCACCGGTGCTGCCCAGAAGGCAATCATGAAGCCGGTCATCATCGGGTGCCGCACCAGGCGGTAAAACAGGTGCTTGCGGAATGGCGCGCCCTTGAAGGGACGCTGCCGCAGATTCGCGTAAATCTGGCTCAGGCCGAACAGGTCGAAATGGCTGATCAGGAAGGTCGAGATCAGCACGATCAGCCAGCCGAGCCAGAACACGCCTTGCACGAGATAGGTTGCGGCGCCTTCCGGCACGGACCAGATCACGCCGGGCATGGGCTGCCAGAAGGCATAGATCAGCGCCAGCGCGATCGAGGACAGGAGCACGTAGAGCGTGCGTTCCAGATAGGCGGGGACGAGACGCGTCCAGGCCGCCTTGAAGGCCGGCCGCGCCATGACGCTGTGCTGGACCGCGAACACACTCAACAGGACCAGATTGACGATAACTGCCATCACGAGCGGTCCGGCCACCCCGGAATCGATGGTTTTCGGCACCGTTAGATTACCGACAAAACCGATCGAATAGAGGAATACTGCGAAGAAGAATGCGTAGACGGCTATGCCGAATACAAACCCGATAGCCCGGCACATAGCGAGCCCCCCTGCCTTGCTGACGACCGAAACGGCACGTCATGATTGCAGGCTAGGCCAAATTCGCCGGAAAAGATGCCCCGCTGGAGACGCGGTCTTATTACCGGGCAGAAAGCGGGGACGGGTGCTTGACCCGGCTAGCCCGCAGCCTTCTTCAGGCGCTCGGTAATTTCCGCGAGGATGGGCTCGTTGCCCGCGGCGATATTGCCGGTTTCCAGCAGATTGTCCGCACCGTCAGCCTCGGCGACGAAACCGCCGGCTTCGCGGACCAGGATGATACCCGCCGCGATGTCCCAGGATTTCAGATTGCGTTCCCAGAAGCCGTCATAGCGGCCCGCAGCGACCCAGGCGAGGTCCAGCGCGGCGGAGCCCATGCGGCGGATACCGGCGCAATGCGGCATGATCTGGTGCAATTCCTTGAGGAAGCGCGCCTGACCCGGCCGACCGATAAAGGGCGTGCCGGTGGAGATCACGGCCTCGTCGAAATGCTTGCGTTCGGCCACGCGCAGACGACGATCCGCCAGCCAGGCGCCACGGCCCTTCTCGGCGTGGAACATTTCGTCGGTAGCCGGGTTGTAGATCACGCCGGCAACCAGCTCACCCTCACGCTCCAGCGCGATGGAGACGGCGAAATGCGGCATGCCATGCAGGAAGTTCAGTGTGCCGTCGAGCGGGTCGACAATCCAGCGGTGCGACTTGTCGCTGCCTTCAACAATCCCGCGCTCCTCCATCAGGAAGCCATAGCCCGGGCGGGCCTGGCTCAGACGGTCAAAGATGATGTCCTCGGCCTTGTGATCCGCGACCGAGACGAAGTCCGCCGGTCCCTTGCGCGAAACCTGCAGATGCTCAATGTCGCGGAAATCGCGGGTGAGCGACCGGCCGGCGCGCGCGGCAACATCGGTCATGACGGTGAGGAGCGGGGAAAGCGTACCCATGGTGTCAGTCCGCCCGCTTCACATAGGAGCCGTCTTCGGTCGCGACAATGATCCGCTCGCCAACGCCGACGAAGGGCGGAACGGAAGACCGCACACCATTGGACAGCGTTGCCGGCTTGTAGGAATTGGCTGCGGTCTGACCTTTGACGACCGGCTCGGTATCGGCGATTTCCAGGGTCACGTGCTGCGGCAGGGAAATGCCGATCGGACGCTCCTCGTGGAATTCGACCACAACGGTCATGCCATCGGTGAGATAGGCTGCGCGCTCTTCACCGACGAAATCGGTTTGCAACTCGATCTGCTCATAGGTTTCGGCATCCATGAAGGTGAGCATGTCGTCGCTGGCGAACAGGAAGGTGTGATCCTTCTGCTCGAGGCGGACTTTCTCGACCTTGTCGGCGGCGCGGAAACGTTCATTCAGCTTGCGGCCATCGAGCAAATTCTTCAACTCGACCTGGGCAAAGGCCCCGCCCTTGCCCGGCTTGACGTGGTCCGTCTTGACCGCAACCCAGAGCGTGTCCTGGTGCATCAGCACATTGCCGGGGCGGATTTCGTTACCGTTGATTTTCATACGTCACCTGTTGCCGCCCGAAGACGGGTCATCTCTCGCGCCGACGCGCACGCGCGGCAAGGTGGCGCTCTCCTATCAGTGAGGACCGGGAACGGCAAGCGGCGCGGCACTTTCGGCTCAGCGCAACGCCTCGAACTCGGCCCGGATCCGCTGGCGGACATCCGGCGGCAACGCGCTTTCCAGAGCGGCTTCGAGCCGGTCGCGCTGACCATCGTGGACAGGCGCACCCAGATAGTCGACCGAAGCGAGAAGGACCCAGCGATAGCCAAGCTCGAAATCCTGGGTCACGCCTTCGCCGCGGTAAAGGGCGTAGGCATAGAGGAATTGGCTCTCGGCATCGCCACCGCGAGCACCACGCGAGAACCAGTAGGCGGCAAGTTCGATATCGGTCTCGCCGCCACGCCCCTGATACATCATCAGCCCGTACTGACCCTGGGCTGGCGCATAACCACTCTCCGCAGCGATGCGCAGCCAATCGCGGGCGATGACATCATCCTGCGCCCCGCCCTCGCCATCGGCCGACATCAGGCCAACCTGGAAAGCGGCCTCGGCCAGATTCTGATTGGCCGCGCGCTCATACCAGACACGGGCACCGGCCGCATCACGCGCCCCGCCCTGCCCGGCATCCAGCAATTGGGCCAGCTGGTACATGCCCTCGGCAGAGCCTTGCTGGGCCGCACGCCCCGCCCATTCGCGCGCCGCGATGGCATCCTGGGGAACCGGCGAGTCGCGCAGCGCAATCGCATGAGCCACCATTGCCGGGATATGCCCGGCGCGAGCGGCGCGTTCAAACCAGGGTTCGGGTCGCCCAAGCTCGAGCGAGGCGTCGCCCAGCGCGGCGAGCAGGCCGAGATTGTAAAGAGCCACGGGATCATCGCGGTCGGCGGCCCGGTTGAACCAGCGTGCCGCGGTCGACAGGTCGACCGGCCCGCCCTCGCCATTGCGCGCCATGATACCGGCCAGCAGGGCCGCATCGACAATGCCACCGGCTGCGGCGGTCTCGGCATAATTGCGGGCTGAGGCCCAGTCTTCACCCACATAGGCGACCTGGGCGCGATACCAGGCAGCATCGGCGCCTCCCAGTCCGGACGGGAGTTCAGCCGCGTCCGCACCCAGGCCCTCCTGGGCCGCATTCTGCACCTCTTCCGGCAGCAGGATCAGCTCCTGGGGGAAGGTAGGGGCGACTATATCGGGGGTGACATCATCCTCGAGCGGCGGCGCGTCCTGGAGAGCGCGCGCATCGGCGGAGGACAGGGCCAGACCGGTGACGGTCAGCCCGGTGATGACGGGGAGTATGAAACGCAGAACCATACCCTTCTAGAACGCCGGGAATGCGGCATCGTCAAGGCCGGGGCGCCTCAACTGGGTGAAATGTAATCTGCCGGACCGGGCGGTGGCTCGCCTTGCCGACATCAATTCTCGCCCGTCAGGGCTCCAAAGGCTTTCACGCCCGCGGCTGGCCCATCCGGGTGAGACCAGACGGCGGAGGAAACTGCCAGAAAATCGGCACCGGCCTCGACGAGCGGCGCCGCATTCTCCGCCGTGATCCCGCCGATGGCGACGCAGGGCAACTCGAAAATCTCGACCCACCAGGCCAGGATATCCGGTGTCGCCACATGTTCGGTCACCTTGGTCCGGGTCGGGAAGAAGGCGCCAAAGGCGACATAATCCGCTCCGGCTTCTCCGGCGACCATGGCGAAATGGCGGCTGTCATGACAGGTCACCCCAACCGTTCGGCCCTTGCCCATGATCGCTCTCGCATCCTTCACCCGGCCATCGGACTGACCGATATGAACCCCGTCGCACCCGAGCGCGTCGGCCAGCTCCGGACTGTCATTGAGGATGACCGCGACACCGCGCGCCTGAGCGGCCTTGATCAACGGCGGCGCAAGACGACGTATCGCCGCCTCGTCATGATCCTTCAGGCGGATCTGCAATGCGGAGACCGGGCCCGCATCCAGGGCCGCTTCAAGACTGGCGAGGAAGCCCTCATCAATGCGCGGCGGGGTAATCAGGTAAAGCTGGCTCATGCGGCGTCTTTTGGCAGCCCTGCCCGGCAAGGACAATGGCGCGGCGAAAAATCTAGATGAACATCACCCGATTGGGTCATTCATCTTCCTTTCATCGAGTTTATACAAGTGTGTCGCTGAACTCGGGCAAGTGTGTTGCCTGACAGTCTGTTCAAAGGGGAATTCTCATGTCCATCAAAACCATTCTCGCCGCCGGCATCGCCGCCGCTTCCTTCGCCGGCGTCGCCGCAGCCCAGGACTGGTCGCTGCAGCCGACCTTCGGCACCGTCAACCTGAATTCGGGCTTCCAGCCGGACCCTTATACAACCTCGATCACAGCCGGTGGCACCATCCAGGCGTCCAACCTGTCGCCGTCCTGCGCCGGCATGATCGCCAACGCTCCGGACTTCCGCCTGAACTTCAACGCCGGATCGCTCCCGCTTTACATCAGCGCTTACTCCAATGCCGACACCACGCTCGTGATCAACGGACCAGACGGCTCCTGGTACTGCAATGATGACACGAACGGCCTGAACCCGTCCGTGGCGTGGGGCAGCCCGGACTCCGGTCAGTATGACATCTGGATCGGTACTTACGGCACCAATTCCGACCTCGCTTCCTCGACGCTCCACATCTCCGAGCTCGGCGGCTAAGCAAACCGGACAATCAATCCGGGGGGCGCGCGCTCGATTGGCGGGACGCCCCGGATTTTCGTCTGGATACCCAAGCCCTTTTTCTACCGGGACCGACCCCGCAGCCCTTTTCAAAGGCCGCGGGGTCGGTATTCCATTGTCAGGAGACGCACCATGATCATGAAATCAGCAGCCACAGCCATCGTCGCGGCAGCCGCCTTCACCGGCCTTGCCGCTGCCCAGGACTACAGCCTCAGCCCGAATTTCGGCGAAGTGTCATTGAGCGCCGGTTTCGCACCGGATCCGTACGGCGTTTCGATCGTCGCCGGCGGCAGTGTCAACGCCAGCAATGTCGGATGTGCCGGTTCCATCTCCAATGCCCCGGATGTCCGGCTTTACTGGTCTGGCGGCGAAGTCACCATCGGGGCTGAATCCGGATCGGACACCACCCTCGTGATCAACGCACCGGACGGCCAATGGTATTGCGCGGACGACACCAACGGTTTCGATCCGGCCATTCGTCTGAGCGGCAGCGGTCAGTACGACGTCTGGGTCGGCGTCTATTCCGGCGGCACGGCGAGTGCCACGGTCTATTTCACGGAATTCTAGTCCGTCAGACCAAATCCGAACAAGCAAGGGCTCGCCAAGTGGCGGGCCCTTTTCTTTGTGGTTGGGGCGCGAGCACCGCGGCAGCAACCCGTACTCGCTTTTCCATCGACAAGTCAGCCCATTAGACCTCGGGGCCGATAGGCTTGGACGGTTGATGATGCTAGCTTGTCCCGGAAACTAGTTTGCCCGGGCCAATCGCCATTGATTGCGTAACCCGCGGCCTGCCAAGGGGAACTCATGTCGTCCAAGACAATACTTGCCTCCACGCTGAGCCTGGTGGCTTTGCTTGCGCTCGCCGGGAATGCGCAAGGCCAAACGGCCTCGCTTGATCCGGTTTCTGGCACCCTCACGCTCGATCCATCAACTGGCCCGCAGCGTTTTGATACGTCGATCGCGGCTGGTGGAGACATCGAAGCCGATAGTCTTGGCCGTGATTGCGCGGGCGATATTGCGGACGCTCCAAGCCTGCGCCTGCATTATGGAGCTGGCGGCGACACCTTGCGCATCATCGCCATGTCGAACACCGACACCTCGCTCGCCATTCAAACACCGTCGGGTGACTGGCTGTGCAATGATGATGCAATGGGCGGACTGGATCCGATCCTCAGCCTCACATCCGCGCCGGAAGGGGAATACAATATCTGGGTCGGGCGTGTGTCATCATTCTGGGGCAATGGTGATTCAGAGCCGGTCGAGCTGTCCATTCTCAGCATTGATGGCGCGGTGCCGTTACCCCAATACCTGCCCACAAACGCAAATCTCACGCTCGCGTCCGGCTTCCAACCATCCGAATTCGGCGTAATCGGCTACGCCAATGGGGCCGTGCGCCCGCCCGCCTGGGACAATCGCTGCGGTGCAGCGGCCAGCGAGTTGCCAACCCTGCATCTGGAGTATGAGGGGCAAGGGTCCGGCTTGGCGATCCGCGCCATTTCGGCAGAAGATCTCACGCTGCTGATCCGGACGCCATCGGGTGAGTTCGTCTGCAATGACGAATTGGAGAGAACGGATTTTGTCAG
>NZ_CAJQOO010000144.1 GCF_905480005.1 uncultured Maricaulis sp.
CATTGTCACCAAGAACAGTCAGAGCCCCAACGAGCTTCACTGCAACTCCATAATCTCCCATACCGATATTAAATTCGAGCTCGCCAGAAACGCCGACTCCTCGATCAGTAATAATTTCCGGTACACTCTCAGCAATCTCCATAGCATTCTCGATAACATCACGCGCCATCCAGAGTCTACCAACACCCGTGCCGCGCTCCCCACTCGGATCCGTCGCATTGAGCGGATTATTCGCCACAACAAGTCCGCCTGACGCCGGTTTTCTATCTCCTTCGCATTTCCTTGTTACGTTCCCGCACCTTAGCCGCCTCGCGAAGACGAAGGCCAGCAGATTTTCTCCGATATGGCCCCGATGCGGGTTTGCAGGATTGCACACACGGGCGCGGACGCGGCCCGGCCGGTGCCGACCTGGCGACGCCGGAGCCTGGCGCGACGGCCCAGCTCAGCGGCTAAGGAAGAAGGTGGTTTCGTGGGATCTCGGGCCCGCCAGGATCGCAGATGTCCTTTGAGGCCATGCCAGGCCAACAGCGCGGCGGGACGCCAAGAGACTTCAGGCGGGTCAAGGCCTGCCGGTCTGCCGGCAGCGCGAAGCGCCTGGTCTTGGATCGCGGCCGGGCCGGTGCGCTCAGCTTTCCGAAGGAGCCGGTTACGTCAGTCCGATCTGAAGCTCTCGGCCCAGGGCGCGAGCGGCACGGCCCAGCGTGGCCAGCTCGACGCGGTCATTGGCCGGATCCAGAAGCCGGTCCAGCTGGCTGCGGCTCGTATGCATGCGTCTGGCCATCTCCACCTTGGTGATGTGCTGGCGCTTCATCTCCTCGGCCAGCTGCCAGGCCACGACACGCTTGATCGCGGCCGCCTGAACGTCCTCGTAGATGTCCTCTTCACGCAGGAAGTCGTCGAAGCTCGATCCGATCGAAGCTTTTGCGTTGTTTTCGTCTGCCATCACACGATCTCCTTCATTCGCTTTGCGGCCTTGTCGATCTCGCTCTGCGGCGTCTTCTGGGTCTTCTTGATGAACCCGCTCAAGAGCACCATGCGGTCATCGACGATGCAGAAGATCACCCGTGCGATCCGCTTGCCGGGCAGCGAGGAACGCACCTCGCGCAACCCGTTATGTCCAAGCGGCCGACAGGTCGGCATGCCGATCGGCCAGCCATATTCCACCGTGGCGATGTCCACGCCGACGATCTTGCGGTCTTCGGCACTGAGATCTTCTTTCAGCCAGTCACGAACCGGCTCATGACCCGCCTTGGACCGGTAGAACACCGCCTGGATTTTCTTCGGTGCCGGGGTTTTCTTCTGCGAAGCGCTCAAGCGCTGTCCTTTCCATCACGGCGATATGTACGATACACGGTACATCCTATCAAGAGGTTTCCAAGCCCGGTTGATCGTCCAACACATCATCCCCCCTTGCGCTTGCCGAGCCGCGCGCCGGGATGCGTCGCCGCGTGGATCTCGGTCAGCTTGGAGATCGAGACCTGGGTGTAGATGGTGGTGGTCTCCAGGCTCTCATGGCCGAGCAAGGCCTGGATGAAGCGGATGTCCGCCCCGTTCTCCAGCATCTGCGTGGCCGCCGTGTGCCGGAAGAGATGACACGAACCGGTCTTGGGGATGCCCGAGCGTTCGATATGGCCGCGTACGCGCTCTGAGAGCCGCTTGGCGCCCATCTGGGTGCCCTTAAGGGTCAGGAAGAGCCAGCCCTCGTCCTGGCCACTCACGAGCCCTGGTCGCGCTTTATCGTGATATTGGTCCAGCCACGCCATCGACCGCTCGCCCATCGGCACGATGCGATCCTTCGCCCCCTTGCCCTGACGCACGGACAGAACGCCCCTCGCCCGGTCCACATCCCAGACCTTCAGATTGACGAGCTCGAGGCGGCGGATAGCGGTGGCATAGAGGACCTCGAGGATGGCGCGATCCCGCAGACCCACCACGCTCTCGATGTCCGGCTGGGCCAGAACCGCCTCAGCTTCCTCCGCCGTCATCACCGCTTTCGGCAGACGCCGCTCCGGACGCGGCAGCTCGATCTCGGCGGCCGGGTTGTACAAGATCCAGTTTTCACGGGCGAGATATTTGAAGAAGGCCCGAACCGGCACCAGACGCGCACCCTGGGTGCGGAAGGACAAGGGCGTGCCGTCCTTTTTGCGATGGTAGAAGAGATGGCGCTGATAGCGCTCGATGATCGGCCGTGTGATGTCCTTGGGTTTGTCGATGCCGCGTTCGATGGCCCAGAGCGCGAAGCGCTTGATGGCATGGGTGCGGTCGCGCAGCGTGTGCGGCGAGTAGCCCCGCATCGCCAGGTTATTGAGGAACCGATTGAGATGCGCCGCGAAGCCCTCCGGATCATTGGGATTGGGAAGGTCCGGCAGTTTGGGGCGGACCATCAGTTAAGCCCGGTATCCACAACACTACGACCGCCATTGAGGTACGACGATGGCGGTTTTGATACCCCCGGACGTGTCTCCGGCGGCGTTTCCGACTCGGCGGGCTGGGAAGCCCTGTCAGCGCTGGCGTTTTCGCCAGATGTTCCGGCCCGACCAGGGGCCGACTTGGGGCCGACTTCGCCCCGACTTACCCCCGCTAAGTCGGCTTTTAGGCCCGACCAGTCGCCATTTACCCCCGACTTCTTTTTGTCGTAGCCGCAGCCTATCGGATCGGTTCCGTCTGCGTTCCGCCGATCCTGGCGAAGGCCCTCCACATCGATGAGCCCCATGACGAAGGGATTCTCGTCATCGCCTTCACCGCCATAGGCCAGCTCGTAGACGTAAGTCCGGCCGCGCCCGCCCATGTGCGGGATGAGGTATTCGTATTCCTCCAGGCGTTTGAGGTGGATTTTCAGCTGGGTCAGCCCCCAGCCTGTCCAGGCCCGCACCTCGCGCCGGGTGAAGCGATAGTCGCCACGTGAGATCTTCTCGCCCTCACAACGGGTTTCGACCATCGCCCGGATGCTCTCCAGCAGGGCCCGCGTCTGCGGCGGCAGCTCGTCCAAGGTCCGGCCCAACACCTCATGCGCCAGGGCGTTCGCCGCCGCGATATCATCCAGCGTCGCTTCGATATACGCCACGGGGTTTCCATCCGGACTGGTCAGCGTGCGGATCTCGCGCTGATGCTGATGCAAGACGGCAATGGCCCGGATCAGCGCCAGATACTTGCCGTGATCGCGCCGGGTACGGGTCTTATCCGCCAGGAAGGTCAGGTGCTGGGCGAAGGGATTGACCACCGCGAGGGGTTTTAAGAGCCGCTGGGCATTCTGGTGCCGGGCCAGGATCGCATCCTTGGTCCGCTTGGCCATCAGCCCATCCAGCGTCTCCTCGAAGCGCTGACGATCATGGATCGCCGCCGTCTGGTCCCGCGTCTCGTTGACGGTGAGGACCAGGCAGCGGTTTTTCAGCTCCTCATCGAGATCGATAGCGGTGGTGGTCATCATCAAGGCCATCGGGCCTTCTATTCTGTAGTCCTGGGTGACCAGCTTGCCCGTCACCGGGTCTTTTCCCGTCGAGGCGATGGCCAGCGAGCCCTGGGACTGAAGGAGCTTCAGCGCATAGGCCGCATCCCGCGCGCCTTCCTCCTCCGCGATCGCCAGCACTTTGCGTTTCAGCGCCGTCTCGCCGAGATAGAAGAGCGCCTGGCCCGTCATGGCCGCGTAGGAGACCTGATCTTCCTCCGGCAGGAAGGCCAGGACCGCATCCATCAGCGCGGATTTTCCGGCGGCGGAGGTGGACTGGACCAGGACGGCCAGCGGCTTGTCGAGCTTGCGGCTGACGGCGGCCAGATACGCCACCAGCAGGTTGGAACGCTCGCCCACAACACCGCAGGCCGCGGCGTCCTGTGCGATACCGTCCAGGAGATCCGAGCGCTTCAGGAAGGCCAGCGCCTCGGCACGCTCGGATTCCGTCATCTCGTGGACGGGCTCGGCCGGAGCCAGCGCGTCCTTGATCTGCGCGTCCTGGAGATCCTCCAGCTTCAACAGCACGCGGGCCATATCAGCTTTGACGGTCTCTTTGGAGAGGCCCAGCTCGGCCGCCGCCTCACGCACATAGGCGGTGCGTTGGCGGGCGGCATAGAGGTCCAGCGTGTCGACGTGGAAGGAGGCCACACCGTTGATATTTCGGCTGACCAGGAGATTGATGCGCAAGGTCTCGTAGGACGTATTGCGCTCCAGCCCGCGCACCCGCCAGCGCCGATCTCCGAAGGCGAACGCCACCTCGTGCTCGGATATTTCCGCATCGATCTCGGCCGGACCAGCCGGAACCGGCGAGCATGGCGCTTCGGGCGCGTCCGGGATCTCGGGGCACGCCTCATCCGATACGGTCGCGCCTGCCGCCGCCGTTTCAGGCTCGGCAGCTAAGGAAGAAGGCTGTGTGTCCGGCGTTTTGTCCTTAGCCGCTCGGCGCGGCGGCGACGCCTCCACCGCCGCTTCCAGATCGACCTCCCGCCTGTCCGCTAAGCGCTCTGGTTTCAGGCCCTCTGGTTTGGGACCAGATGCGCACGGAACAGGAGAACGCCCGGCGGGCGGCTGTCCAGATCCCATCCACTCGGCCGACCGGATCAACGCCCCGAGACTCTGCGGCGCGGGCGTCACCTGAAGCGCGTAGGCATTCGCGTCCATGCCCTTGGGGAAGAGGATGCGGAAGCACTCCACACCGTCCGCCATCAACATCTTCGCGTGGTTTTCGGCGGCGGCATCGCCCGCCGCATCGCGGTCATAAGCGATCAGAACACGGCGGACATCATGACGCTGGAACGCCTCGCGGTGCGCGTCCGTGAAGCCGTTCACACCGTATGACGTGGTGACATTACGGTACCCGGCACACCAGAAGGTCATCGCATCGATGAGGCTTTCGCACAGGATCACCTCCTCGGTGTTGATCAGACCGGCCCGGTTCCACACCGCCCGATGCGGTCCGGGCAGATAGAGATGGGTCGGCGTGCCCTTGCGCAGATCGTCCCGGATTTTCCGGCCATACATCTGGCAGACCGTGCCGTGTTCGTCGGTGATGGGAACAACCAGCGAGCCCGTCAGGTGTTCGTGACCGCTCTTCCTGAGCACGCCGAGATTCTGCAACTGACCCCGGATCTCAGCCCCCGCCTGCCGGTTTTTCATCGGCAGGCGATAGCCCAGCGAGCGATTGGCATAACCCAGGCTGAACGTGTCGATCAGATCGGGATGGTTGAGCCCCCGCGAGGCCAGATAGTCCAGCGCCTCCGGTCTCTTTTTCAGCGTGGCGTGATAGAAGGCCGTGACGCGGGCGAGCATGGCGGTGTCGTCGGCGTCGGCCGCGAAGGGCTCCAGTTTCTGGGTGGTGGCGCGCTTGACCGGCGCGGTGTCCGCCGAGGGGGCATGGTCCTGGCGCAGCAGCTCGACGGCATGACGGAAGGACACGCCTTCGAGTTTCTGGACGAAGCCGATCACATCGCCGCCTTCACCGCACGCGCCCAGGCAGTTCCACAGATTCTTCTCCGGGCTGACCACGAAGGACGGGGTTTTGTCATCGTGGAAGGGGCAGCATCCCACCCGGTCCTTGCCCCGCGTTTCCAGCTTCACACCCGCCGCCTCGACGAGCCGGATCAGGCTCACCTCATCCTTCAGACGCGCGATCTCCGATTCGGATATTCGGGGCATAAGCGGCTCTCCAAGGCTGGAAGCGGGTTTGGCCTAGAATCTGTCAAGACCGTGATTTGGGCGTTTTGATAACTTCTTATATGTGTTATGGCAACAACCCAGTTTGCAGGAGGCCATTAGATGAACGGATCGATCTCAGCTCACTCGTGGTGTTCGATGACGTTTAACGAACGGCTCGTTGCCTTGCGCAAGAAGCGTGGCCTCACCCAGAAGGCCCTCGCCGAAGCGTGCGGCATGCACACAACCCAGGTTCAACGCTATGAGAGCGGCGAGACGCAGCCGACCCTGGAGGCGTTGCGCAAGCTCGCCCTGGGCCTGCACTGCTCGGCCGACCTCCTGGTGTTCGACAAGGATGAGCGCGGACCCGATGAGGATCTGCGCCTTCAGTTCGAAGCCGTCACGCAGTTCACCCCGGAAGAGAAGATGGTCGCCAAGGCTGTCATCGAGAGCCTCATTCTCAAGCACGACAGTTCGCGCTTCTCACGGGCCTCATAACGCCGCTTTTTCCTTCAGCGGCTCATCCCACCATCCGCCGCGCTGGCGTCACCGTCAGCGTGTTGGCGGAGCCGTTTTGCAGCTCTATTTGAAGATCAGATCTGGGGCGGTTTTCATATCAGGAACCCGGCTCGATCAGCGCGCCCAGACACCACCAGATCGGCATTTACGCCACACTGTGGCAGCAATGCGCAAAACACGCCCGGTACAGTTTGTACCGCCGCCGGTACAGCTTGTACCGGGAGCGCTTGTTTGCGGCACAGGGTGTACCACCCAAACAACCCATTGATATGGCTGCGCCATTCTCAGCGCCGGTACAGGGTGTACCACCCGCCGGTACAGAGTGTACCGGCCCAAAATCGCGCCACAACGCCATGCGCGACCAGAATAATGCATTTATATCAATGACATCCCCATCAACCGAAGGGCGATGGCACGTTGTGCATCCTGTGTGACAGAGAACCGCTTATGCGCAGGGTCCCGCAGACGGTGATTTTAGGAGCCCGAGAGCAACCCCGCGATTACGGGTTGGGCCCAATGGAGAACGGGACTGGCCGAACAAGTCCCCAAGAACCCGTACGGAAGCCTTACCCGTACAGCAGCGCAATGAACGCGACCGACAGAACGCCCCAGAGCACTGCCGTGAACGCAACCACTTCGACCGGTTTGAAGGCCTTCCTGAAGAAGGTGTACGCAACATGCACCGGCAGGAAAAACAGAACCGCCATGAGCGCTGTATTTCGCACGCCTTCCGAATGCATTTGGAAGCGCTCCCATTGCATCATTTCAGAGAAGGAAAGACCGGAATAAATTCCAGGGCGGATTAGCGCGAATATCAAAGCGCTCAGAATGAGGCTGACAAACATCGAGCATGCCAACACCCCAGCATGAGCGAGCACTGAAATGGCTATCTTCCGCAGCCCCATAACGACCTCCTTCTCCCTAGTTCCCAGATCGCTGGTGGTCGGGGTCGGTCTCCGGACCAGGAACATTCCTCGGCGTCATCGGATCGCTCTCGTGGCGCCAAATCGTCACTTCCTGGCCGTCACGGAAACCCCAATCGTTGTGCACGACTCGGTCGCTCTGAGTAGTACCGAACGGAGCGCCATAGATCGCTGCCGAAACAGTCCCATCACTACCATCTTCAAGAGGAACGTAGATCCCGACGTGATTTCCGTCGGACACAATGTCTCCCGCCATAGGCGTTTCATAAGCCTCGACTGGCCGATAGCCTTCGATAGCTGAAGACGGGTCTCCCCATTCCGACGCGACTGGGTAACGGTTCTCCCCGTTTACAGACTGGACGGGGTCTCCGCCCAAATCCAGCACATCGCCGACGAACACATTGCATTTCGGTGCAAGCCTACCACCAAGAAGCGAGCCTCGACGCCCCAGGACCATCGGATGAGTATCAATCGCCTCGTACGAATCCGAGCCTACTTGCTGACGAGCAAATGCAGCTGCTCGCTCACCATCTTCACCGGTGGGGTCCACCATGTTCAGCGGGTTGTTCCCGACATACGCATACAGGTTCATCTGGTCCGCATAACCAATCGGGTCGGTCTGCAGGAACCGCCCGATCTCCGGCCAGTAATAGCGGGCGCGGTAGTAGTAGAGCTCGCTCTCCGGATCGTAGCGGCGGCCGGTATAGCGGAAGGGGTTGCCGGTCTCATCGCCATCGGTCTCGACGCCATAGGGCGTGTAGACATAGCGATCCTGGCGCACGCCGGCCTGATCGGCCTGGGCGATGACCGAGCCGAGCCGGTTGGCGTGGTAGTAGTGCCGCGCCGTGGCGGCCCCGGTCGACGGATTGACCGTGATCATCGCCTCGCGCTGGTCAACGCCCGGACCGGGGATGTAGCGCTGGGTGTATTGACCGGCATTATTGAGCTCGCCGATCTCCATGCCGCCGGCATGGACATAATATGT
>NZ_CAJQOO010000145.1 GCF_905480005.1 uncultured Maricaulis sp.
ATCGATACGCCGACACCGGCTGCCGCGGCATAGATGATCATGTTGTGCGAGGGCGGGATCAGCAGGCCGCAAACGGCCGAGGTCGAGGTGACATTGACGGCGTAGTCGGCGTCATAGCCGCGTTCGCGCATCATCGGCATCAGGGTGGAACCCATCGCCGACACGCTGGCGATGGCCGAGCCCGAGACTGCGCCGAACAGCATGGAGGCACCCACATCAACCTGGCCCAGACCGCCGCGCGAACGCCCGAAGGCCGCCTCGGCGACACGCACAAGGCGTTCGGCAATGCCGGATCGATGCATGAGTTCACCGGCAAACACGAAGAAGGGAATGGCCATCAGGGAGAAGATGCTCATCCCGCCCGCCATCCGCTGGAAGACGGCGATGGCCGGCATGTCCATCATGAAGAAGGTGACCAGTGTCGCGCCCAGAAGGGAAAAGGCAACCGGAACGCCAATGATCAGCAAGAAGACGAGAACGCCCAGGAGAATACTCAATTCCATGGTTCAGGACTCCGCATCGCCGGCGATCGCCGGGTTGATCTGTTCGAGGATGTTCTCCAGCGCGAACAGCGCAATCAGGAAGCCGCTGATCGGCAGCGGCAAATAGGCAAAGCCGCGCGAGATGCCGAGGGTCGGGATGACATGCTCCCAGGTTCTCATGATCAGCTCTCCGCCCCAGAAAGCCATGGCGCAGCCGACCAGGGCGACAATCAGATGGGAGACGAGCTGCAGCCGGTTGGGCCAATGGCCCGGCAGGCTTTCCGCAAAGGCGGTAATGCGGATGTGAAAGCCCTCGCGCACGCCGGCTGCCGCGGCAAAACTGACATACCAGATCATCAGGACCAGCGAGGCCTGCTCGGACCAGGATGGCGAGGCGTTGAGGACGTAGCGGGCGAAGACTTGCCAGCCGATGATCAGGGTCATGACCGCGAGGCCAACCCCGCCCAGGATGAAGAGCGTCCGGCTGGCCAGGTCGAGGAAGCGGGCGAATGTGCGCATCAGACCTGTCCCCCCAGATTGCGGATATCCTCGACAAGCCGGCGTTGGACATCGGACGCGACAAAGCGGTCCCAGACGCTCTCCATACGGTCTGAGAACGCCCCGATATCGGCGATTTCATTGGTCTCCACACCGCTGGCCAGAACCCGGTCTCGCGCATTGTTGACGCGGGCGTCCCAGAGCTCACGCATGACCGGTACGCTGTCGCGCGCGGCCTGCTGGAATATGGCCTGGTCCTCACCGGAAAGGCGGTCCCACCGGTGCTTCGACATCACCAGGATTTCCGGCGCCATGACGTGGCGGCTATAGCTGTAATAGCGCGCGGCCTCGAAATGCCGGGTCGACTCGTATGAGGGCATGTTGTTTTCGGCACCGTCGATCACGCCCTGGACAAGGCCCTGATAGACTTCGGTGAACGACATCGGGGTCGGGTTGGCGCCCAAGGCCTGGACCATGGCGACGTAGAGGTCGGAGTTCTGAACCCGAATTTTCAGCCCCTGAAGGTCTTCCGGGGCATGAACCGGGCCGCGTGTATTGTAAAAGCTGCGCGCGCCGCTGTCGTAGAAACACAATCCGACCAACCCGTGTGGCCGCAGGGCATCGAGGATCGCCTGTCCGGGCGCGCCGTCCAGCGAAGTCCGCATGTGTTCAACCGAATTGAACAGGAAGGGGAGGCTGGGAATGATCGTTTCGCTGGCGAAGGCGTTGAGCGGGGCAAGGTTGACCCGGTTCAGATCAAGGGCGCCAAAAATGGTCAGTTCGAGTGTATCGCGCTCCGAGCCGAGCTGGGCCCCGGCGAATATTTTCACGCGCTGACGCCCGCCTGACCGCTCCTCGACCATTCGGGCCATCGCCTGAACGCCCTGGACGGTTGGATAATCAGCAACGTGGGCATCGGCGGAATAAAGTGGCCGCTCAACCTGGCCACAGCCGGCCATGGCCGCGGCGGCCCCCGTCGCGATGAGGTGTCTGCGATTGATCATGATCCCTCCCCAGGGTCTGGTCGCCAGCGGCTAGTCGACGAGCGCGTTCAGCCAGTCCTCAAGTTCAGTATAGCCATTGCCGTCAAGGTCTCGCGAGCCGTCTTCCGGGTTATGCGGGTCGAGGCGGCGGACGATCTCCCAATCGTCCGGCATGCCATCGCCGTCGCTGTCTGTCCGCGGTGCCTCCGAGGGCAGGTCCGGCCAACCGCCGACCTCGGACTCCGACGAGATGATCTGCCCGGTCCCATTGAGCACATCATCGATGATCCGCTGGTCGGCCGAGTCCCGCCAGAGCGAAGCGCCGACGCCTTGCAGCACAGCCTCATAGGCGTCATCGGCTGTGTCAGTCCGAATGAAGTCAGCCTCGTATGGCTCATCAACCCAGCTGAGATCATGGGCCGCCGACCGCAGCATCGGACGCTGGTCCCGCAATTCATGATCCATCGTATTGCCGGAGAAATGGGCGCGACCGGTCGTGTTGCGCATGTAGAAAATGACCGGTCCCAGCGTTTGCGGGCCCTGGATGTAGGCATTGTTGATGAAGTTGTAGCGAGCAACCGACGCCGGATCGAGATCGGTGCCGGCAGCATAGTGAAGATCGGTGTTCTCGCGACCGTAGAGCGGATCCTGATTGAGGCCCAACTGGGTCGACGGGTCAAATTCGGCGCTGGCCGGGACCCAGTCCCAGAAATCCGTCTCCGCGCCATGTCCCCAATTGTAGAAGACGTTATTGCGGAAATCGAGGAAGAGCCCGTCCGGATCGTCGAACGGCGTTGCATAATTCCCGATGCGGGGCATGCGGGAATTATGGTTGGCCCAAAGATTGTGATGCCAGGAATAGCGCGCGCCATTATTGCCGCGGATCAGGCTGCCATAGGCGCGATCGCCTTTCTCGTGGCCGGCCTGGTAGAGCCCTTCAGCCATGATCGACCATTGCACGGTCAGATTTGTCAGATGTTTCTGGCCCGGTCTGCCACGGAAACTCTGCGATGAGGACAGGGTCTCGTCGATCGCCCAGCTCGTCGAGACGTGGTCGAGAATGATGTCTGATCCGCCAATGACGGATATCGCGTCGTCCTCGACACCGCTCGCACCGCCGATGCGGGAGCGGATGTATCGGATCACGACATTGTTGGCATTCACCTGCAGCGGATAATCGCGCAGGGCAATTCCGCCGCCCGGCGCGGACTGCCCGGCGATGGTGATGTAGTCATTGGAAACGCGCAGCGGGCTTTCCAGCTGGATTGTACCGGAGACCGCGAAGACGATTGTGCGCGGGCCCTCGGCTTCGACACCCTCACGCAGGGAGCCTGGACCGGAATCACCGAGATGGGTCACCGTGTAGACAGCTCCGCCGCGACCACCGCGACTGAAGCGTCCGAAGCCATCTGCGCCCGGAAAAGCGATCTGTCCATCACTGACAATTGCTGGAGATGCCGCGTCGTCGGCAGAAAAATTTGTCGTCAATGCATCTATGTGACCGCAACCAGTGGCGATGGCGCAAACGCCAACGAGCAAAGCGCTTCTGATCATTTCTATCTCCTCCCCAGCGGCCCCGATTTATCCGTGACCATCATCGTTTCTTGCCGCTGATTGGCGTTCGCGGCTTGATCTTGAGGGCATACCGTGAAAAATGACACCGGTTTCCTTAGTCGGGACCGTAACCAATATCGAGAGTGGCGCAAGCCCCTTCGTCAGAGTAACTCGCCGGCCGACAAGGTGAGAAAAATCAGGGAAAATCGACTTGACGCCAAACCAGAAAATCATTTCCGCAGCCTTCGTCGACGCGCGTCAGGCGGCGCTTGGATTGAGGGTGTATCCCGGCGAGCTTCCGGCGACGCTTGCGGATGGATATGCGATCCAGAACATGTCGATTGCCCGATGGCCTGATGCCGTTGCGGGCTGGAAAATCGGCTTGGTGCCGCCAGCGTTTCGCGACTCGGTCGGTGCCGAGCGACTGGTCGGTCCGATTTTTGCGGATCTGATCCGGGGACATGCCGATGGTGAGGTGCACGCCATGCCGGTTTTCGCCGATGGCTTTGCCGCGATAGAGGCCGAGTTCATTTTCGTGCTCGCCGAGTCAGTGCCCGTGGGTACGGAGATCACGCCCGAACTGGCCCGTCGTGTTGCCGGCAAACTGCATGTGGGCGTCGAGATCGCGTCCAGTCCCTTTCCAGGTATCAACGAGCTCGGCCCAATCTGCGTTGTGACGGATTTCGGGAATAATTTCGGTCTGATTGTCGGGCCGGAGATCACCGACTGGCAGTCGCGACCCTGGTCGGACATGCCTGCGTCCGTCAGCATCAACGGCATCCAGGTGGGAGCGACCACAGCCGCATCGCTGCCCGGAGGCCCGATTGGAGCGCTGGAGTTCACATTGCGATTGATGCAGACGCGGGGAATCGCCCTCGAGGCGGGTAGTTGTATTTCGACAGGGGCGGTCACCGGGGTTCACGAAGCCCATGTCGACGACAGCAGCCGTGTCGATTTTGGTCCCTGGGGCGAGATCGACCTGACGCTGACCGCCCTGCAACCCGAATGGGGCCGAGCCAAGCTGAGCGCCGGTTGACGGTGGGGCGGAATGCCTGCCGAACGGGGGTGATTTCAGCCGCTCCTGTCAGATCAAATGGGCCTTTATCCGGGTCGGAATTAGCCTGGTAGAGCCGGTTCTGGTCGATGCGAAGCCTGCAAGATTTCGCCGCCATACCGTCCGGCGTTCACCATCACCTTAACCCCGTACGCCACTTTCCGGCGTCATGACGGGATCGGGGAAAACCGCACTCAAGCCCTGGCTGAATGGCAGCAGTTTCCCGCCCTAGTCCGGATCACCCTGAACAAGCGGCGGCGCCTCACTTGCGACTGACTGCACCATCGGAGGTGATGCGGAGGTCGCTAGCACGGATTTTGCGGCGCGCGCCATGACGCGCCCGGCCTGATCCTTGGAAAGGCCCTGTTCAACCCGCAGGCGCCGCCAGAAGCTGAAACTGGTCACGCCATGGAGCGCCTCGAATACCTCGTCGGGCAAGCGGTTGTCTGGATTGAGCACGGCCTGGAGGCGGTCGCGCTCGAGCCGCAGCAGATAGCTGTAATCATCGTCCAGCGCCTTGTAGATGTGCCGCTTGGCCTCGGAGGCCAGGAGGAAGGATTCCAGGTCAGCGAAAATCGAGGTGCGGTTCGCCAGCAGTAGAGAAAGCCGGACGGCCCGGTCTTCGGTGTCCAGATCCGGCAGGGTTCGCGGCTGGAATTCGTCGTGCAGGACGGCAATCAATTCCTGATAGAGCGTGCCCATATCCTCGAAGCAGCGATAGACGGTGCGCAAGCCCACACCGGCCTTGTCCGCGACGTCGGTCGCGCTTGGGGCGGCAGCCCCTTCACGCACCAGATCTTTGAAAGCATGGACGATTTTCAAGCGGCTACGGGCGCGCCGTGCCTTGCGACCATCATCATCCCCGGTTGCCACACTGATCACATTCCAAGCCTGAATTAAATTGACACTGGATGTGTCAATTTATACGGTTTCCGGACATTGATGCAAGGGTTGCCCGGGAGGCAAGGCAATGTCGCGAGCAATTCGGATCGGACTCCTCGGGGTCGGCGTTCTCCTTCTCATCCTCGGTGTCTATGTCATCGGGATATTCCAGGGTTGGCATGGTCGCACGCGTGGTCCGGGCGAAATCGTCGGCACCGAAATTCCGGCAAACATTGTGGCTGAGCGGCGCGCGGGACAAGACCGGCAACGGGCGGCCATGGGCGTCGATCCGGGCACCGAGATCCTGTTCGGCGACCTGCATGTGCACTCGACTTTCTCGACCGATGCTTTTGTCTGGGCGCTCCCGCTTTTGCGCGGAGAAGGGGCCAATCCGCTCGCCGATGCCTGTGATTTTGCGCGCTATTGCTCGGCGCTCGACTTCTGGGCGATCACGGATCATGCCGAGGCCCTGACACCCGCGCGATGGACCCAGTCGCTGCAGACCATGCAGCAGTGCGAGGCGCAGTCGAGCACCGGCCATGTGCCGGATGTGATCCCGTTCATCGGATTCGAATGGACCCAGGTCGCGCCCCTTCCCGAAGACCATTATGGCCACAAGAATGTGATCTTTCGCACGCTTGATGCGAATGAGATCGCGGCTCGGCCGATCGCGGCCGCAGGCACGACCGTACGGGTATTGCGGGACAATGCGCGCGGCCTTCTGCCCCAACAGATCGTCTTTCTCGATCTCGAACATCGGCAGGATTATTACGATTTCGGACGCTTCGTGCAGGAGGTCCGCGATACGCCTCTGTGTGATCCGGATATTGCCTCTGGGGATCTGCCCCGCGATTGCTATGAATTGGCTGCAACGCCCGGCGAGCTGGTCGCCCGTCTCGAATCCCAGGCGCTGGAGCCGCTCATAATCCCGCACGGCTCAGCCTGGGGGCTCTACACCCCGCCCGGCACATCCTGGGACAAGCAATTGGTCGACGCGCAGCGTCCCGAGGCCTTTCCGCTGATCGAGGTCTTTTCCGGACACGGGAATGCCGAAGAATACCGCTCCTGGCGGCCCAATG
The DNA here is from genome assembly GCF_905480005.1 of uncultured Maricaulis sp. Lineage (GTDB taxonomy): Bacteria > Pseudomonadota > Alphaproteobacteria > Caulobacterales > Maricaulaceae > Maricaulis. The sequence continues at coordinate 6,533 of NZ_CAJQOO010000145.1, forward strand.
CCGGGAGCGCGGACAATCCGGTCTGCCCGGATGCGACGGCAGATTATCTTCCGTCCTGCCAGCGCGCCGGTCAGATCATCGAAGAGCGCTGCCGTGCCGAGGGTCAGGGCGAGATCGAATGCGCGGCCCGCGCGGCGGAGGCCCGGCAAAACGCGGTTCATGTCGGTCTGGCAGGACATATGACCGTGCTGGGCGAGGAAATCGCTGACTGGCTCGATGCCGGCCAGTGTCGCGACTGTTTTCTGCCGGCTTTCAACTATAATCCGACAACCTCAGTCCAGTACGGGCTGGCCATCTCGAACTTTGACGGCGAGGAGCCGGAGCGCTTCCGCTGGGGCTTCATCGGCTCGTCCGATACCCATACGGCCCGACCCGGGATCGGCTACAAGACGCATGCCCGGCACTATATGACCGACGCCGGTGGCGCTGTAACGCGGGCTGTTGCCGAGCAAATCCTGCCATCGGATCCGGAAGCCACATCGCGGTCGCGAGCGATCACGCGCGAAGAGTTGACCCGGAATGTCGGCTTCCAGGTTACCGAGCTTGAACGACAGTCCAGCTTCTTCACAGGCGGCGGTCTGGTTGCCGCCCACGCCGGCGAGCGCAGTCGGGACGGCGTCTGGGACGCGCTGCAGACGCGTAATGTCTATGCGACCTCGGGTTTGCGCCAACTGCTCTGGTTTGACCGTATCAATGAGACTGGCGACATCCTTACGCCAATGGGCGGTGAGGACGATATCGGAGCTGACCCGGTTTTCAGGGTTCGCGCGGCGGGGTCGCTGCGGCAGAATCCGGGCTGTCCGGACTATTCTGTGCGTGGATTGCCGGCGGACCGCTTGCAGCAGCTGTGCCGTGGTGAATGCTATAATCCGGGCAATGAGCGCCACCTCATCACGCGCATAGAAGTTGTTCGTATCAGGCCGCAGATAACGCCGGACGAGTCGGTCGACCTTCTGATTGAGGATGACTGGCTGAATCTGCCCTGCGACGACCAGGGCGAGGGGTGTACCGTCGAGTTCACCGACCCGGAATTCGCCGAAGCGGGGCGCGACACCGTCTATTATGTGCGGGCAATCCAGGAGCCGACCGGCCAGGTAAATGGCGATCCGCTTCGGTGCGAGTATGACGAGAACGGCCAGTGCATCCGCGCAAACCCGTGTCTCGGCGACTACCGGACAGATATGGATGAAACCTGCATCGCCGATGTCGAGCATCGCGCCTGGTCGTCGCCGATCTATCTGGGGTATCGCGATGTGGCCGAGACACGCCTCGTGGATGAAGGCTGATGCCCGATGCGCGCGCCGTCTGTCTTGCGGGTGCTGCGGCGGGCGCCTTGCTGGCGCTGGTGACACTTTTCTGGCCAGCATCCGGTGTCGCGGCGTCCGGCGCTGTCGCGGCCCGCATCAATGGTCATCTGATCACTGACGCGGATCTGCAACTGGCGCTCGAGGCCATGGCCCGCGACAGTCGCAACCCCTTGCCGGAGGATGCGCCGGACTACGCCCTGGCGCGCCTGATCGACGAGGAATTGCTCTATCAAAGGGCGATCGATCTCGACCTCCCGCGCAATGCCTCGACTATCCGTCGGTCAGTGGTCATTGCGATGATCGATTCAATCCTTGCGCGCGCCGAACGCGACCCGTCGGAAGCGGAATTGCGCGCCCTGTTCGCAGCCGAACCAGAGCGATTCTCCGGCGAGTTGATGCTGCGGGTCGATTGGCAGAGCGGGGCCGCTGAAAGTGGCACACTCAGTCGTCCATCTTCGCATCCACCGGACCGGCTGATCAGCGCGAGTGACCTGCGTCGATATCTGGGCGCAGAGCTGGCCTTGTCAGTGCTCGACCTTGCCGAGGGTGAAACCCGCGAGATCATTGGATCCGGCGCTCGCCGGCATCGCATTACCGTCCTCGAGCGCGGCGCGCCTGCACGGGCCGCGTTCGACTCACAGCGCGAGGCGGTTGAGGCGTTGTGGGTTGAGCGCAGCCAGGAAGCGGCGCTGGAAGCCTACCTCGCTGACCTGCGTAGCCGGGCCGAGATCGCGATCCGGGCGGATTGATGCGCGGCTTCCTTGCGCTTCTTTTCGTCTTCATCGGCCTGACAGCGCCCGCCGCTGCGCATGAGCGCAGTCGGTCGATTTCGAACTGGCAGGAGATCGCGGGCGACATGGCCGGGGAATTCCTGCTCGATGCCCGTCAGGCGACCCTGCTACTCGCCACCCTGCCACCCGAAACCAGCCTCGAGGACGCTTTTCGCCTTCGCTTGGTTGACGGCATCCAGGTCCGGCGTGGCGGAGGCCTGTGCAGTCTTGCCGCGCCGCCGGTCGTGCGACTGTTACCCGACGGGCGCTTGCAGGGCAGGGGCGCCTGGGCGTGTGATTTGAGGACCGGTCCTGTCGAGATCGACATTCAGGTCTACTCTCCTGTTTCGCCCAATCATGTCCACTTCCTGCAAGCGCAAATGGAGCTTGGTGAGCGCCAGGAATTCGTGCTCACGCGCGGCAATACCCTGGCCAGAATCAATGCCACCGGAGAGGCCTTGTCGCTGCCCCGCCGGCTCGGGCGCTATGTATCGCTGGGCGTGACTCACATCCTCGGTGGCCCCGATCATCTCGCTTTCTTGTCAGCCCTGCTGCTGGTCGTTGCGACCCGGCGCCAAATCCTCACTGCAACGCTTGGCTTCACGCTCGGGCATTCTGCGACCCTTGCCCTTGCCTTTCTTGGCTGGATAAGTCCGCCCGGCGCCGCGATCGAAGCCCTGATCGGATTCTCGATCCTGTTTGTCGCCGGCGAGTCGGCCTTCCAGTCTGCCAGACCGGATCGCCGCACCGTTATCCTGGTCTCGGCCGGCCTGCTTGCCATCGGCCTGGTCAACAGTCTTCTCGGCGGAGCGGTGCCGATAACGGTTTGGCTCGGACTTGTGATCTTTACCGGCAGTTATCTGGCCTGGCTTGAAGCCGGCGGCGATGTGAGGCGCACGATACCGGCCTTCAGCGCCGGCTTCGGGCTCATTCACGGGGTTGGCTTTGCCGGCATACTGCTTGAACTCGACCTGCCGCGGGATGACCGGGTGGCGGCCTTGTTCGGGTTCAATCTCGGTGTCGAGCTGGGCCAGCTCATCTTTGTCGCCATGGCCGGATTGCTGGTGGTCCTGGTCCGACAGATTCTGCCGGACCGGATCCTGGCCTATGGCCGGCTTGCCGCCATCGCCGCTTTGTCCGCCGCGGGGGGTTACTGGTTCCTGGTTCGTGCCTGGTCCTGAGCGGCCGCTTCTTCCAGCCAGCGCCCCGCCAGCCAGAGCCTGTCCTGCCCGAAGGCGATGCGGTCGCCGACCTTGAAGCTCGGTACACCCCAATGCCCGTGCTCGAACAGTTCGACCCGGTTGGCTTCAACGACCGCGCGCCAGGCATCGTCGGACAGGTCCTTGCCGGCCTGATCCCAAGACACACCCGCCACTTCGCAAATACGGCGCAGTCCTGCGTCGCTGGCGGCATCCACGCCCTGGGACCAGACTGCCGTCATGTAAGCTTGCAGGAAGGCCCGACCGCGTCCGCGATTGATCTCTCCAACGAGCAGGGCGAGCCCACGCTCCACACCAATGCCCACCGGATCAGCGATGTGGCCGAATGGCAGACCTAGTCGCTCCGCCTCGCGCTTGCAGTCGCGAACGATATAGAAGCGTTTGCTCCTTGGAACCGGCAGCGCCCGCATGACCATGGGCAGGACCGGTCGCAAGCGAATGGTCGCCTGCCAGCGCTCCGCCAGGTCGAACAGACGCATCGCGGCAAGATAGCTGTACGGGCTTCGCAGCGACAGGAAGACGTCGAGCATACCGCCGCTCGCGGCGTCGGGCTCCGGGATTGGTGAAAACAGGGGCGACTGACCGCCAAGCCGGTTTTCGAGATGGTGTAGACGATCTAGTCCCCAATACCATTCGCCCTCGAACCAGGTCATGGCCGAGCCGTAATGGCCCAGTTTCGTCCGTAGCGCGTCACCTGCGTCAGGGCCTGCGGTTTGCGGCCAGGGTTGTGGCGTCGGGTCGAGCTTCCAGGCGGTTGCCAGATGGCGGGCATCCTCCCTTGACCAGGCCGCCAGCTTGTCAGGCTCGGGCGCTGCAGACCGGTCGGGTGGACCGACCTCATGCCAGGAAATTTCCACCGGATAATGTTCGGCGAGGCGCGGCAGGGCTTGCAGCAGGAGATGCGAATAGGGTTCATCGCGCTCGATGAAGGCATGCAGCGTGCGAGGGCGACCGGTCAGGCGGCGCAGGCCGGCATGACGCAGGCGCGAGACGGCGCGCAATGTCGGGCTGGTCAAGACGAGTGGACCGAGTGATTTCAGGCTCATGCGACAAAAGTCTCCGATTGGAAACAGGGGATGAGGAGTTGCCCCGCCAGGCCGGCTTTGCGGTGGATTTCGATCTCGCGAAAGGCAGGGGTCTCGGCAATCTCGGGCAAGGTCGACGCGGATGGGTAGGTCATGATGGCAATCATGTCCCACGCCTCGTCGGCATGTCCGATCAGGAATTCCGACGGCAGTGCCGAGAATCGCAGGCGGCCACCCGCTGATTCAACCAGCCGGGTCATCGGTCCGCCATAGCGCATATAGGCATTGGCACCGGACAGATCCGGTTCCCGCCCGTCCGCGTAGGCGGCCTTGTCCCGGAACTTCAGCAGGTTGAGCAAATGGACCGGGCCATCGCCCGCGCGGGCGAGAAATGCCCCGAACTGAGCGTCGCTTGGCTCCATGGCATTGGAAACGCGCATGCTTTCCCTCCGTAAGCGGTGACCAGGAAGAGGTTGGACAATCTCACATGACTTGTCACGCCAAGGCGCACGCTATGCTCGGGGTTTCAGCTACTTCGCCGAGAGGCGTGAGCGTGTTCGCTGCGATGATGCTAGGATCCGGCCTTGCCGCCGCTTGGGCACCTGCAGGATTTGAAAAACGATGAAGTGTTCAAACGAGCCCGCTCCGCCCCGTTGACCGACTGATCTGCATGGCCTTCGGAGCGCCACCTTTCTGGTGAGCGACCTATCGTCAGGAGGCGTCAGATCCAAAGCGCAATTTTGTATGCCAGCGCCGAACAAGTCGCGGATGGGTCAATGGGTTCCGGCTTGCTTGCCGCTTTCAGGCCCTGCAGAGTGACGCGCTGAATCGAGGGGGCGGAGATTGACGGGGGTGGGCGTTACACGGCGAATTCTGCTCTCGACGGGCGGTCTGGCCCTGGCCGGGTTATCACTGTCGGGATGCGAGAACCGTGACGCAATCGAGCTGGATCTCTCGGACGTTACCGGTTTTTCCGTCTTTGACCGGGCTACGGCGACGATTCTTCTCGATGTCGCGGATCTCATGATTCCCCGGACCGATACTCCCGGTGCTGGCGATACCGGTACTGTGCTGTATCTCGACCAGTTGATGGACCACTGGGCATCGGCGGCCAGCCGGGCAGAAATCCTGGGCTTCCCCGCACAGCTGGATAGTCATGCGCGCCAGAGCGTCGGGCGCGCATTCCGGTCCTTGTCCCGGCAGGCACGCTTTCGTCTCCTGGAGGACATGGACCAGGCAAGCTTCGCCGAGGGCGAGCGACCTGGTTTTTCCGCCGCCTACCGAACGCTGAAACGGCTGGTTTTCCATATTCATTACACCAGCGAGGCGGCAAATCCCGATTATGTCGCGGTGCCGGGTCAGTATCTCGGCGATGTGTCGGCCGCCGAATTTCGGGCGCTTGTCGATGATGCGCGATTCTAGGGGCGGGGCATGAGTGAAGAGTTTGATGCGATTGTCATCGGGTCAGGCATGTCCGGCGGCTGGGCGGCCAAGGAGCTGTGTGAGCGAGGCCTGAAGACCCTGGTGTTGGAGCGTGGGCGTCATCTTGATCACCCAAGCCCGGAATACACCGATTTTGAAGCGCCCTGGGACATGGAATTCCGGGGCATGGTGCCGGAGATCTATGACGAGCAGGGCCGCTACCGCATGCTCAAGCGGAAGGGGTGGACCTATCGCAACGAGATCATCCAGTTCTTTGTTGATGAAAGGGATCATCCCTATTCCTATCCCGAGGATCGGCCTTTCATGTGGACGCGCGGCTATCAGCTGGGTGGCCGCTCGCTGACCTGGGCCCGCCAGACCTATCGTTGGGGTCCGAAAGATTTTGAAGCCAATGCGCGAGACGGGCACGGTGTGGACTGGCCCATTCGCTACGACGACCTGGCACCGTGGTATGACCATGTGGAAGCCTTCGCCGGGATATCCGGAGCGAGTGACGGGCTGGAGAATCTGCCCGACGGTGAGTTCCTGAGGCCGTGGGAGATGAATTGCGCCGAGGGTGTCGCGGCGCGGAACATAAATCGCAGCTTCGAGGATCGCCGCATGATTATCGGGCGCGGCGCCAATCTCACCGAAGTGCGCGATGTGCATGCAGAGCTCGGGCGCGGGGCCTGCCAAGCGCGCGATCACTGTATCCGGGGGTGCTCGTACGGAGCCTATTTCTCGTCACTTTCAGCGACGCTTCCCGCGGCCCAGCGGACTGGTAACCTCACCGTGGAAACCGACTCCGTTGTCAGCGAGATCATCTACGATCCGCTCACGCGTCGGGCGACGCATGTGAAGGTCGTTGACTATCACACACGGGAAGAACGCCTTTATTCCGCGCGGATAATTTTCCTCAATGCGTCGGCCATTGCCTCGGCCCAGATCCTGTTGAATTCGCGGTCTGAAGCGATGCCGAATGGCCTTGCCAATACCTCTGGCCAGCTCGGCAATTACATCATGGACCATTTCGGTCATGCCGGTGCCAACGGCCGGATTGAGGGGCTGGAAGACCGGTTTGATTTCGGGCGCCGGCCCACCGGCATTTATATTCCCAACTATCGTCACGAGCGCGAAGATCAGGCCTTCGTGCGCGGTTTCGGCTTTCAGGGCGGGGCCAATCGCCAGCGCGCGGGGCACACCGGATCGCGCCCGGGTATCGGAGCGGAGAGCAAGGCATCGATGGACCAGTGGTCGCCCTGGGTTCTGGGTATCGGCATGTTCGGGGAAATGCTGCCCTATGCCGACAACACTATAAGGCTCCATCCAACGCGAACCGATAACTGGGGCATCCCACTGGCGCATATGGACTGTCATATTCGCGAGAATGAGCGCGCCATGATCCGCCAGGCCGAGCAGGATGCGGTGGAAATCCTCACGGCGGCGGGATGCAAGGATATCTCCTCGGTGCGAACACCCGATGACGAGCATGTCCTGGTTGGCGGCAAGACGCATGAGATGGGTGGAGCCTGCATGGGGCATGATCCTGCCACCTCGGTCCTCAACCGGTGGAACCAGGCTCATGATGTCGACAATCTCTTCGTCACCGACGGTGCCTGCATGTCCTCGTGCGGAACGGCCAACCCGTCATTGACCTATATGGCGTTGACCGCCCGGGCTGTTGATCATGCCGTTCAGCGTCTGCAGGAGGGTGGATTGTGAGGCGTTTGGATGCCCGCAAGGGCGCGCGCATGGCGTGTGTGAGCTTGGTCCTTGGGCTGACGGGCTGTGAGGGCTTGTCCGTGTCTGACGATCCCGAGGGGCGGTGGGTGGACCTGTTTGACGGGCAAACCCTCGAGGGCTGGACGCAGCTGAATGGTACGGCACCCTATGCGGTCGTGAACGGGGCGATCCGGGGCAGTAATGTGCTTGATTCGCCGAATAGTTTTCTGGCGACAGATACGCATTATGAAGACTTTGTCCTCGAGTTTCAGGCGCGTTCGGACGGTTTCGGCAATTCCGGCGTCCAGTTTCGCACCGAGCTTGCGCCGGATGAGCGCAGCGGCTTGATAGGTTATCAGCTGGAAATCGACCCGACAGATCGGCGCTTTACGGGCGGCATCTATCATGAAAGCGCGCATGTCTGGCGCCATACGATGGCTCGAAACCCGCAGTGCCGCGCGGCTTATCACCATGGCGAATGGAATGATTTTCGCATCGAAGCGGTGAGCCAGACCGTGGCGACCTGGGTCAATGGGGTCGCTTGTGCACACGTGGTCGGCGACCATCATTCAGACGGTTTCATCGCCTTGCAGATCCACGATATCGGGCGGAATGAAGCCCTTGTGGGCAATTTCACGGAATGGCGCGATCTGCGTCTTCTCGCAAACCCGCGCGACGCAGACTTGTGGCTGGACCGACGCTTTGCCCTGATCGAGGGCTGGTTGGTCGATGAGATCAGTGCTTCTGAAGCTTTGCGGGGCTGGCGAAGGGTTGATCTCACGGACGGTAGCGCGAGCCTTGATGTCCCCGGGGACGCTTTTGAACTGGTCATTGACGTCCGCGTCGAGGGCGCTGCGGATGGTCAGCTCTCCTACGCCTATTTAAACGGGGCGCGCCAATGTGCCGGACGCTATCAGATCGCCAATGATGCGGTACTCGGTGAGACGCGGCCCGCGAATGGTCTCCTGGGCAGTTTCCCCGGGCGTATCGCGGCGGAAAACCTCTCCGAGCCCGGATCTGGAAAACGCGCCTATTCTGGCGATATGTGGAATCGGGCCAGGCTGATCGTCATGCCGGGCCGCGTCGAGCACTGGCTCAATGGTGACCAGGTCGTGGGTTATGAGTCTTGTGATCCCGATGTGTCGGACATGGAAGCGTCGACC
>NZ_CAJQOO010000146.1 GCF_905480005.1 uncultured Maricaulis sp.
AACGCCAGATATCGTGCGGCTTGCCACTGCCCGTTTTCTGCTCATGCCTGACGGGTTCGCCGGCAACCAGCTCGACCTCGGACCGCTCGATCAGCGCGTTGATGGCATAGGGACCGCCAGTCTGTTTGCGACAGTCGCGACAATGGCAGGCATGCACGATCATCGGATCACGGCGCAGGCGGTATTGAACCGCGCCGCAAAAGCAGGAGCCGGTGTGGCCCGTTTCGTCGGTCATGGGGCTGTCCTCGGTTGTGCCGGGCCGACTGTGCGGCTCTGCGGAACCGCTGTCCAGCCAAGTCCGGATGGCCGAGTCCGGATGGCCGGGTCCGGCTATGGGGTCATGACAGTGGCATTGCGCAAACCGGCTGCACTTGTCACCTTCCTGTCGCCTGCGTGTCGTGGGCGACAGGGCGTCCGGCGGCTAGAAACCGCCCTGCAATAAGGCCTTCACGGGCCTGGCCGAGACAAGAGAGCTAGCTGATGGGACTGAAATCGCTGCGCCTCGAAAAGGGCTGGTCACAGGAACAACTCGCCACGATCAGTGGATTGAGTGACCGCACGATCCAGCGCGCCGAACGCGGCGAGACACCCAGCCTGGAAACCGTGCGGGCGCTGGCCGCCAGTTTCGACCTCTCTTCGGCGCAATTGCGTGATCTGATTGAAACGCCAGAGGAGACTGCCGACATGGCCGCCAACGACACGACACCCATCCCGACCGCCGACGCCACCGCACCGGCCGCCCAACCGCTCATCACCCACGAATGGAAGCGGGTCCTGCTCGGCGCCGCCGTGTATGTGGCGGTCATGACCTGGCTTGCCCTGATGCAGACATTCGCCGGCTGGGACCCGGAGCTGCTGCCCTTCATCGCGCTCCTGGGCGGTGGTTTTATCGCCACGCTCGCCTTTGTGGCGCTGGGCGGTGCGGAGGAAAAGAAGGCCGGATCCGACACAGACGGGCACGACCCGACCGATTGATCGGCTGGCGGGGATCCCCGTTCAGCGGCTCAATAACCCGCTGGCAGGTGGAAAGACACCTCGCCGACCCGCTTCCAGTCCCGGGAATCGTCATAGCCGTCGGACCCGCCGACGCCGTCAATCGTCATAACCGCCGACCGCACCTTCGCGGATCAGATTGCGAATCTGTTCCGAGAGCCAGCAATCCCCGTCCGGCACGGCATCGACCGGGCCTTGTGTATAGGCCGGCCAGGCCGCGCAATGCTGGCTGGGTTCGTCCGCCCACTCGACCGTCACACCGCCATCGCCATCCTGCGACCAGCCAGCCACATAGGATGGACCGACATCCTGTTCAGGCCGCCCGTCATTGAAGATATAGGTGGTCTGCTGCATCACCGATCCATCCGGCTCGAACGTATAGTGCTGGGCGATGGTGGCCGATGTGTCGACCAGCTCCCAGAAAAAGGCTTGCCCGGCCGGCGAGCCTTCCGCGAGGGCTGCGCCACCGGCCCCGACAGCCACCAATCCACAACAAGACAGCGCACACACCACCCGCTTGAGGTTCACTCTTGTCCGCGCACTCATCCAGCTCTCTCCCGTTCTGACAATCGCCGGGCACGCTAGCGGACGGGCATGAATGGACCGTAAGTGGCCGACAAGAAGCTGGCGCGGCCGTCCGGCAAACCGCGGCCCGGGACGATGGCGGGACAGACGTACAGTGTTTCCCCCCAACACACCTGCATCCGGGGCGATGACGGCCGGCATCAACCACATGTTCAATGCTCAAAGGATCGACCATGTCTCAGTCACTTTTCCTACAGGCCGTATTGGCAGCCGGCAGCGCGCTCTCGCTCGCCTCGGCTGCCACAGCCCAGCTTCCGGCCGAGGGGACCTATACCTTCACCCTGAGCTCGGTCCATTACGGCACCCTGCAAGGTCAGCTGAGCCTCGAAGCCTCGGACGGCGGACTTCGCGCCGGCAATGACCAGTATGGTTTTGCCTTCGACGAGACGGGTGCCGGCACTCTGACCTTCGCCGACGGCCGACAGCATGACGCGCAACTGGTCAGCGGAGCGGAGGGTCCGGTCATCGTGACGGCCAGCGGCCTGCTGCGCGGCGAGTGGCGGCTGGAGGCGCAGGCGCCGGCCCCGGAGCGCGACTATTCCGCCATTGCCGGTGTGATGGAGCAGATCTCGACCGCCTGGATCTATGATCCGAGACTGATGCAGACGCCGGAATTCAACGCGTTCCGGCAAGGCTTCAATGCCTGTATCGACACGGTGTCCGATGATGCCGGCCTCATCTACTGCTTTGACCGGAACTGGGATGGCTCGCTCTTCTCCCATTATGAAATTCTGCGACCGCTCAACACGATGGAAGGCCTGCTCGACGAAGCCGACGCTGCCGCCGAGGACCGTCCGGTCGCCCGCCACGAAGCTGTGGAACCGGGCATCGCCCTGGTCACCATTGACAGTTTTTTCGGCATCGCGATCGAGGCGCAGATCGATGCGGCCATGAGTGCAGCCATCGAGTCCGGCGCCCACAGTCTGATTGTCGACCTGCGCGAGAACGGGGGCGGCACGGCCGCAGCCATCCCGGTTGCCGCGCGTATCCTGGAGGAGCGCCAGGTGCTTGGGACGTTCATTGCCAATGCCTGGTGGCGCGACAACGAGACCCTGCCCGGCAATGAGCTGCTGGAGGTCCGGCCGGTCTTGAATGGCCGCTCGCAACAGGAAGTCATGGGCGAACTGGTCACCACGGGCTACACCGCCGCATCGCTCGATCCGGCCGAAACCGTATTCGACGGGGATGTTTACGTGCTGATCAGCGAGCGCACGGCCAGCGCGTCGGAAGCCTTGGTCGGCATGATCAAGATGTCGGGTCGCGCCACGCTGATCGGCGAGACCACGGCCGGGGAAATGCTGTCGAGCAATTTCTTCCCCCTGCCCTCCGACTTCTCGCTGCGCCTGCCGGTCGCCGACTTCTACCTCAGCGATGGCGCCCGCATCGACGGCAATGGTGTGACGCCGGACATCGAAACCGCCGCCGAGGACGCCCTCGAGCGCGCCCTGGCCGAAGCCCGGGCTCGCTAGGATAGTGGCAGGGGCGGGGCTGGGGCTGGGCGCGAGGACCTGCCTCGCCTCACGCCTCCCCTGCGTCCAGTTCGGCCCTTGCGTCAGCAC
>NZ_CAJQOO010000147.1 GCF_905480005.1 uncultured Maricaulis sp.
AAGACGTCATAGTCGCACAGCTGCGCGTAGCGCGGGTCACCGGTCTGGCGCCAGGCCACCGATTGCAGCGCAAGATGCTTCTGCAAATGCGCTGCCGGAGCGTCGCAATCGAGCACCGCTGCCGCGCCGGACCAGTCCTCATTGACCAGAAGCGCCTCTGCCAGGACATGCCGCGCCGCCCAGTCCTCCCCCTGACTGGCCTTGAATGCCAGACGGGCATCCGCCAGCGCGCCCGCGGGATCGCCGGTCCGCAGTCCCAATTCACTGCGCACCATCGCCGCCTGCACGGCGTCGGGATCACGCGCCAGGGCCGCGTCCGCCGCGGCCCGCGCAGCGACCGGCTGTCCTGACCGCAACAGGACGCGCGCCAGGACTTCATTCAGTCGCGGGTCGCCCGTCGCGGCGATCGCCTGTTGAAGCGTGACCAGGGCTGACGCCCCCTGCCCGGCTTCGACGCGCAGGCCAACCAGATCGGCGTGATAGCCGGGATCCTGAGGCGACAATGACAGCGCCATCCGATAGGCCTTGTCTGCCTCGTCGATATCGAGCCGGGTCCGGAGGCTGTGGCCCAGCTGGGCATGGGCTTCGGCCATGGTCGGCGCCAACGCACACGCCTGGCGCAAATCCGTACAGGATTTGTCCAGCTCGCCGGTCTCGCGGAAAAGCGCGCCACGATTGATACGCGGCAGAACCGCATTCGGGTCGGCCTCGAGGGCCTGGTCAAAGGCCTTGCGGGCCGCGTCCGGTTCGCCGGCGCGCCGTTCCAGATTGCCCCAAGCGTTCAGCGCCAGCACCTGGCCCGGCTGCCGCGCAAGCACGTCCGCAATCGCTGCACGCCCGGCCGCGAAGTCATCGGTCTGGGAGAGGGTCAGCGCCAGGTTCAGGCGGGCGTCGGCGAAGTCGGGCGCAGCCTCCAGCGCCGCACGATAGGCCGCGATGGCCGCATCCAGGCGTCCAGCCCTTTGTTGGTGATTACCGAGATTATTGAGAACCGCATGAGATTGCGGATGGTGCGTGCGAGCGGCGCCGAAATCCGACAACGCGCCGGCATCATCGCCTGCCCGGCTACGCGCCATCGCCCGCAGCATGAGCGCGTCCGGCTGACTGGGCGCCTCAGCCAGGACCTGATCGAGCAGCGGCAATGCCTCGCCAAAGCGACCGGCCTGCAGCAGGCCCGCGGCGCGCTGCAGGGTCGCCATCATGATCCGGACCGCTCACCGCGACCGAAGAGACGCTGCCAGAACCCGCCGGGTTGTGCTGACGTTTCGCCGGGTGCCGATGCCGTCGCACCGCTTTCGACCGAACCCGGCAGACGGGCTTCCCCGTCTTCACCGGCCGCCAGCCAGGCACCCGTCTCGGGATTGACCCCCAGCGCCTCGACGGCGGGGTCGAACCCGCCGAGCCATTCAAGATACGGCGTCGTTGAATCGAGATGGTCAGCCGATGGCGGACGGCGAACCTGCATCGCACTGAACGTCATGATCTGGCGTTCCTGCTTGTAGAACTCCAGGCATTTGTCGTCCCAGGGCAGACCGATCCGTGCGAACAGGCCCCGCAGGCTCGCCTCGAAGGATGTCACCAAAGTCTCATACTGTATCGGCGTAACGGTTTGCGGGTAGGTCTGCCGCCAATGGTCACACAGGCGCGCCTGCTCGGCGTAGTAATGGCCGATATCGTCCAGCGAATGGGCAAACGGCCATTGCCGGGTGAAATTGCGCCGGTAGATCGAGAAGGCGGTTTCCAGCGGTCGACGGCGAATATGGATGACCGGTGCGTTCGGGAAGAGCTGCCGGATCAGGCCGACCGACTGGAAATTGCTGGGCTGTTTGTCGGTTACCCATTGGGCGCCATCCAGCCCGTACTCGCCGAGCTGTTTGACATAGATGGCCCGCCACTCGGCCAGCTTCGCGTCCGGGATGCGGCCGCCCTGCCAGTTATTCTCTGCGGCCCAGGTTTCAAATCTCTCGAGAATGAAGGGCAAGGCGGGCAATTCGCCCGACGGCTCGACCGCATCATGGGCGGAGATCGCGGCTTCCAGCAGTGTCGTGCCCGAGCGGGGCATCCCGACAATGAAGATCGGCGTCGGGCCCTGGCCTGCCACGCCGGCCGCTTCCGTACCGTCGAACTGGGCCGACAGGCGCGCGATGCGGGCTTCCTGGGCTTCCCGGTCATAGCCTGATTCCAGCTTGCCATTATGCTGAAGCCACTTGGCCTCATTGGCGAGCGTCCAGGTTGCAAACGCGTCTGCGCGGCGTTTGCGCCGGTGATAGACATCGCCCAGCGCGAACAGGGAAATCGCCCGACGATCGGCCGGCAATTCGTGATCCTCGCGGGCCGCTTCCAGGACGGCCAGTTCCGGATCCTCGACACGCCCACCGGTCGTTTCGGCCAGGAAGGCGCAGGCATCGAGATGACCGGGATGGGCCGCCAGGATACGGCGGCAATAGGTCTCCACGTCGTCAACACGGCCCGCGAAATTACCGATTCGGGCCAGGCCGAACAGCGCGTCCGCAGAATTGGGATCCACCGCCAGAGCCGCCTCGAAAGCCTCACGGGCCGTGTCCGTGTCTCGAGCACCGAGATAGAGCCGCCCCAGCGCGGCGAGCGAACCCGGGTCAGAGCCACGCTCCGCCACCACCGGTCGGAAAATCTCGATGGCCCGGCGGTAATACCCCAGCTGGGACAGGGCCTGTGCCAGAGCGCCGCGCGCATCATTGTCGTCCGGGACGATATCCAGCCAGTCCTGGGCGACATCCCGCAGACGTGGCCAGTCCGCCCGGTTACGCGCAACCGCGGCCCGGATGGCCAGGCCTTCCGCCGGCAGGGCGCCGCCAAAAGCCGTCTCGGTAATCTTCAGCGCTGCGTCAGCCGCATCGGTCCGGCCGAGGCGCAGTTCCAGGCCTGCCAACCGCAAGGCGACACTGGCCCGGGCCGGATGGTCATCCTCGGCCTTCAGCGCCGTCTCGAAACACTCTGCGGCCAAGGCCAGATTGCCGCCAATTCCCGCGAGATCACCGAGACGTCCCCAGATATCAAACCGCGTCGCATCGCACTCGCTCGCGCGCCGGGCTGCATCGAGGGCCGCCTTGGCATTGCCTTCGGCCTCGAATTGCACCGAGCGGTACAGCTGGACCGAGGCATTATTGCCATCGGCGGCTTCCGCCTTGTCGAGCCATGCCCGACCTGCTGCAACATTCCCGCACTCAATGTCGCAAATCCCCAGCAAGCCCATCGCTTCTGCGTCGTCAGCGCGCTCTTCGAGCACCGCATGACACAGCGCACGCGCCTGGTCGAAAGCGTCCTGCAGGCGCAGTTCGCGGGCCTGGGCCAGTCTGGGGTCCGCGACCATCAGGCCGAACCGCCGGAGGCCGGGTCATTGCGGAACCAGCCGGTGATCTGGTAGCGGGCATCCCCAGCGAAGGGCGAGACCGGGCTGACAGCGTGCAGCCGGCGGCCGTCAAAGATCGACAGCATGTTGAAGCGCGGGAGGAAAGCACGCGAGACGTCCATTCCCTCCTCGATCAGCATCAAGAGCCCGCCCCAGTCCGGCTGCCAATTGCGCGTGAAGCCAAACGTATAGGCGGCCACGCGTTCCTGATCATGGCCCTCATCGACATGCCGGGTCAGGAAATGGCCGCGCGTATAGCGTGTCGCCTGGGCGTCAGCCTTGGTCACCACGGGCGCGCCGGTGACAATCTGCCCGAAATCCAGGAATTCACGCGAGTTCAGGAATTCCGTGACCCGGTGGATCGGATGACCCGGATCCCAGTGCGAGGTGTAGGCCTGGATCATCGGGTAGCTGTCATAGAGATAGCCGTAATTCTTGCGGGCCCGCTGCATGACGCCCCCGATCGCGGCGGACACGGCCTCACGCCCCATGCGCTGGACATCCTGCTGGGTCAGTTGAACGACGACTTCCTCCCCGTCTCCCGCAGGTCCGGGTTCGGGAAAGACAAGGCGCCAGGTCAGCGTGTCCCGCAGGATAGCGCTGACCTGTTCGGCCAGGGCCGGTTCGAGAATATCCGGGATCTGGACGAGTGGGTTCTCGGCGTATTTGCGCGCCCATTCTTGCGGATCCAGCGCCGAATTGAGGCGAAGATTGAGCGGTTCGGCCATGGGTTCACACCAGCTGTAACAAATGGAGTGAAAACACCTATCCAGCCGATCCGGGCCTGTCCAGACGAGCCGTCAGCCGGGCCGTCCGGCAACCACCAAAAGAAAACGGCGCGCTCCGGGTGGAGCGCGCCGCATTCATGTGTCGATGTCGCGTGCGACTATTCGATGATCTTCGACACGACGCCGGCGCCGACGGTGCGGCCACCTTCACGGATAGCGAAGCGGAGCTTCTCTTCCATGGCGATCGGTACGATCAGTTCGACATTCATTTCGATATTGTCGCCCGGCATGACCATTTC
>NZ_CAJQOO010000148.1 GCF_905480005.1 uncultured Maricaulis sp.
CCGCGCCGGTCGGACAGCGCCCCCCAGATCGGGGTCATGGTCATGAAAAGCACCGCCGAGACCGTGTAGATCGCACCAACCCAGTATTCCGGTACGGCCAGGCCCCGCGCCAGTGGCGGCAGGATGGCGAACAGCATGTTATTGCCGATACCCGTCGCCATCAGGCACAGGAAAAGCAGGCGAAAGGCATTGCGCCGCTCGGTCTGGCTGGACGGGTTGGACGGATCATAGGGCGGCGTCATGGCGGCAGAACTAGACCGCCTCCCGGCAAGCGTCCAACACCAAAACCGAAAGACGGCTATCTGTATTTGCCGACCGCCACCGGTAAACAGCCATCTAACGCCCGTTCAACCGGACATTAAGCTTACCGCGCCATAGTACGCTCAAATCGGGTGGAAAAACCGCCTGGCAGATGTGGTGGACGGGTAGATGTTTCAGATTATCGGCATTGTCGTCGTTTTCGTGATGGTGTTTGGCGGCTTTTCGCTCGCCGGCGGTCATTTCGACGTGATCATGAAGGCCTTGCCCTTCGAGATGATGATGATTGGCGGCGCCGCCGTCGGCGCTTTCCTGATCGGGAACAAGCCGAAAACGGTGATGAAGACGCTGGGCGACCTGTCCAAGATCTTCACCGGCTCGAAGTGGAAGGGTCAGGACTATACGGACCTCTTGTCACTCTTGTTTTTGCTAACAAAGACAATGAAGACAAAAGGGGTGATTGCGCTGGAAAGCCATATCGAAAACCCCAAGGACAGCACGATTTTCACGCGTTATCCGCGCATCATGAAGGACCATTTTGCGGTCGACTTCATCTGCGACACGCTGCGCATGATGACGATGAATCTGGAAGACCCGCACCAGGTCGAAGATGCGATGGAAAAACAGCTGGAAAAGCACCATCACGAAGCTGCCGACCCGGCGCATGCCATGCAGACCATGGCCGATGGCCTGCCCGCTCTGGGCATTGTCGCGGCCGTGCTGGGCGTCATCAAGACGATGGGCGCGATCGAGAGCCCGCCGGCCGTGCTCGGCGGGTATATCGGCGGCGCGCTAGTCGGGACTTTCCTCGGCGTCTTCATTGCCTATGGCTTTGTCGGCCCGTTCGCGGCGTACATGCAGGCCGTCTATGACGAAGAGCATGCCTTCTACAAGATCATCATGGATGTGCTGGTGGCTCACCTGCACGGCAATGCCGCCCAGATCTCCGTCGAGATCGGTCGCGGTGGCGTGCCCTCCAAGATACAGCCCAGCTTTGCCGAGCTGGAAACAGCCCTGGACGCAATTCCCGTCGAAGCCGCCTGATCAAACAAGGCGCACACGGGTTACTGGCGCGGAGTCTTTCGACTCCGCGCCCTTGTTTTTTGTGCAATCCCTCAACCCGCCGGGGCTGGCAGCGCCGCGATTTGGGTTTAGAAGGGCGGCATGAAAATCAAGGACAGCGAAATCCTCATCGTGCCCGGACTGGGCAATGCCTCTCCCTTTCATTGGCAGAGCCGCTGGCAGAATAATATGTCCACGGCGCGCCGGGTCGAGCAGGATGATTGGGACCAGCCCCGGCGTGATGCCTGGACGGCCCGTCTGGTCGACGAGGTCGAAAAGGCCAAAAAGCCCGTCATCCTCGTGGCACACTCTGTTGGCGTGCTGACCGTGGCCCATGCCGCGCCCTCCCTGGTCGGCAAGGTCGCCGGGGCTTTCCTGGTCGGTGCTTCGGACTGGGAGCGACCCAAGCTCAAGGACAAGTATGGCGATCACGGGTTCGACCCGGTGCCGCGCGTGCCGCTGGGCTTTCCCGGCCTGATGCTCGCCAGCTCCAATGATCCGACCTGCAAGTTGATCAAGGCCGAGGCCTGGGCGCGCGACTGGGGCGTCCGTTTCGGGGATGCCGGCGAGGCCGGACATTTTGAACCTGAAAGCGGTCACGGGCCCTGGCCGGAAGGCCTGATGGCCTTTGCCAAATTCACCCAATCCCTGGATCCGCAGCCGGGATGACGACGGACGGTCTGTATTGTGCGCCCGCCGTGCTCGACTGGTCGCAGGCCAGCGGACCACGGGCCAGCGATTATGGCGACGTCTATTTCTCCGCCGAGGATGGGCTCGCGGAGACCCAGGCGGTTTTCCTGAAAGCCTGCCAACTGCCCGAGGCCTGGGCAGGGCGCCAGCGATTCGTGATCGGGGAGCTGGGCTTTGGCACGGGCCTCAATGCGTTGGGGCTTTGGCAACTCTGGCGCGATGAAGGTCCTGCGGACGGCTGGCTCGACTTGATCTCGGTCGAAAAACACCCGCTCGACCGCGACGCGGCGGCGCGGGCGCTTGCCGCCTGGCCGCATCTTGCCGATCTGTCCGCGCGCTTGCTCGCACAATGGCCAAGCCGGCTGAAAGGCCCGCAAAGGCTGGTTTTCCCCGAGGACCGCTTCGCCATCACGATTTTCCAGGACGAGGTCGAGGCGGCGCTGGCGCAGATGAGAGGGCCGGTGGATGCCTGGTTCCTTGATGGTTTCGCGCCGGACCGGAATGCCGCCATGTGGTCGCAAGACGTGTTCAACCGGATCGGTGAATTATCCGCTCCCGGTGCCCGGGTCGGAACCTTTACCGTCGCGGGTTTTGTCCGCCGGGGACTGGCCGAGGCCGGGTTCGATGTCGCCAAACGTCCCGGCTTCGGGCGCAAGCGCGAAAGGCTGGAAGCGGTCTGGCCGGGCCAGCCAGACAGGTCGGGGCGGGGGATTGAGGTTGGTCCGGTCGCCGTGGTCGGGGCCGGTATCGCCGGGGCATCCCTGGTTCATGCATTGCGCGCGCGCGGCGTTGAAACGCTGCTGATCGATGCCGGCGGCCCGTCTTCCGGCGCGTCGGGTGCGCCCGCCGGCCTCCTGACGCCGCGGCTGGAGAAGGCCGATCGACCGCATGTCCGCGCCCTGCTCGCAGCCTTTGATTTCGCGCGCCGCCTCTATGACGGGCGGGACGGATTTCACGCTGAACCCGTCACTCGCCTGCCCCGGGATGACCGTGAGGCGGACCGTTTCGCCGTGCTTGCGGACTGGATGCCCGATCATCTGGTCTGGACAGGCACGCAGCTGGAACTGATCAGTGCCGGCCGTTTCGAGCCTCGCCGCCTCGTCAGCGCGCTGATGGAAGACCAGCCGTGCCGATCAGCCCGCATCGCGAAAATTGAGGCCGGGACTGGTGTCGTTCGCCTCCTGGATGGCGGCGGCGGGCATGTGGCGGAGGTCGCGCATGTCATCCTGGCCGCGGGGGCCGGAATGGCGGACTTTCATGGCGATATCGAATTGAGCGCCGGACAGGTGGCGGTATTCGATGGCGAGGCACCGGAAAACCCGGTCAGTTGGGGCCATTATGCCTGCCGGGCCGGGAACGGCGTTCTGGTCGGAGCGACTCATGTCCGCGGTCAGCATGTCCTGCCTGATGAAGACGCTGACGCTGGTTTTCGTGCCGCCATGGCAGAGCGATTGCCGACGGTCAAACTGGGCCCGGTTCAGGAAAGGTGGGGCGGTGTCCGCGCCGCGACTCCGGACCGCCTGCCCCTTGTGGGACGGGCGGGAGCGGGCCTGTCTGTTCTGGGAGGGCTGGGCTCGCGCGGCTTCGCGCATGCGCCCCTGCTGGCCGAAGCGCTGGTCAGTGACCTGACCGGGGGCGGGGCTGTACTGGAAAGGGCCGGACTCGCCGCGCTCTCACCGGAGCGCTTTGCCGAACGGCGCGCCCGCAAGGGCCGCTAGTGGCGGTCAGTTAGAGGGTCACGCGATAGCTGGGCGTTTCGACCGCGCCGATCCGCAAGACGGCGAGTGGACAGCCGGAGTTCAGGCATTCCACATGCAGGTCGATATCGAGGCCGCGCTGGCGCGAGACTTCCAGTTCCACCGGGCCGACCGAGACGGCCACTGCGGCGCCCGCCGCATAGGGAAGCGCCACGGGCAGGCCCAGCGTGCTCGTAATCAAGCACCCGATCAGCGCTGTCTTGGTCAACATCTGTCTCTCCGCGAATGTGTGCCTCGATCCTGTGATGCCACCAATGCGCCATTTGGATGCAAGGCGTGCGGCAAAAGCGGCGCGGCTTTTGCACGGGTCGCGGGCAAGCGCGCGATCTGACGCGTATCGAGACAAGAGTGGTGCAACATGGTCATGGCTACGGGTGAGAGTTTCGTCGACCGGCGTACCGGTTCGCGACA
>NZ_CAJQOO010000149.1 GCF_905480005.1 uncultured Maricaulis sp.
CAGGGCGCCTGGCTGGGGGTGAAGGCCGATATTGCGCAGGTCCTCCTCGCACAGTCCTGGACCCGCGCAATCGACGGGGAGTCCGCGTCCACACCATGGCCCTGGGCCGATTTTCGGCCCGTGGCGCGGCTCTCCGTCCCGACCCTGGGTGAGCACGCTATCGTGCTGTCCGATGGTGGCGGCGAGGCGTTGGCCTTCGGGCCAGCCCTGTTGGATGCATCTGCCCGCCCCGGCGAGGCCGGCGTCAGCGTGATCGCCGCCCACCGCGATACCCATTTCGCCTTCCTGGAACATCTGGCGCCCGGCGACATGGTGATCGTGGAACAGGCCAGCGGCCATCCACTGCGATTTCGTGTGACCCGTACCGAAATCGTCGACGCCGCCCGGTCCGGAATCGAACCCTCGGTCGGACCGGCTCGACTGGCATTGGTCACCTGCTGGCCATTCGGCGACCTGGTGCCGGGTCCGGACCGCTATGTGGTCTGGGCCGAGCCGGTGCTGTCACTCTGAACGCCCTGAACACGCGAAGGCGCTGGCATCGGCCGCGGCACTGGTCTAAGCAGGTCAGGTGACGGCGGGGGCCGAGTGAAAGGATGGACCGGGCGTGGTGTTTTTGACGCCCCTTTCAGAAGCCTTGCGCCGCCGTCTCACCGCCGGCGCGCTCGCGCTAGCCGCAAACCTCCTGATCATCGTCGGTCTTCTTTTCGCGCCTCGTCCGGAAGCGGTCGAGGCTGAACCGACCGTCGTCGATGTCGTGTTCGTAACGATGCCAGATCCTGAACCGGAACCCGAGACTCCATTAGAGCCTGAGTCTGAACCGGAGCCTGCGCCAGAGCCAGAGCCAGAGCCTGAGCCAGAGCCTGAGCCTGTTGCCGAACCCGAGCCGGCCCCTTCACCCGAGCCGCCATTGGATAGGGATGCCGTGGTCGACCCGTCAGACGACCTGGCCCCTGCCGATAGCGCGGCATCGGCCGTGCAGGCCCCGAACATCCTCAGCGACGTCAATCCATTCAATGACGACCGTCAGGCCATTCCCTTCCCGAACGGTAGCGGCAGTACGGAATACGCGGTGCGGTCGGTCTTCTGCCAGTCAACATCCAACGCCAACCGGGTTGCACTGGCCTGCCCGCTGTCCGATGGCAGCGAGGGCCTGCCAATGCTGCAATTCGCGAGTGAAGAGAACATTGCCCGCGGCCAAGCTGCCTTTGCCGGCGCAGACGATCTGGATGCCGCGGAGATTCGTAGTCTTTTTGGTGTTCGAACTCCTAACCCGGACGCAATTGTCCGTCAGGGCGTCCTCAGCAGCCAGGGCGGCCTCGCGACATCTTCATCTGACCAGATGCGCGATACTCTTCCCGAATGAGGCTAGTGCTCAGCTGTTTGCCATTGACGGGGCAGGCAGGCATCACTTCATTGCGATCATGAACTTCCTGTCCGACACCACCGCCCCAGCCCATCCGGCCCTGATCGACGCAATCACCGCGGCCAATCATGATTTCGCACCGTCCTACGGAGCCGACCCGATTTCGGCCCGGGTCGAGGCACGACTGAAAGAGATCTTCGAGACTGATCTGAAAGTCCTCTTCGCCGTGTCGGGCACCGCATCGAATGCGTTGGCCTTGTCGGTCTTGTGCCCGGCTCATGGCGCCATTCTCTGTCATGACGAGGCGCATATTCATCGCGATGAGCGCGGCGCGCCGGAATTCTTCACAGGTGGCGGAAAGCTGATCCCGCTCATGGGCGATCACGCCCGGATCAGCCTGGACGCGCTTGACCAGGCGCTCGCCGAAATCCCCGAGGGCTTTGTCCATACCAGCCCGGTTCGGGTGCTCTCCCTGTCAAATCTGAGCGAGAGCGGCACGGCCTATACACCGTCCGAAGTGGACGCGCGCGCCCGCCGGGTGAAGGAACGCCCTGCCTTTGTGCACATGGATGGCGCGCGCTTCGCCAATGCCCTTGTCTCGCTTGGCTGCAGCCCGGCCGAGCTGACCTGGAAGGCCGGCGTCGACGCGCTCTGTTTCGGTGCCACCAAAAACGGCGCCCTGGGTGCCGAGGCCGTCATCCTCTTTCCCTCGGTGATGGACCGGTTTGAGGAACTCCAGGCCCGCCAGAAGCGGGCCGGCCACATGGCGCCGAAAATGCGCTTCATGGCGGCCCAGTTCGAGGCCTGGCTGAAGGATGATCTCTGGCTCGACCTTGCCCGTACGGCGAATGCGCGCGCCCGGGCCCTGGCCGGTGGCTTTGCGGGCAAGGAGGGCGCGGACGTCCTGCATCCGGTCGATGGCAATGAGATCTTCGTCCGGCTGTCAGAGCCGCGCGCCGCGCAGCTCCGCGAGGCCGGTGCCCAATTCTACCAATGGCCGGACGGATCGGCGCGCTTCGTGACGAGCTGGTGCACGACCGAGACCGAGATCAGCGACACCCTCGCCGCGCTCTGACAGGGTCGCGACACGCAGCTTGAAGCTGTGGAACAAAACAAGTACACTCAATGCGTGTTGCACGGAGAACTGCATGCAGAGCGAGTGGGGAATTCTCTATCATCTCGATGATATCCGCTTTGACGCCTATGGGCGGGCCCTGATCGGGGATAGGGCTGCCGCGCAGCGTATGCAGGGCTTGTTGAGCCAGGCCGATGCGATCGCCTGCCGCTCCGGTTGCGGGGCCCCGCTCAGCTGCGATACCGCCCTGATCCTGCGCGAGGAATTGACCAGGCTGGGCCCCGACCTGCTGGTCAATAATGCCGAGTTCTCGACCATCATCCGAAAGCGCAAGGCCGTCGGCGCGATCGAGGCCGTGATTGTCTTTTCGGTCTATCGCCGGGTTGAGATCGCCCGGGAGGCGTTTAAAGGCGTCTGAAAGCAGGGTGTACCGACGGATCCCGCTCGGGTTCAGGAAACCTTAGCGCCAGGCATGCAAGCCTGAAGAATGCCAACCGGAGGGAGCCATCCATGTTGATCCAGATTGCACTCGGCGCAGCCCTGTTGTGGGCGCCAGCCGGACAATTCAACAGCCTGGCTGCCGACGACCCGGCACCCAAACCTGCCCTGATCAAGACCGTGCAGGACAGTTTTGCGCGGAGCCTCTCGATCGTGGTCACGATCGACATGGGGACTTCGATCGTCCTGGACTATCCCGAACTGACGAGTGGCGAATGGCAGTCGGTCCCGACGCCTGGCTCTGTCATCAATCCCGGCGACTCTGCGATTTACGTCGCCGGCACACAGAATAATTTCGACCCGCTGGGTGGCGCGTTGATCCTCTCGGTCTCATCGGGCGCTTCATTCTCGGTCAATTTCGAGTGGACGATCGATGGGCAGGTCACATGCACGGTCGACGACACAAGCCTTCAGACTGTCAGCCTTCAGGTCACGTCGTTCAATACGATGACGAATAGTCCAACATGCCAGATCACCGCTATGGATGCGAACCGCGAATAGCGACCGGCCCCCGCTCGCGCATCAACCGCCAGACGAATTCTCGTCATCGCCCTCGCGGCGCCACGGCCCCGCATAGCGCGGGTCCTGGCGGCGGCGGCGGTCGGGGCCGAAATAGGTCGGCGCCTTGATGAAGCGACGCGGCCTCTCGATCAGGGCAGAGATCCGGTGGAAGAGGTCGACCGGGCGCACGGGCTTGGCGAGATACTCGTTGACCCCGGCATTGATCGCCTCGATCACCTTGGATCGGTCCGTGTGACCGGTGACCATGACGATGGGCAGATATTTGTTCGCACTGTCCGACGCGGTGCGCACGAGACGGGTGAATTCCAGCCCGTTCAGATCGCCCAGCATGTAGTCGACCAGGGCAAAGTCCGGATTGACGTCGCGCATTGTTTCGAAGGCGTCCGCGGCGTCGCGCACTTCCACGATCGTGCGCACGCCAAACCCCTGCAGGATGGTTCGCAGGATGGTCGACATGTGCGCGTTGTCCTCAACGATCAGGACACGGATGCGGTCGAAACTGCCGGACATGGACTCTCGCAATGGCGAAAAGGGAATCAATAATCGCCCAGAGTGTGCACCGGCGGCCTTAACCAAGTCTTGACCGGGCTGGTGCGCCCGAGCCGGCACCCGGAACCCGCCGTCGGAACGGATTGCCCGCCACAAGAGCCCCGTCCTGTGCTAGTCTGCCCGCGTTGCGTTGCGTTCAGTTTGGCAAGCTTGGAAAGGCAAGGTCATGAACATCGCAGAAAAAATGGTGCGCTCCCTGATCGACCGGGCGCGCGCCTATGACAGCAAGGAACAGATCGACGATTACGAGAAAGACCCGGACAGCGGCGAGACCGATGCGGTCGAGAACCTGCTGACCGGCGATATCGATCCGATCCGCAGGGAAATCGAAGACTGGCTGGGTTCACTTGACGAGGAAGCCCAGGCCGACCTGGTCGCGCTCTACTGGATAGGACGCGGCGATTTCGAGGGTCGCGACTTTCGCCGGGCGCTCCAGGAAGCCCGTAGCCGTCGCAGCGGCCCGACCGAGGCCTATCTGCTCGGCGCGCCCATGCTCGGCGACTATCTCGAACTGGGCCTGGACGCCGTCATCGAAGCCGAGGTCTTTGACGACGCCTGAACGACGCCCTGCGCCGCTCAGGGCGTGACTGCCCGGGACCGGGTTGACGGCCAGACCAGGCCGTCAGCGTTCGCGTAATTGCGCGGCCACCTCACGCAAGGCTGCGGCGCGCACATCCGGATCGCTTTCGGCGAGGGCGTCCTGCATCCGAGCCGAGGCCTCGTTCAGTCGACGGCGCGTTTCCGCCTGGGCGTCCGATTGAGCCTGCTCCCGCTCATTCCCGCGCACAGCCGCAACGAGGATGTCGGCAATTCGCTGCAGGATCTGGACGACCGCCTCGGCCGAGAAACCGCCCACAACCGCGATCGCCAGCGGGCCGTACTCGTCCGCGATGCCGTTCAGGCCGGAATTGCCGCCCGCGATCTCACCCAGAATGAAGCCGGTGAAAATCCCGAGCACGAAACGCAACAGGTAGAGCTGATAGTATTGCGGACGGAATGTGCCATCGCGGAGATAATTCCGGGCCGTCCAGAAGGCGAAGAGCGTTGCTCCCAGCACGGCGCCACAAAGTCGCGTCAGCTTCTGGCTTATCTGCTCGCCTGAAAGCCCGTCACCGGCCGGCGGCGCGCTCTCTCCTCCGGACCCCCAGAAAGCGGGGATGGCATTCATGACGACCAGGAGAAGAAGCGCGGCCAGCCCGATCGCACCAATGGACAGCAGGACCCGGTTATGGCGCAGCTCACTGGCCCTGATGGTTCCCGGCGTGGCCGGCGCGATCGCCGCGGACAGATCCTGGTGAATTCTCATCGCCAGGCGAAGCGTTTCCGTATCCGTATTCATGTCAGCGTCACGGTCTCACGCAGGCCTTCCTCGGGCGGCTCGACATCGTCGGTAAATATCAACGGCTCATCGCCCGGCACGGCGCCGAGGCGCTCGAACAGGACGGGCAGATTGGCCTGGACAGAGTCCGGAAGCGCGATCCCGCGCGACCGGGCGAAGCGCTCCATGGCGCGGATTTCGGCGAGCAATTCGCGCAGCAGGACATGCGCTGAAAGACCGGTCGGGTCTGCCCGTTCGAGCCGCGCTCCAATCGCCGCCGGGTCATCGCGGGAAAGCCCGATCGTCTCCGTGTCGGTACCACTTTCTGCCATGCAGGACCCCACCTGAACTTGTTAATATGATAAATGCCATTCAGGGTAATGTCCAGTTCCGGGCAAATCGGGGCCTTGCGGCTGGACTCGCGTCGGCTTGCCGCTATCTCTCGGTTTCAGACCGGAGATATGACGATGCCACGCCCGTTACGTCACGCCCTCGCCCTGCCACTTGCCCTGCTCCTGCTGCCACTGGCTGCCTGCAGCTCACCGCCGCGGGATCGCCTGGCCGGCGACACGCCACCGCAGACCGTCGCCTCGGTTGATCTGGACCGCTATCTCGGGCGCTGGTTCGAGATCGCGCGCGCCGATCACGGCTTCGAGCGCGGCTGTGACGGCGTGATCGCGGAGTATGCGCGCCGCGAGGACGGCATGATCGCCGTCCTCAATCGATGCTGGAAGGACGGGCTGGATGGCGCGGGCAATACGGCGGAGGGCCGCGCCCGCATTGCGGATCCGGACAGCAATGCCCGCCTCGAAGTCAGCTTTTTCGGCCCCTTCTTCGGCGATTACTGGATCATCGACCTGGCCGAGGATTACAGCTGGGCGGTGATTTCCGAGGCCGAGGGCCGCTATCTGTGGATCCTGGCCCGCAATCCGCAGCCGGGCGCAGACTTCGTGGACGCCCGCCTCACCGATCTGCGAGCGCGCGGCTTTGACACGGAGGGTCTCATCTTCCCCGAACAATGGCCCGGTATCGCGGACGTCCCGCCTGCTGACTGATCAGTCCGTCCAGGACATTTCCGAGCTTCGCGGTGGCTTGCTGTTGATGCCCTTGCGGTGATTGACGGCGTCCAGGATTCGCTTGCCGAGCCGGTCCGGCATGACAGGCTTGACCAGATAGGCATCGATATCGGCCTTGCGGGCCGCGTCGACAATGCTGACCTCGTCATGCGAGGTCAGCAGGATGATCGCCACATCCTTGTTCGCCAGTGTCTCGTCACCGCGCACTTGCCAGGCGATCGACACGCCATCATCGGATGCAGCTCATAGTCGAGCAGGACCGCGTCCAGCGTCTGGCGCCTGAGATGGTGCCAGGCCGTCTCGCTGTCGGCCGCCTCGAACACATCCGCACAGCCGAGCCGCTCCAGCAGCTTGATGACCAGGGTGCGGATGGACGCGGTGTCTTCGACCACCAGAATGCGCAATCCGGCCAGTGGCTCGTTCGGCATGAATCACCTCCGTTAGAGGTCAGAATCTAGCACGAGAGGCCGGTTGGGCAATGCTTTCGGCGTGAGAGATTCCCAGCAGGGCCTCTCGCAGGCGCGCCGGATTGACCGGTTTTGGCAGGACTGCGGAGATGCCGGCCGAAGCGGCGCCACGGACAAGATGGGCGAAGCCGTCAGCCGCGAGCAGGATGAGCGGCAGGTCCGGGCGCAGGGACTGCACCGGATCGCGGAAGCGGCGGGCCAGGTCGAGCCCGGAACTCATCCCGAGATCATAGTCGATCAGCGCGAAATCGGGACCACAGGTGCGGGCGAGAACCAGCGCCTCATCGCTGTCCGCCGCCTCGTAGACCGCACCGAAACCCAGCCCCGTCAACAGGGTCCGCACAACGGCGCGAACCGGGCGGCTGTCATCGACCAGCAGCACGCTGAGACGGTTTGGCACTGGCAGGTCGGCGGCAGGCATCCTTGATCTCCTGCCCGCACATTAACCCTGCGCCACTGAGCACAGCCCTAATATCGGCTCATACGCTATGCGCGCTCCTGACAGCACGGTGGCAAGGCGGTGACAGTGAGGCTCTGGCCCTCGCCCGCCCGGCGTCACATATTCCCTCCATGGCCAAGCTGACCCTCGACGACACCCTCACCGCCCCGGAAGACTTCGTGCTCGACACGCTGACCAGCGTGTCGACGGCGGATCAATGGACGCCGCATCGCCCCGACCGGCCGGAAAAGTCCGAGGGCGGGCAGCGCTTCCAGTGCGTCTCGGAATACTCCCCCAAGGGTGACCAGCCGCAGGCGATTGCCGAACTGGTCGAGGGTCTCAAGGGCGAGGAGCGCGACCAGGTCCTGCTCGGCGCGACCGGCACCGGCAAGACCTTCACCATGGCCAAGATCATCGAGGCGGTGCAGCGCCCGGCCCTGATCCTGGCCCCGAACAAGACCCTCGCCGCCCAGCTCTATGGCGAGTTCAAGAGCTTCTTCCCGAACAATGCGGTCGAGTATTTCGTCTCCTATTACGACTACTACATGCCCGAAGCCTATGTGCCGCGCACCGACACCTACATCGAGAAAGAATCGTCGATCAATGAGGCGATCGACAGGATGCGCCACGCCGCGACGCGCTCCATCCTCGAACGCGATGACGTGATCATCGTCGCCTCGGTCTCGTGCATTTACGGCATCGGCTCGGTCGAGACCTATACGGCGATGACCTTCGAGCTGAAGCCCGGCGACATCGCCGATCCGCGCGCCGTCATGCGCCAGCTCGTCGACCTGCAATACACCCGCAATGACGCCGCCTTCATCCGCGGCACCTTCCGCATTCGCGGCGATAATCTGGAAGTCTTCCCGGCCCACTACGACGACCGCGCCTGGCGGATCGGGTTTTTCGGCGACGAGGTCGAGCAGATCACCGAATTCGACCCGCTCACCGGCAAGACCATGACCGAGCTGAAATCGGTCAAATTCTACGCCAATTCCCACTATGTCACGCCGCGCCCGACGCTCAACCAGGCCGTGGTCAAGATCAAGGCCGAGCTCAAGGAACGCCTCGCCTGGATGGAGAAGGAAGGCCAGTTGCTGGAAGCCCAGCGCCTGCAACAGCGCACCGAATTCGACCTGGAAATGCTCGGCGCCACCGGCTCCTG
>NZ_CAJQOO010000150.1 GCF_905480005.1 uncultured Maricaulis sp.
CGCATTCCCGGACCGTTTTCCCGCAGTCTTCGCCGCCTGCCAGCAAGCCGGGATCGACCCGCGCAACGAACCGATCCCGGTCGCCCCGACGGCGCATTATCATATGGGCGGCGTCGCGACCGATATTGACGGCCGCACCTCCGTGCCCGGCCTGTTTGCCATAGGCGAGTGCGCCTCGACCGGCCTGCACGGCGCCAACCGCCTGGCGTCGAACTCGCTGGCTGAAGGGCTGGTGAGTGCGGCCAGGTTTGCGCGTCGGCTTGCGGCACCGGACGAACACCATCCGTCATCCCCCGGCCTGTCCGGGGGACCTCGACTGGACGGTCGACAGAATGGCCCGGACAGCCGCACCCCTAATATCATGGTCAACCCTATGGCTGAGGTCCCCCGGACAAGCCGGGGGATGACGGTGGATAGTCAGGGGGTTGCCCCGACCCTCCCACCCCTCGCCCTGATGCGCCTGCGCCAGGCCATGTCGCGCCATTGCGGGGTGGAGCGCACCGAGGCCGGACTGTCCGAATTGGCGGCCCTGGTCGATACGATGCGGCGCGAGCATGGCGAGGCCGATGCGCTGATCGCGGCCCGCTTCATCGTGACCGGCGCGCTGAACCGCCGTGAAAGCCGGGGTGGTCATTTCCGCAGTGATTGCCCACAAAGCTCGGACGAGGCGCGCCATTGCGAGCTTCGCCTGGATGATCTTGCCGCCAATCTGTCGCCCGCGATGGCACTGGCCGGACCCGCCGAATAGGACAATCGCCATGTCGATCATGCCCCTGCCGCGCCATGTGGTGAATGATGCCGTTGCGCGCGCGATCGCAGAAGACCAGGGCGGTCGCGGCGATGTCACGTCTCTGGCCTGCATTCCGGCCAAGGCCGAGGCGAAATTCTACGTCAATGCCCGCGAGACCGGCGTGGTCTGCGGTTTCCAGCCGGCGCTGGCGGCGATCTGGCAATGCGATCCGGAAGCCCTGGTCAGCCCGCAGATGGAAGACGGCGACCCGGTGAAGCCGGGCGATGTCCTGATCTCTGTAACCGGACGGGCCCGCGGGCTTCTGGCCGCCGAGCGTATCCTCCTGAACTTCATGGGCCGGATGAGTGGCATTGCGAGCTTCACCCGGGCTTATGTCGACGCGGTCAAGGGCACCGGTGCCCGCATCGCCCACACGCGCAAGACCACGCCGGGCTTTCGGGCTTTCGAACTCCAG
Source organism: uncultured Maricaulis sp. (assembly GCF_905480005.1). Classification (GTDB taxonomy): domain Bacteria; phylum Pseudomonadota; class Alphaproteobacteria; order Caulobacterales; family Maricaulaceae; genus Maricaulis. Next base: position 1,206 of record NZ_CAJQOO010000150.1, read on the forward strand.
GCTGTCCAGGCGGGCGGCGGATCCCTGCACCGTTTCGGGCTCGATGACGCAATCCTGATCAAGGACAATCATGTCGCGGTATGCGGCGGCGTTGCAGACGCGGTGAAAGCCGCCCGCACCAGCGCCGGTCACATGACGCGCATCGCCGTGGAGGTGGATCGGCTCGACCAGCTCGATGCTGCCATATCGGCCGGGGCGGAGAGCGTCTTGCTGGACAATTTCTCGATCGCCGACCTGACCACCGCAGTCGCCGCCGCCAAGGGCAGGGTGACGCTGGAAGCCTCCGGTGGAATCAACCTGGACACCGTGCGCGGCATTGCCGAAACCGGCGTGGATGTCATTTCCATTGGTGCGTTGACCCATTCAGCGCCAAATTTCGACATCGGGCTCGACGAAGCCTAGGCCGTGGCGCCCGCGCCACCTTGAGGGAGAGACAGCATGTTCAATCACATCATGGTCGGAGCGAGCGACATCGAGCGCTCGAAGCGCTTTTACGACGCCGTCCTGGGCGCGATGGGCGCCGGCGAGGCGGTCCGCAATGAGGCCGCCACCGGTCATGTTCGCTATTTCTACCTGCATGACGGCAACGCCTTCTGCATCAGCGAGCCGATCAATGACGAACCGGCCACAGCCTCCAATGGCTCGACGATCGGTTTCAAGTGCAGCTCGCCTGAGCAAGTGGCCGAGTTTCACGATGTCGCCGTCGCCAATGGCGGCACCTCGATCGAGGACGCGCCCGGGCCGCGCTCCAGCAATATGGGCACGCTGCACCTCTCCTATGTCCGCGATCCCGACGGCCACAAATTGTGCGCCATTCACCGCCCGGGCTGACGGGGCGCAGAGCGGCACCGGCGCTCTCGAGTGACGCCCTGCGCCCGGCTTCATGCTGGGCGCCTTGGCGCGCACTGGTCCATACATCGCTTGTCAGCCAGCAGGCCGCGCAAGCCTCCGACGCCTCAGTCGGCCCCGGCACCTAACCGGTGAGCTGGTCGACCAAGTTCGCAAGCTCGCCCCTTGCCCGGCTGGGTGCCTCCAGCTGACCGGGCCTTGAGAAGGGCGACAGTTCGAAGCAATTGGCGACGCTGTTGAACCAGACGGCGTGATGACCCTGCACGGCCACCACCCAGACGGCAAAGTCGAACCCGGTCCCGGCCGGGGCGCGCCAGGTCTCCGGTTCGATCATCACGCCCTCCCAGAATTGCCATTTCGCGGCGGACAGTGTGCCTTCTGCTACGATGAGGAGGCCGCGCAGCTGGGCTGCGGTAACCAGGCTCATGGCTTCAGGATCACCGCGCCGGCCTCGCCCTTGGCAGCGATCTCCTCATCACTGAGGCCGCAAATCTCGTGCGGGAAAACCAGCCAGTCATCGCATTCATGGACGAAATAGTCCGGCGTCAGATCGGTCGTATTGCGCAGGGGCTTGTAATAGACCGTCGCGATGCGCGCATCGGCGGGGAAATTGCGCCGGCACTTGGCCCACAAGACCTGCAGGACAGCGGCGATCGAGCGGCCGCTATCATAGACATCATCAACGATCAGCAGCCGGTCTTCGGCGTCGAGCGTATCGACCAGATAGCCCTCGCCATAGACCCGCACATTGCGGTCCTGCTCACCGATACCGGTATAGGAGGCGGTGCGGATGGCAATATGGTCGGTCTCGATCCCGCGCCAGGCCAGATATTCCTGCACGGCAATCCCGACCGGTGCCCCGCCGCGCCAGACTCCGACGATATGGGTTGGACGAAAACCGCTCTCGAGGATTTGCCGCGCCAGACGCAGGCTGTCTTCGAGGAGATCATTGGCGGAGATGTAGTGCTTGGCGCTGGTCATGGCTGCAGGATGGCCCGGTTTGCGACCGCAGCTCAAGCATTTGCCACCGGCGCGGCGCAGCCTAGGTGTCGTTTCTCAAGACGTTGTTCAGCTGGCTGAGCCTTGTCGCTGGCGGCTGTCGCGAGAGAGCATAGTGCGGCCGGGCGGTGTTGTACCAGTCCAGGTATCGGGCGAGATCGCGGTTTCGGCTGTCGGATGATCG
>NZ_CAJQOO010000151.1 GCF_905480005.1 uncultured Maricaulis sp.
ACCATCGTGATCGCAGCCGTCAGCGTCGTCTTGCCGTGGTCAACGTGACCAATCGTGCCGATGTTCGCATGCGGCTTGGTGCGCTCAAACTTTTCCTTCGCCATGATCTCGCTCCGAAATCCGTGTTCGTTGTTTTACAGCAACCAGAGGTCCGCTTATGCGGACTTGGCGATAACTTCTTGTTCGACGGCCTTGGGAACCGCCTCGTAGTGATCAAACAGCATGGTGAACTGTGCCCGGCCCTGGGTCGCAGACCGCAGGTTGTTCACGTAACCGAACATGTTCGCCAGCGGAACCATCGCATTCACGACGGTCGCATTGCCGCGCATTTCCTGACCGGCAATCTGACCCCGACGGGAGTTCAAATCACCAATGACACCACCGGTGTACTCGTCCGGAGTCACGACCTCGACCTTCATGATCGGCTCGAGAAGCTTCGGCGCACAATGCGACTTGGCTTCGCGGAAGGCGGCGCGAGCCGCAATCTCGAAGGCCAGGACGCTGGAGTCCACGTCGTGATAAGCACCGTCCGTCAGGGTGGCATGGACGTCGATAACCGGGAAACCGGCGATCAGACCACCATCCATGACGGATTTCAGGCCCTTCTCGACACCCGGGATATATTCTTTCGGCACATTGCCGCCGACGATCTTGGATTCGAACACAAAGCCCGAACCCGGCTCGCCCGGACCGAATTCGATCTTCACGCGAGCAAACTGACCGGAACCACCAGACTGTTTCTTGTGCGTGTAATCGACCAGGCCCTTCTGGCTCAGCGATTCACGGTAGGCCACCTGCGGCGCACCGACATTCGCTTCAACCTTGAACTCGCGCTTCATGCGATCGACAAGAATGTCGAGATGAAGCTCGCCCATGCCGGCGATGATGGTCTGACCGGATTCCTCGTCCGTCTTCATGCGGAAGGACGGGTCTTCGGCTGCCAGACGCTGCAGCGCCACACCGAGCTTTTCCTGGTCGGCCTTCGATTTCGGCTCGATGGCCAGCTCGATAACCGGATCCGGGAATTCCATGCGCTCGAGGATCACCGGCTTCATCGGATCACAGAGCGTATCGCCCGTCGTGGTGTCCTTGAGGCCTGCAATCGCGACGATGTCGCCGGCAAAACATTCCTTGATGTCTTCACGCGAATTGGAGTGCATCAGCAGCATACGGCCGATACGCTCTTTGCGATCCTTCACCGTATTGAGCAGGGACACGCCCGTCTCGAGATGACCGGAATACATCCGGGCGAAGGTCAGAGAGCCGACAAAGGGGTCGTTCATGATCTTGAAGGCGAGCAGAGAGGTCGGCTCGTCGTCAGAGGCTTCGCGCACAACTTCTTCTTCGGTCTTGAAATCGACACCCTTGATCGCCGGAACCTCGGTCGGGTTCGGCAGGAAATCGACAACCGCGTCGAGCAGGGGCTGAACGCCCTTGTTCTTGAAGGCCGTGCCGCAAAGGATCGGATTGAAAGCCAGCGCGATGCAGCCCTTGCGGATCAGCGACTTGAGCAAGTCAATGGAGGGCTCTTCACCTTCCAGATACGCTTCCATGGCCAATTCATCGAGCTCAACAGCGGTCTCAACCAGCTTTTCGCGGTATTCAGCAGCCTGATCGGCCAGCTCGGCACGAATTTCACGCTCTTCCCACTCAGCACCGAGACCCTCGCCCTGCCAGACCAGTTCTTTCATGGTCAGCAGATCGATGATGCCCTCGAACTCGGTTTCCGAGCCGATCGGGAGCTGGACGCAAAGCGGCGTGGAGCCGAGACGGTCCTCGATCATCTTCACGCAATTGAAGAAGTCGGCACCGAGCTTGTCCATCTTGTTGACGAACACCATACGCGGAACCTTGTACCGGTCGGCCTGACGCCAAACGGTCTCGGTCTGCGGCTCGACACCGGCATTGGCGTCCAGGCAGCAAACGGCGCCATCAAGCACACGCAGCGAACGCTCGACTTCAATCGTGAAATCAACGTGGCCGGGGGTGTCGATGATGTTCAGGCGCTTGCCGTTCCAGAAACAGGTCGTTGCAGCAGACGTGATCGTGATGCCACGCTCCTGCTCCTGCTCCATCCAGTCCATGGTGGCGGCACCATCGTGCACTTCACCAATCTTGTGGGACTTGCCGGTGTAATAGAGGATCCGCTCGGTCGTCGTCGTCTTGCCAGCATCGATGTGAGCCATGATGCCGAAATTGCGGTAGTCCTCGATTTTGTAGTCGCGGGCCATTTGTCAGGGTCCTTGGTACGGGTCAGTGCCTGTAAGGGGTTACCAGCGGTAGTGCGAGAAAGCGCGGTTGGCTTCCGCCATCCGGTGCGTGTCTTCGCGCTTCTTGACGGCGGTGCCGCGATTGGCGGATGCATCCATCATTTCAGCAGCGAGACGCTCGCGCATGGTGTTTTCGTTGCGACCGCGCGCAGCACCCGTCAGCCAGCGAATGGCCAGGGCTTTCTTGCGTTCGGCGCGGACTTCGACCGGCACCTGATAGGTCGCACCACCAACACGGCGGGAGCGGACCTCGACCTCAGGGGCCACATTGTCCAGGGCATCGTGGAAGACGCGGATCGGCTCGCGCTTCAGCTTCTCTTCGACAATGTCGAGAGCGCCATAGACAATACGCTCGGCGACCGACTTTTTGCCGTCGAGCATGATGTAGTTCATGAACTTGGTGAGATCGCGATCTCCGAACTTGGGGTCCGGAAAGATTTCGCGTTTCTCTGCGCGGTGACGACGCGACATGGACGTCTCCCTTACTTAGGACGCTTGGCGCCGTACTTAGAACGGCGTTGCTTGCGATCCTTGACGCCCTGGGTATCCAGAACGCCGCGAAGAATATGATAGCGGACACCCGGAAGGTCCTTCACGCGACCACCGCGGATAAGGACAACAGAGTGTTCCTGCAGATTGTGACCCTCACCCGGGATATAGCTCACAACTTCATGCCCGTTGGTCAGACGCACTTTGGCGACTTTCCGCAAGGCCGAGTTCGGCTTTTTCGGGGTCGTGGTATAGACGCGCGTGCAGACGCCACGGCGCTGCGGGCAAGCCTGCAGGGCCGGCACCTTGTTGCGCTTCGGCTTGTCTTTTCGCGGCTTGCGAATGAGCTGGTTGATTGTTGGCATCCCGCTCTAATCCGTTTCTAATCTCAACAACCACGTCCCCCAGCATGTTGAAATGCTGATGGACGCAAGGAATGACCCCGACGTCCGAACACAAGGTTCGCACGGCGGCGCCTGGGGTTTTTCCGTTACCGTGGACGACGTCTAACCACTTGGGTTACGGCCCGTCCTTCAAACGAGCGCGGAAACTACGCACGCGACTCGCATTCGTCAAGCGCTTGTTCAGAGGTTTTGTGAGCCCGCCCTGCTCATCCTCAATACAACGAAAAAGGCCGCCGGTTACCCGACGGCCTTTTCCAAATCTTTACAGCAAGATCGCTAGCTAAATAAGGCTAGTTGGAACCGCTCTCGGACGCCATTTCCTCGGCAGCAGCCTCGGCGATCTCGTCCGGCAGCCCTTCCGCTTCAACAGCAGCCTGACGTTCGGCCAGCATGTCAGCGTCCATATCATCGGCGATGGCCTGGTACTGACGCATGATGGAGCCGGTCCCGGCCGGGATGAGTCGGCCGACGATGACATTCTCCTTGAGACCCTCGAGCGTGTCTTCCTTGCCCTGGACTGCCGCCTCGGTGAGGACGCGGGTCGTCTCCTGGAAGGAGGCTGCCGAGATGAAGGAGCGCGTCTGCAGCGACGCCTTGGTGATCCCCAGCAGAACCGGGTCACCTGTCGCCATGCGCTTGCCTTCGGCCTCGAGACGCTCATTGTTCTCGATGAACTCGATCTTGTCGACCTGTTCGGCCGCCAGGTAGGTACTGTCGCCCGGATTCTTGACTTCGATCTTCTGCAGCATCTGACGAACGATCGTTTCGATGTGCTTGTCGTTGATCGGCACGCCCTGCAGTCGGTAGACCTCCTGGATCTCGTCGATCAGGTAGTTGGCCAGGGCCGGCACGCCCAGGATCGCCAGAATGTCGTGCGGCGCCGGGTGACCGTCGAGCAGGTATTCGCCCTTCTGGATCACATCGCCTTCCTGACACGTCAGGTGCTTGCCCTTCGGTACCAGGTATTCGACCTTCTCGGCCTCGTCACCTTCCGGAACAATCGCGATACGGCGCTTGTTCTTGTAGTCGCGACCGAACTCGACCCGGCCCGTGATCTCGGCGATGACGGCGTGGTCCTTCGGACGGCGGGCTTCGAACAACTCCGCAACCCGCGGCAGACCACCGGTGATATCCCGGGTCTTGGCGCCCTCGGTCGGGATACGGGCGACGATGTCACCCGGACGAACCGTGTCGCCATCGGCAACCGAGAGAATGGCGCCCACGGCCAGCATGTAGCTGGCAGTGGAACCGGAGGCGAGCTTTGTCGGCTCGCCATTCTCGTCCTGGACCACAATCGTCGGCTGGAGGGCATTGGCCTTGGCCGAACCGCGCCAGTCGATGACCACCTTCGAGGCGATACCCGTGGCTTCATCGGTCTCTTCCTTCACCGACACGCCTTCGGCGATATCGACGAATTTGACCTTGCCGCCGACTTCCGAAACGACCGGGGCCGTATAGGGGTCCCACTCGCCCAGGCGCTGGCCGCGCGAGGTCTTGTCGCCTTCCTTGACCTTCAGCTTGGTGCCGTAACCCAGCTTGTAGCTCTCGCGCTCCTTGCCTTCGCTGTCCACGATGAGCAGCTGCATGTTGCGCGACAGGGCGATCAGATCGCCGTCGGAATTGGTCACCGTTGACGGGTTCTTGAAGGTCACATGACCTTCCGAACCGGCTTCGATGAAGGACTGTTCGGAGACCTGGGCCGTACCACCAATGTGGAAGGTCCGCATGGTCAGCTGGGTGCCCGGCTCACCGATCGACTGGGCCGCGATGACCCCGACCGCTTCACCGATATTGACGCGCGTACCGCGGGCCAGGTCACGACCGTAACAGGTGGCACAGACACCGACGCGGGTCTCACAGGTGAGCGGCGAACGGGCCCAGACGGACTGGACGCCGGCCATCTCGATCGCAAGCGCGAGATCTTCATCGATATAGGTGTCGGCCGGGCAAATGACTTCGCCGGACGCCGGATCCTTCACTTCCTGGGCCAGGGTACGGCCGAGGATGCGCTGTTCCAGCGAGACGACAACATCACCGCCATCAACAACCGCGGAAATCTCGAAGCACTCGGAGGTGCCGCAATCTTCCTCGGTGATGATGCAATCCTGGGCGACATCAACCAGACGACGGGTCAGGTAACCCGAGTTTGCCGTCTTCAGGGCGGTGTCGGCCAGACCCTTACGGGCGCCGTGGGTGGAGTTGAAGTATTCAAGAACGGTCAGACCTTCCTTGAAGTTCGAGATGATCGGCGTCTCGATGATCTCGCCGGACGGCTTGGCCATCAGGCCACGCATACCTGCGAGCTGCTTCATCTGGTTCTTGGAACCACGAGCGCCCGAGTGGGCCATCATGTAGACCGAGTTCACTTCCGACGTACGGCCGTCTTCGCCGACCGTCGTCTTGGAAATCTCGTCCATCATGGCGTCGGCCACATTGTCCGTACACTTGGCCCAGGCATCGACGACCTTGTTGTACTTCTCACCCTTGGTGATCAGACCGTCGACATATTGCTGCTCGTAATCCGAGACCATGTCGCGGGTTGCCCCGACCAGGTCGGCCTTGGCGTCCGGGATCAGCATGTCGTCCTTGCCGAAGGAAATGCCGGCCTTGGCCGCTTCCTTGAAGCCGAGACCCATGATCTGGTCACAGAAAATCACCGTCGCCTTCTGACCACAGTGACGATAGACCTGATCGATCAGGCTACCGATCGCCTTCTTGGTCAGAAGCTCGCCGATCAGTTCCGGCTGCATCTTCGCGTGCTTGGGCAGAAGGTCGACAATCATCTTGCGGCCCGGCGTGGTCTCGATCACCTTGGTGATCGGATTGCCGTCGACATCGATGCCTTCCCAGCGTGCCTTGATCTTGGTGTGGAGCGTGATGACACCGGATTCCAGGGCTGCTTCCAGCTCTGCCCGACTGCCAAATGCCATGCCCTCGCCCGGCTCCTTGTCCTTTTCAATGGACAGGTAGTACAGGCCAAGCACGATATCCTGCGACGGCACGATGATCGGCTTGCCATTGGCCGGCGAGAGGATGTTGTTGGTCGACATCATCAGCGTGCGGGCTTCGAGCTGGGCTTCCAGCGAAAGCGGCACGTGGACAGCCATCTGGTCACCGTCAAAGTCGGCGTTGAAAGCCGCACAGACCAGCGGATGCAGCTGGATGGCCTTGCCTTCGATCAGCTTCGGCTCAAAGGCCTGGATGCCAAGACGGTGCAAGGTCGGTGCGCGGTTCAACATGACCGGGTGTTCGCGGATAACCTCGTCGAGCACGTCCCAGACTTCCGGACGCTCTTTCTCGACCAGCTTCTTGGACTGCTTGACCGTACCCGACAGACCCTTGGCGTCGAGACGCGCATAGATGAAGGGCTTGAACAGTTCGAGCGCCATCTTCTTGGGCAGACCGCATTCGTGCAGTTTGAGATCCGGACCAACCACGATGACCGAACGGCCGGAATAGTCGACGCGCTTGCCGAGCAGGTTCTGACGGAAGCGACCCTGCTTGCCCTTGAGCATGTCGGAGAGCGACTTCAGCGGGCGCTTGTTGGCACCGGTGATGACGCGGCCACGACGGCCATTGTCGAACAGGGCGTCGACGGACTCCTGCAGCATCCGCTTTTCATTGCGGATGATGATGTCCGGCGCGCGCAGCTCGATGAGGCGCTTCAGGCGGTTATTGCGGTTGATGACGCGGCGATAGAGATCATTGAGATCGGAGGTCGCGAACCGGCCGCCATCAAGCGGCACGAGCGGACGCAGTTCCGGCGGAATGACCGGAATGACCGTCATGATCATCCACTCCGGGCGATTGCCCGAGGTGAGGAAGTTTTCCATCAGCTTGAGACGTTTGGCGTACTTCTTGAGCTTCAGCTCGGATCCGGTTTCCTTCATGTCTTCACGGACCTTGGCGCACTCGGCCTCCAGATCCATGTTGATGAGGATTTCGCGGACTGCTTCAGCGCCGATACCGGCCGTGAAGGCGTCTTCGCCATATTCGTCCTGCGCTTCCATATACTCTTCTTCGGAGAGCAGCTGGAATGGCTGGAGCGGGGTCAGGCCCGGCTCGATGACGACATAATTCTCGAAGTAGAGGACGCGCTCGACATCCTTCAGCGCCATGTCGAGGATCATCGAGATCCGGGACGGCAGCGACTTCAGGAACCAGATGTGCGCGACCGGTGCGGCCAGCTCGATGTGACCCATGCGCTCGCGACGGACGCGGGCCAGGGTGACCTCGACGCCGCACTTCTCGCAGACGATGCCCTTGTACTTGATGCGCTTGTACTTGCCGCACAGGCACTCATAGTCCTTCACCGGGCCGAAGATGCGGGCACAGAACAGGCCATCGCGCTCGGGCTTGAAGGTCCGGTAATTGATCGTCTCGGGCTTTTTCACTTCGCCGAAGGACCAGGAATGGATTTTTTCCGGGCTGGCCAGGGCAATACGGATCCGGTCGAAGGACGGGCCTTCGGCTGCCGGATTGAAGATGTTCATGACGTCGTGATTCATGTCGCCGTCTCCCAAAAGGGGCAAGCGGGACAGGGAGAGCCCTGCCCCGCAAAATATGGTTCAGCCTTAGCCGTTCTTCAGTTCGACGTTGAGGCCGAGAGAACGCATTTCCTTGACAAGCACGTTGAAGCTTTCCGGAACGCCGGCTTCGAAGGTGTCGTCGCCGCGGACGATGGCCTCATAGACCTTGGTCCGGCCAGCCACGTCATCCGACTTCACCGTCAGCATTTCCTGCAGCGTGTAAGCCGCGCCATAAGCTTCCAGCGCCCACACTTCCATCTCGCCGAAGCGCTGACCGCCGAACTGGGCCTTACCACCCAGCGGCTGCTGGGTCACAAGGCTGTACGGGCCGATGGAACGGGCGTGGATCTTGTCATCCACCAGGTGGTGCAGTTTCAGCAGGTGCTTCACACCCACTGTCACCTTGCGGCGGAAGGGCTCACCGGTCTGACCGTCATAGAGGGTCGACTGGCCTGACGGGTCGAAACCGGCCTTCTCCAGCCAATGCGCCACATCCGGCTCGCGGGCACCGTCAAAGACCGGAGTCGCGATCGGCACGCCATTCGACAGGTTGAGACCCAGCTCGGCCAGTCCGGCTTCGGTTTCCGGCAGTTCGCCACCTTCATAGACCCGGTCCAGCTCGGACTTCAGCAAAGCCGTGCTGCCATCACGCTGATAAGCTTCCAAAGCCTCACCGATCTGCTTGCCGAGACCCCGGCAGGCCCAACCCAGGTGCGTCTCCAGGATCTGACCGACATTCATGCGCGACGGCACGCCGAGCGGGTTGAGGACGATGTCCACCGCTTCGCCATTGGCGAGGAAAGGCATGTCTTCGGTCGGGTTGATCTTGGAGATGACACCCTTGTTGCCGTGACGGCCGGCCATTTTATCGCCCGGCTGAAGCTTGCGCTTCACGGCCACGAAGACCTTGACCATCTTCATCACGCCCGGCGGCATTTCATCGCCACGCTGGAGCTTGTCGACCTTGTCCTCGAAGCGACGGTCAAGGCGAGCCTTGGAGTCGTCATACTGCTTTTGCAGGGCTTCGACCTCGGCCATGGCCTTCTCGTCGTCGAGGCCAATGCGCCACCAGCCGCTGCGCGGGGTGTCGTCGAGGGCATCCTGGGTGACCTTGCCCTTGGCAAAGCCACGCGGACCGGAGACCGCAGACTTGCCCAGCAGAAGATCGCCGAGACGCTGATAGATATTGCGCTCGAGAATGGCGAGCTCGTCATCCCGGTCCTTGCCGAGACGTTCAATCTCTTCACGCTCGATCGAGATGGCGCGCTCGTCCTTGTCCACACCGTGACGGTTGAAGACCCGGACTTCCACGACCGTACCGGTGGCACCGGACGGCATGCGGAGCGAGGTATCGCGAACGTCGGACGCTTTCTCACCGAAGATGGCGCGCAGAAGCTTTTCTTCCGGCGTCATCGGGCTTTCGCCCTTCGGCGTCACCTTGCCGACGAGAATGTCGCCAGCGGCGACTTCCGCGCCAACCGCAACAATACCGGCTTCGTCGAGATTGCGCAGGGCTTCCTCGCCGACATTCGGGATGTCACGGGTGATCTCTTCCGGGCCCAGCTTGGTGTCGCGGGCCGCGATCTCGAACTCTTCGAGGTGGATCGAGGTAAAGACGTCGTCGCGCACGATGCGCTCGGAGATCAGGATCGAGTCCTCGAAGTTGTAGCCATTCCACGGCATGAAGGCGACGACCACATTCCGGCCGAGCGCGAGCTCGCCGAGATCGGTCGACGGACCATCCGCAATGATGTCACCGGAATTGACCAGGTCGCCGACGCGTACGATCGGACGCTGGTTGATACAGGTCGACTGGTTGGAGCGCTGGAATTTCGACAGACGATAGATGTCGACGCCCGACTTGGCGGCATCGAGATCTTCCGTCGCCCGGATCACGATACGGGTCGCATCGACCTGTTCGATCACACCGGCCCGGCGCGCTGCGATGGCAGCCCCGGAGTCGCGCGCCACAATGCTTTCCATTCCGGTACCGACGAGCGGCGCTTCCGCCTTCACGAGCGGCACGGCCTGGCGTTGCATGTTCGAGCCCATCAGGGCGCGGTTGGCGTCATCATTTTCCAGGAAGGGAATGAGCGCAGCCGCGACCGAAACGACCTGTTTCGGCGAGACGTCGATATATTCCACATCCTCGCGCGGCACGAGCGTCACATCACCGGCAACGCGGCAATTGACGAACTCATTGTCCAGCTCGCCCTTCTCGTTCACATGGGCGTTGGCCTGGGCGATCGAGTAACGGGATTCCTGCATCGCCGAGAGATAGTCGACCTGCTCGGTCAACTTACCATTCTCGACCTTGCGATACGGGCTCTCGATGAAGCCGTACTTGTTGACGCGCGCGAAAGTCGACAGCGAGTTGATCAGGCCGATATTCGGGCCTTCCGGCGTCTCAATCGGGCAGATCCGGCCGTAATGGGTCGGGTGCACGTCACGGACTTCAAAACCGGCACGCTCGCGCGTCAGACCACCCGGCCCAAGCGCCGACAGGCGACGCTTGTGGGTGACTTCCGACAGCGGATTGGTCTGGTCCATGAATTGCGACAGCTGCGAGGAGCCGAAGAATTCGCGCACAGCGGCAGCCGCCGGCTTGGCGTTGACCAAGTCATGCGGCATGACGGTCTCGATATCGACCGAGGACATGCGCTCCTTGATGGCGCGCTCCATGCGCAACAGGCCGATGCGGTACTGATTTTCCATCAGCTCGCCGACCGAACGCACACGGCGATTGCCGAGATTGTCGATATCGTCGATTTCACCGCGACCATCACGCAGACCCACGAGGGTCTTGAGCACGGCCAGGATATCTTCCTTGCGCAGCGTGCGCATGTCGTCCGGCGCATCGAGGTCGAGGCGCATGTTCATTTTCACGCGACCAACGGCCGAGAGATCATAACGCTCCGGATCGAAGAACAGGCCCTGGAACATCGCCTCGGCGGTTTCCGCGGTCGGCGGCTCGCCCGGACGCATGACGCGGTAGATATCCACCAGCGCCTGCTCACGGCTGTCATTCTTGTCGGCGGCCAGGGTCGCACGGATGTACGGGCCAACGCCGGTTGCCGGGTCAATGTCGAGCAGGTTGAGTTCCTTGACGCCGGTATCCTTCAGCGTCTCGAGGATCTCCTCGCTCATTTCATCGCCGGCTTCGGCGAAGATTTCACCGGTTTCCAGATTGACCATGTCGTCGGCCAGGTAACCGCCGAGCAGATGCTCGTCTGAAACCAGCAGGGCGGCCAGGCCGTCTTCGGCAAACTTGTTGGCGGCACGGGCGGATATCTTCTTGCCGGCCGGTGCGATGATGTCGCCCGTCTTGGCGTCAACCAGATCGCGCGCCGGCTTCACGCCACGCCAGCGTTCCTTCACGTAAGGAACGGTCCAGCCCTTCTTGGAGCTCTTGTAGGTAACCGTGGAATAGAAGGTCGAGAGGATCTCTTCCTTGTCCAGACCAAGCGCGTACAGGAGCGTCGTCGCCGGCAGCTTGCGGCGACGGTCGAGGCGCATGTGGACCACATCCTTGGCGTCGAACTCGAAATCGAGCCAGGAGCCGCGGTACGGGATGATGCGAGCGGCAAACAGATACTTGCCCGAAGCATGGGTCTTGCCACGGTCATGATCGAAAAAGACGCCCGGCGAACGGTGCATCTGGGAGACGATCACGCGCTCTGTGCCGTTGACGACAAAGGTGCCCTTGTCCGTCATGAGCGGGATATCGCCCATGTAGACGTCCTGCTCCTTGATGTCCTTGACCGAGCGAGCGCCCGTTTCCTCGTCAACATCAAACACGATGAGACGCATTTTGACCTTGAGTGGCGCGGCGAACGTCATGTCGCGCTGCTGGCACTCTTCAACGTCGAACTTCGGCGCCTCGAATTCGTAGGACACGAAGTCGAGGACCGCCCGTTCGGCGAAATCCTTGACAGGGAAGACGGACTTGAAGACCGCCTGCATGCCGGTGTCGTCGCGCTCCGCGGCAGGCACCTCTTTCATCAGGAAGTGCTCGTATGAGGACTTCTGGACTTCGATGAGATTCGGCATCGCAACGGTTTCCGGAATACGTCCGAAAGACTTGCGAATCCGCTTTTTGCCGGTGAACGACAGACCCATGTCGGCTCCCTTCGCAGACAGCACTGCGCATTTTGATGCGGGGATCGCCCCCGCGGCGCCGCTCCGATTGGCCCGGATCTTTAACCATCCGGTCCGGTCTACAATCCCGCCTGGAACGACAGCGGCAGGATTGGGTATCCCAGAGACGGGCTAACGGACGCGCAGGATTACCCCACGCGCCCGTAGCACCGTGTCAGTCACGCCGAAGCGAGACTATTTCAGCTCAACGCTGGCGCCAGCGGCTTCCAGCTTGGCTTTGATTTCTTCTGCCTCAGCCTTCGGCGCGGCTTCCTTGACAGCCTTCGGAGCGCCTTCGACCAGGTCCTTGGCTTCTTTCAGGCCGAGACCCGTAATAGCGCGGACTTCCTTGATGACGTTGATTTTCTTGTCACCAGCGCCGGTGAGAACGACGTCAAACTCGTCCTTCTCTTCAGCAGCAGCCGGAGCATCGCCAGCCGGTCCGGCAACAGCGACAGCAGCCGCTGCCTTGATGCCTTTTTCTTCGAGAAGATCGTTGAGTTCCTTGGCTTCAAGGATGGTAAGGGCGAGAAGTTCGTCGCAGAGTTTAGCTACATCAGCCATTTGTTCAATTCCTTGCGGTGTTCAAAGTGTCAGTTCGATAGCGGAGAATGACGAAATCAGGCGTCGGCCTTTTCGCGGATGACGTCGATCGCCCCCGCAAGACCTTGACCCGGCGCCATGAGACGCTGGCCAACCTGGGATGCCTGCCCCATGAGGCGGGCGGAGATGGTGGCAATAAGCTCTTCGCGGGACGGCATCTTGGAGAGCGCGTCGATGCCAGCGGCGTCGAACACATCCTCTTCCATGAAACCGCCGAGAATGACGAGCTTCTTGTTATCCTTGGCGTACTCGACCATCACCTTCGGCGCGGCCACAAAGTCTTCCGAGTAAGCGATTGCCACCGGACCCTTGAAAAGGTCAGCAGCACCCTCACCCGGCTTGCCTTGAAGCGCGATTTTGGCGAGGCGGTTACGCACCACCTTGAACGTGCCACCAAGCTCGCGGAGCTTGGAGCGCAGTTCCGTCATTTCCGCAACGGTCATGCCAGAATACTGGGCCATTACCACGGATCCAGCTTCCGAGAAGACGCCATTCAGCTCTTCGACGGTCGCTTCTTTTTGATTGCGATCCATTTTGCGGACTCCCTGTTTGAGCCGTCCACCGTGGACGGCTCGGTGAAAACGCCATCACGACATCTTCCCCTCATCGGGGCGGACGCCATCATGACGCGTCCTGTCCCAGGGCTTGAACCGACAGACCCACAAGGTCAGATCGATCTCGCTCTGTCTCACACAGGGCCCGTATTGGATTAAGGCGGCACCTTTCGGCCCACCCCCTGTGATCTCGGACAGGCCGGCCCAACCCACAAAACGCGTGAATCAGACCGGAACAGCCCGGCCGGATAATCCGGTCCGGGCTGAAACTCAAGTCTTTTACGCCGAAACGGCGGCAGACGTGTCGATTTTTACGCCCGGGCCCATCGTCGAAGACAGCGCGATGCGCTTGACGAAGGTCCCCTTGGCACCCGACGGCTTGGCCTTGACGATGGCATCAACCAGCGCACGGACATTCTCGGCCAGGGCCGCTTCAGTGAAGCTCGCCTTGCCGACACCGGCGTGGATGATCCCGGCCTTTTCGACGCGGAACTCAACAGCGCCACCCTTGGAGGCTGCAACAGCCTTGGTGACATCCATCGTGACCGTACCGACCTTCGGGTTCGGCATCATGCCACGCGGGCCGAGCACCTTACCGAGGCGGCCGACGAGCGGCATCATGTCCGGGGTCGCGATGACCTTGTCGAAATTGATGTTGCCGCCGAGGATTTGTTCCATCAGGTCTTCAGCGCCGACAACGTCAGCACCGGCCTTGGTGGCCTCTTCGGCTTTCGGGCCTTTCGCGAAGACCGCAACCCGGACCGAGCGGCCCGTGCCATTCGGCAGGTTGCAGACGCCACGGACCATCTGGTCAGCATGGCGCGGATCAACACCCAGATTCATGGCCAGTTCGATGGTCTCATCAAACTTCGCCTTGGCATTGGTTTTCACGTGAGCGACGGCATCGTCGATCGAGTACAGCGTGTCGCGATCAAAGGTCTCGCGCGCAGCCGAGATGCGTTTTCCGAGTTTAGCCATGATCTTACTCCGTCACCTGCAGGCCCATGGAACGGGCGGAACCGGCGATGATCTTCGTCGCCTGGTCGAGGTCGTTCGCATTGAGGTCGGCGAATTTCGCTTCAGCAATCTCGCGGCACTGGGCCAGCGAAACGGTGCCGGCGATCGACTGGCTCGGCGTGCTCGAACCCTTGGCGACCTTGGCGGCCTTCTTCAGGTAGAAGCTCGCCGGCGGGGTCGCGATGGCGAAGGTGAAGGACTTGTCCGAGAAGACCGTGATGGTGGTCGGGATCGGCATCCCTTTTTCCATCTCCTGGGTCTTCGCGTTGAAGGCCTTACAGAATTCCATGATGTTCACGCCGCGCTGACCCAGGGCCGGGCCGATCGGCGGGGACGGGTTGGCAGCGCCCGCGGGCACTTGCAGCTTGATATAGCCGTCAATTTTCTTGGCCATGTTCCCACTCCATTAAAAAGGCGCGCCCTTCGCGCCTTCGGGGTTTGCGGTACGACCCGGCATGGACTTGGTGCCGGCATCTCCCGCAGATTGACGCCTAGGCCGTCTTTTCGACCTGGGCGTATTCCAGCTCGACCGGGGTCGCCCGGCCGAAAATATTGATGGCAACCTTCAGGCGGCCATTTTCGTCGTCCACTTCCTCGACAACACCGTTGAAGCTCTGGAAGTGACCATCGATGACATTGACGGTCTCGCCGATCTCGTAGCTGACGGTCGGACGCGGGCGTTCCGCATCCTCTTCCATCTGGCCCAGGATCCGCTTGACCTCATTCTCGGAAACCGGGATCGGCTTCTTGCCCGAGCCGAGAAAGCCGGTGACTTTCGGCGTCGAGGTGACGAGGTGATAGGCTTGGTCGGTCATGTCCATCTTCACGAGGACATAGCCGGGGAAGTATTTGCGCTCAGCATTGATCTTGCGACCCTTGCGAACTTCAACCACTTCCTCGGTCGGCACGAGGATTTCCTCGAACTTGTCTTCCAGGCCTTGGATCGAAGCTTCGATACGGATCGCGTCGGCGACCTTCTTTTCGAAGTTCGAATAGGCATGCACGATGTACCACTTGGCAGACATACAGCCTCCTCCTTAGGCGCCGAGAGACAGAATAAACTGGATGCTCGAACTGATCACCCAGTCGACAGCCCAGAAGAAGAGCATGGCAATCACGGACAGGATCAGCACCAGCAGCGTCGAGACCCAGAGCTCACCCCAGGTCGTCCACGTCACCTTGCGCGCTTCCTGGCGCACCTGAGACAAGTACTGGAACGGACCCACACCCTTTTTCTTGGGCGCTGCCGCTTCACCTTTGGCCGGTGTCGTATTCTTCGCGTTCCGCGTCATTCAAGTCCATCTGGCCCGCTCGGGCCCTTTATTCAAGGGGTGGCTGGCATCATGCGCAACCACCTGAAATTCAAAACGGCCTGGCAGGGGCGGAGGGACTCGAACCCCCGACCCTCGGTTTTGGAGACCGATGCTCTACCAACTGAGCTACACCCCTAGGACCGCGCGCGGAGTATCACGGTAAATGCACCACCGCCACATCCGGAGCGCAGCTGTCTACAATGTGAAGCGGCATAAGAAAACAGCTAAAACACACATGGGCGCGATTCAGGCGGGTCGGCTCGCCCGAACGATCCAGCCTGCCGGTCGCGTATGGTGGGCCGGTGCAAATTCACCGACTTCAACCCCGTTCAGCCCTGCCGATGCCAGCCGCGCAGCGAGGCCATCCGCGCCGGCCCGGTCGACCGCAGCCTCGGTCATGGTCCGCATGCGCAGGCGGAAGCCCTCTACCGCATTTTCCTGGTCGATCGCCCAGCGCTCCAGATCCACAAGCCGGTAGGCCTGCCAATTGGTCAATGAGCGACTGAGATCCCGGCAAAGCTGGACGACATGATCGCGCGCCGCTCCCGGTCCCGCGGATTCTACGGCGGCCTGGACAGTCTGAAAGGCGGCGTCGAAACGCGCCCTGGCCTGCTTCACTCCGGCCGGAAGCCGGGGGGCCGAGGCCGTCTTGTGAAGGAGCTTCAGCAAATTGGCAAAGCGGCGCAGGAGACGCTGATCGAGCACGTTTGACAGGACACTGACGGCGTCGGAGCACTGGAGGTGGACCACCCCACCCGTTTGGTGGACCACGGCCTGGACATCGCCCCCCGGCGCCAGAACGCGCGCCATCTCCGAGAAGGCTTCCGGACCGGCATATTCAGCGCCGTACTGGCTGACCACGACGTCGATGGACAAGTCC
Organism: uncultured Maricaulis sp.; assembly: GCF_905480005.1. GTDB lineage: Bacteria > Pseudomonadota > Alphaproteobacteria > Caulobacterales > Maricaulaceae > Maricaulis. The sequence continues at coordinate 16,197 of NZ_CAJQOO010000151.1, forward strand.
GCGATTGGCAGCCGGGCCGCATTTGCGGCCAGCGGCAGCCCCGCCGCGCCGGGAAGCCCCTGGCGGGCGATGCGCACAGCCGCTTCCGAGTAATCGCAGCAGACCGGCACCAACGCCACACCCGCAGCGCCAGCCATGGTCGCACCCTGCCGGGCGACGACAGCGTCACCACAGGCCAGGTCCAGGAAGCGGAGCGGTGATCCCCGCGCGATCAATGGCCCGAGAAAGCCCTGCCAGACCGTGTGCAGGGCGGCGGCATCCTGCTCGCTCTTCACGACATGGGCGGCCGAGCCTTCATCATTCCAGAAATCGGCCCAGGCGCGCGCGCTGACAGGGGGAATGGAGGAGGATTGCATATTTGTAATAGTGGAGCGCCGCAGCCGCAGCGCAAGCCACTATCTGCACCTCGCCTGGCACAGGGCGCAAAAGAAAAGGGCGGGCCAAACGGCCCGCCCTTCCCCATTCGGTATCAGCTTACGCTTAGAAGCGCAGGCGGCCACCCACGAAGAGGCGACGGCCAAGCGTGTCGTACGTTGCCGGCCAGGTGTTGGCCTGCTCCGAAGCGGTCGAACCGAGTTCCGGAACGGCCGTGTCGGTGAAGTTGGTCACACCAACAGTCGCCGTGAAGGCTTCGTTCACGTCATAGTTAAACGTGATGTCGAAGTAGTTCTTCGCGGTGATGTCGTCCGACAGGTCGGAGACGGTCGCAGCCGTGGTCGGGTCCGCATCAAGCGCACCAATGTGACGCCAGCGCAGCGAGGTCGTGAACGGCCCCGTGTACCAAGACGTCTGCATGGAGTGCTTGTACTCCGGAGTCGGCTCACCACAGTCCAGACCATAAAGGCCCGCACACTGGATGACCGGCGACGAAGCGGACGTCGTGAAGTCAGCTTCAGAAACAAAGCCACCGTAGTAGGTGATGGCCATGTCGCCCGGCAGACCGATGACGTCAGCGGAGAAACCGTAATCGACGCGAAGGTCAACACCGACAGCCGTCAGGGTTGCCACGTTGATCGGCGACAGGTTCGGCAGGAAGCCATTGGCACCCATTTCACCCGTAGCCGGGTTACGCGACGGAGTCGTTGCGCCAGCCGGATAAAGGGTGTCACACGATGCCTGAATGCCGGTCAGGTGACATTCGTTCAGCAGCGTCTGAAGCGGAACCGTGGAAATCGCATCCTGGATCTCGATGTTGTAGTAATCGAGCTGGATGGTCAGACCTTCGATCATGCTCGGCTCGAACACTGCACCGATGGTGTAGGTGTCAGCCGTCTCGGCACCGAGACCGGTGTTACCACCGAACAGGGCTTCCATCTGGGCATTGCCCTGGAACGGCTGATTGATCTGGCCAGCCGGCACGCCGGCGGCAAGACAGGTGGCGTCGATCGTGGCGGCCGAGTAGCTACCATTGGCGCCGCCGGAGCAGGGGTCGCCTGCGCTCGGGAAGCCGTTGGTGAACGGAGCGAACAGATCGTTGACGTTCGGAGCCCGGACAGCGCGGTTGAAGTTACCACGCAGACGGATCTGATCGTTGATCTGCCAGCCAAGACCCACAGCGAAGGTCTCGGTGTTGCCGACCGTGTTGTACTCAGACGTACGGAAGGCGAGGTTTGCGCTGAGGGACTCGATCATCGCCTTGCCGGTGATGAGCGGGATCTCGGCTTCTGCGAAGAACTCGTAGACGTCAACCACACCTGCAACCGGCAGGGAGGAGTTGAAGCCACGAACGTCCGGGCCAAGCACGGAGTCAGGGATCGATTCAGCGGATGCTTCACGATACTCGACACCAAGCACCAGGGCCGGAGCATATTCTGCCGTCGGCAGCTGGAAGGAAGGCAGCTCACCGGTCACCGTCGCAACCGTCTGGAACATCTCGACATTGTCGATCTGAGCACCGGTACGAGCGATCGACGCTGCGCCGGCTGCAGACATGGAGTTCGGGCCGTTGAAGATATCAACGTAAGGCACCGAGCAACCGCTGGCGATCGCCGTCGGGCCACCGTCGCAGAGCACACCGGCCTGCAGGGCGGAAACGGAGATGTTACCAGTCTGGATCTGCGAGATCGACGAACGCGAGAAGTTCGCGAATGCGTCATACGACCAGTTTTCGTTGATGTCGCCACGGGCACCGAAGACGAGCTGGAAAGAGCTCGTGTCGCGGAGCGAGTTACGCGTGCCGATTTCCTGGTAACGACGGGAGGTACGGATCGTGGCCGTGCCGTCGCCATTGTTGGAAGCCGGATCGTTCACGAACAGGTCAAGCAGGGCAGCCGGGATGGTCGGGTTGTCCAGGTTGACGGTGAGCGTCACACCGGCCGGCGTCGGAGCCAGCTGGGAGTCGACCACGTTGTTCGCGTAGATGCCGCGACCGTACAGCTCGAGGTGCTCGTTGACTTCATACGTGGCGAAAGCCGCGATGTTGTAACGCTCTTGCGGGAGCTGCAGGTAGTTCGACGGCGCGTAGTTATACGTGTCGTTCGGCGAACCAAAGCGCATCGGGTTGATGCTGCTGCCGGTGTTGAAGAAACCGGAGCAAACGTTGCTTGCACAGCTCGGGTCAGCGGCGACGATACCAGCGCCATAGGCACCGAAGTTCGACGACGTCGCACCGCGGAAGCGGGTGCCCGGGATGTTCGAGGAACCACCGGAGATGAAGCCGTTGGCGGCATTGCCGGGGCCCGGATCCCAGTTGCTCAGGGACGAGAAGTCACGGTCGCCCTGGAAGACGGCCTGACGGTCGGTGTAACCCATCGAGATGACAGCGTTACCGCGTCCGTCGTCGAAATTGCCGCCCATCGTGATGGACAGGGTCGAGATTTCGCCGTCAAGGTCACCCAGGGTGGTCTCGTGCGAAGCGTTGATCTCGACGCCTTCGAAGTCGTCCTTCATCATGAAGTTGACGACGCCGGCGACAGCGTCCGAGCCGTAAACGGCCGATGCACCACCGGTCACGATGTCGATAGATTCGACAAGCGCGGACGGGATGCTGTTGAGGTCGACGACCTGAGCCGGACCAGAGCCGACGAAACGCATGCCGTCGACGAGGACGAGCGTACGGGTCGTGCCCAGGCCACGAAGGCTAACCGTTGCCGTACCGTTACCCGGGTTGTTCGAGGTCGAGTCGAACGCCGGAACAACTTGCGGCAGCGTGTTGATGAAGTCTTCGGTGTTGACCGTGTTCACAACCGCGAGCTGCTCAGCAGACACGTTCGTGATCGGGCTCGGCGCCACCGTGTCGGTGCGCTGGATGCGCGAACCGGTTACGACAACGACGTCTTCGTCTTGCGCCACAGCAGGAGCCGCAAAGGCCATACCGCTGATCAGCGTGCTTGCCATCAGGCAAGTCTTCAAGGACTTGGATCTCACTCTATATCCCTCCGAGTAAGGTATACGGAAAGGGACCCCCGCTCAGCTTCAGAAGTTCGCGAGCACCCCCTCAAATCGGATCGCCGTGAAGCTTTCCACTTTTGCAAGGTACGTCTGCGATTTCGGAGGGGTCAATGACATCTCACCGTCACAAACGGTCTTTGCGATACACTGTTGCAGCTTTGCCGCAGACTTATAACGCTAACAAGTTGCCGACCCGAACCAGTTGTCTGCCCCCGCAGCACAATGCTCAGTATGGCAACAAGTCGAAGGGCGCTGTAATCCGCAGCTCGTCACTCTCGAACGGCTCAACCCCGTGCCAGAAAAACGAGGGGAAGAAGATCGCGCAACCGGGTTCGGGCATGACATAGCGTTCTGCCGGAAGCGCCAATCCAGGCAGGCCCGGCACACCGAGTCGCAGCCAGCCGGCCCGCTCGCCGGCCATCACACTCTCGGGAACTTTCACGTAATAGCTGGCGCTGATCCAGCCGGCGGGATGGACGTGATCGACATGCCCGCCCCCCGATTTCAGTCGCACAGACCAGGCACCGGCGAGTTTTCCACGACCGGTATTGCGGGTCAGGAAGGGATGAGACCGGTCATCGGGCAGTTCGGCGAGATATTTGCGCGACAAGGCCTCCAGCGCCGCCGCCAGATCCCGAATCACCGGGTCATCGCTGTTCCACAGCCGGCCCGCCGATTGCGTGCCACCGAACAGGGTCTGCTCCAGCGGCGCAGCGCCGTCGGCGTGAAGGCGCTCGAGACTGGTCGCCAGCGCCGCGTTGAACGCCGCCAGCGACTCATAGCCCGGCGGGGTGTCGATCTGCATTTTGCGCGCAAAGACGTCATAGTCGCACAGCTGCGCGTAGCGCGGGTCACCGGTCTGGCGCCAGGCCACCGATTGCAGCGCAAGATGCTTCTGCAAATGCGCTGCCGGAGCGTCGCAATCGAGCACCGCTGCCGCACCGGACCAGTCCTCATTGACCAGAAGCGCCTCAGCCAGGACATGCCGCGCCGCCCAGTCCTCCCCCTGACTGGCCTTGAATGCCAGACGGGCATCCGCCAGCGCACCCGCGGGATCGCCGGTCCGCAATCCCAATTCACTGCGCACCATCGCCGCCTGCACGGCGTCGGGGTCACGCGCCAGGGCCGCGTCCGCCGCGCCCCGGGCAGCGACCGGCTGTCCTGACCGCAACAGGACGCGGGCCAGGACTTCATTCAGTCGCGGGTCGCCCGTCGCGGCGATCGCCTGTTGCAGCGTGACCAGGGCTGACGCCCCCTGCCCGGCTTCGACGCGCAGGCCAACCAGGTCGGCGTGATAGCCGGGGTCCTGAGGCGACAGTGACAGCGCCATCCGATAGGCCTTGTCCGCCTCGTCGATATCAAGCCGGGTCCGGAGGCTGTGGCCCAGCTGGGCATGGGCTTCGGCCATGGTCGGCGCCAGCGC
>NZ_CAJQOO010000152.1 GCF_905480005.1 uncultured Maricaulis sp.
CCCCGACTGGCGCGCCAGGGCGGACAAGGGGGCCGCCGCTTCGGCATAGGGCAGAATCGCCACGGTCACCGGAACCGGCAGGGCCAGAACCCGCTGGGCGGCGTCCACGTCGAGACCGACATCATCAATCACCAGCACCAGTCGCGCGGGCCCGTCGACCGACAGGGTCTCGCTTTCTGCCGCGATGATCACCGGGCTCATATTTGATGCGGCAACCTCGACAGGTGCAGCCAGCGCCGACGTTTCAACGCCCGGTTCGGCCGATTCGAGCGAATCGAAATTGCGGGCACGGGTCACACGCACCCCCTGATGGCGCGGCGGGAGCTCCGCGGAGGCAGTTGCCGGGCCCGGAAGCGCACCATTGCTGGCTGCAGAAAACACAATAGCGCCAAGTAGATAGGCGGCAGCCGCAAGCGCCCCGGCGAAAGCGGGGATGGCGGAGTGCCGAGCCTTGAGGGATGTGCGACGCAGTGAGGCCATGCACCCAGCTCGCGCCCGCATGGTTAATCAGGCGTTTATGCGCTGCCGGGATTGGCGAAACCGGGCAGCCTGACTAGGTTGGCGCCAGGGAGATCACCATGCTGCTCATCATCGACAATTACGACAGCTTCACCTTCAACCTCGTCCATTATTTCCAGGAATTGGGCGCGGACACGACGGTCATCCGCAATGATGCCATGTCGGCAAGCGAAGCGCTGGCCATCGGGGCAAGCGGGCTCGTGCTCTCCCCGGGTCCGTGCGACCCGGACCGGGCCGGGATCTGTCTCGACGTGATTGCGCAAGCGCCGGATGACTTGCCGATTCTCGGTGTCTGCCTCGGCCATCAATCCATCGGCCAGGTGTTCGGCGGCGAGGTAATCTCCGCCAAGGTCATCATGCACGGCAAGACCAGCCAAGTGAGCCATGACGGCAGCGGCCTGTTCACCGGCCTGCCCAGCCCGTTCATCGCAACCCGCTATCATTCCCTGGCGGTGCGCCCGGAAAGCGTGCCCGACAGCCTGATCGCCAACGCCCATACCGCCGATGGCGAAATCATGGGCCTGATGCATCGCGAGCGGCCGATTCATGGCGTCCAATTTCACCCGGAATCCATTGCCTCCGAACAGGGTCACGCCCTGTTGCGCAACTTCCTGGACCTGACCGGCCTGCCCCGCGCCGCTGCGGCCTGAGCCGGTCCGGGCCGACGACTGCAGCCCGTCATCGTTGAATTGCCACGACGCCCGCGCTAACTCGGTGAGGTTCGCTTTGTTCAACCCGGTGACAGGTATGCCGTCCTTGCCCGCTCCACATCCGAATTCGCCGGTGCCCAGCACCGTTCGCGCGGCTGTGTGCGACGAGACGCGCGTTCGATACACTCAACCGGCCACCCGATGGCGTACGGATCATCGATGGCGCCGTCCTGCGTCCTGAATGACCGGTAAGCGGCCAGATGGCCGTTCGTGATCCTGCCCAGCGAAACGACTGACCATGCAAAACATTTCCGAATGCCTGACCGCCTTTGCCCGCGGCGACTTCCCTGCCAACGCGGCCATTGCCGGCGCCTTTGACGAACTGATGTCGGGCGATGTGCCGGACGCGGCGATCGGTGGCTTCCTGATCGGGCTGGCCGCGCTTGGCGAACGCCCCTCGGACATCGCCTCGGGTGCCCGCGCCCTGCGTAGCCGCATGACCCGCATCTCCGCGCCGGACGGCGCGATCGACACGTGCGGGACTGGCGGCGACGGCAAGGGTGCCTGGAATATCTCGACCACGGCCGCAATTATCGCCGCCGGCGCCGGGGCGATCGTTGCCAAACACGGCAATCGCGCCGCCTCGTCCAAATCCGGGTCCTCGGACGTGCTGGCCCAGCTCGGCGTCAAGCTGGATTGCCCGCCCGCCGCGGTGGAACGCTCCCTCGCAGAGGCACGCGTCGGCTTTCTGTATGCCCCCGCCCACCATGCGGCCGGGCGCCATGTCGGTCCGGCTCGCCAGGCGCTGAAGGTGCGCACGGTTTTCAACCTGCTTGGCCCCTTGTCCAATCCCGCAGGCGTGAAGCGGCAATTGCTCGGGGTCTATGACAAGCGCTGGCTGGTACCAATTGCCGAGGCTCTGCGCGATCTGGGGTGCCAGCATGCCCTGGTCATTTGCGGTCAGGACGGGATGGACGAGCTCACCACCACAACCGGTTCGGATATCGCCGAACTCAAGGATGGCAGCATCCAGACCTACAGCTTCCACCCAGAAGAAGCGGGCCTCGCTCTGGTCGCGGAATCCGACCTGCAGGGGGGAACGCCGCAGCGCAATGCCGAGGCGATCCGGGCCCTGCTCGACGGCGCGCCTGGTGCCTTCCGGGACATCGCCGTGCTCAATGCCGGCGCGGCGCTGATGCTGGCGGGACTGGCTGACACGATCCCGGCGGGCACGCGCCTGGCAGAAGCCGCCATTGATGATGGCCGCGCCAAGGCAGCGCTGGACCGCATGGTCGCCATTTCAAGCGGCGAGGCCTGACCCATGAGCGCAATGCCTGACACGCTGGCCCGGATCGGCGCCTACAAGCGCCAGCATATCGACGCCTGCAAGACCGCCCGCCCCTATGCCGAGATCGCGGCAGCCGCGCGCGACGCGTCACCCGTGCGGGGCTTCACCGACGCGCTGGCAAGCGCGCCGGGCGGTCTGGGCCTGATCGCCGAGGTCAAGAAGGCGAGTCCGTCAAAGGGACTGATCCGCGCGGATTTCGACCCGCCGGCCCTGGCCAGGGCCTATCAAGCAGGCGGCGCGACTTGCCTCTCCGTCCTCACGGACGGTCCGAGCTTTCAGGGCGCTGACAGCTTTCTCGTCGCGGCGCGGGACGCGGTCACCCTGCCCGCCCTGCGCAAGGATTTCATGTATGACCCTTACCAGGTCGCCGAAGCCCGCATGCTCGGTGCCGATGCCATTCTGGTCATCATGGCCGCGGTCGGGGACGACACGGCCCGGGCCCTGCTCGAGGAGGCGGCCCGCTGGTCGATGGATGTCCTCGTCGAAGTCCATGATGCGGCCGAGATGGACCGTGCGCTCACCCTCGACGCCCCGCTCCTCGGCATCAATAACCGCAATCTGCGGACCTTCGAGACCACACTCGACACGTTCGACGCCCTCGCCCCAATGGTGGGCGCGGATAGACTTCTGGTCGCCGAGAGCGGGATATTCACGCCACAGGATGCCAAACGCGTGGTGTCTGCCGGTGCCCGCGCCCTGCTGGTCGGGGAAAGCCTGATGCGGCAGGCCGATGTCGAAGCGGCGACACGCAACCTCATGGACCCGACCAAGCGCGCTTGACGGCCTATCAGAACACTTGTAGAACAAAATCTCCTATTCCTGATTTGTTCCCTCGGCACTGAGTCCGATTCAGGGAATGCGAACAAGGGGGTTACCTTGCTGACGCGGAAACAGAACGAGCTTTTGCTCTTCATCCATCAACGCATCAAGGAAACAGGCGTTTCGCCGTCTTTCGACGAGATGAAGGGGGCGCTCCAACTGGCCTCGAAGTCAGGCGTGCACCGTCTGATCACGGCGCTGGAAGAACGCGGCTTCATCCGCCGCCTCGCCCATCGCGCCCGGGCCCTGGAAGTCCTCAAACTGCCCGAGTCGGCCGCCGCCATGGACAGTCCAAATGTGCCCAAGGGCGATCTTGGCCCCAATGTCGTACGCGGGAATTTTGCCAAGCCCGAGTCCGATGAGCGCGAGTCGACGGTCGACATTCCGATCCTCGGCCGCATCGCCGCCGGTGTGCCAATCTCCGCGATCCAGCATGAGACTGATCGCATGCCTGTGCCTGCG
>NZ_CAJQOO010000153.1 GCF_905480005.1 uncultured Maricaulis sp.
CTCCGTGAGCATTTGCCGGGCTACAAAGAATTTTCCAGCGAATACAATTACCTGTTCAATTCCTACTACAACGGGATCGGCGATCGGCATGACCGGCCCGAGCGCGGCTTTCTCAGCCGCCCGCCGCTGGGTGAGGTGCTGGGTTACCGGGCCCATGTCGATGCCGCGATGATGCGTTTACTCGGCGCTAACCAAGACCTCAAAAATGCGGCCCTGGCGCCGCTGATCCAGCTTGGGCTCGCCCACGAGGAGCAGCATCAGGAGCTGATCCTGACCGATATCAAGCATGTCCTGTCGCGCCATCCCTTCGCGCCGGCGGCCTTCCAGGCGCAGACATCCCGCGCGGTGACGCAATCGGGGCCGCCCGGCTGGGTCGCGTTTGATGGCGGCATTGTCGAGATCGGTGCCGAGGCCGGTGGCTTCCATTTTGACAATGAGGGGCCACGGCACAAAGCCATCCTCACGCCCTTCGCCCTGGCGGACCGGCTGGCGACGAATCGCGACTATGCCGATTTCATTGCCGATGGCGGCTATGGCACGGCGACGCTCTGGCTGTCCGATGGCTGGGCTCGGGTGCAGGCCGAAGGGTGGATCGCGCCGCTCTATTGGCGCGAGGGAGCAGCCGGATGGGAGGAATTCACCCTGCACGGCCAGCAAACCCTCGATCCGGACGGGCCGGTCATTCATCTGAGCTATTACGAGGCCAGCGCCTTTGCCGAATGGAGCGGGGCGCGGTTACCCGATGAGCGCGAATGGGAGCATGCGGCGACGACCGGGGCGCGGGCGTGCGACGGACGCTTCGTTGATCCCGGCCTGTCGGCTCATCCGGGCGTCACACCGCAATCCGCCTCGGCGGCGGGTGGTTTGCGCCAGATGTTTGGGGATGCCTGGGAGTGGACACGCTCGGCCTATTCGCCCTATCCGCGCTATCGCCCGGCGCCCGGCGCGGTCGGCGAGTACAATGGAAAATTCATGTGCGGGCAGTTTGTCCTGCGGGGAGGATCCTGTGCCACCGCCCGTGATCATGTCCGCTCGACCTACCGGAATTTCTTCCCGCCGGAGGCCCGTTGGCAGTTTTCGGGGGTTCGACTGGCACGGGATATTTGACGGGACGGGCGACAGGCACGATCCTGCGCCGAGTTGGCGATAATGATATAAGCCATGGGGAGAACATCATGGATGATCAGGCAAGTCTTTCGGTCAAGGATCAGGTCTCGGCCGAGGAATGGAAAGCGCGTTGTGACCTGGCGGCGCTGTACCGGCTTGTGCGCATGCACGGTTGGGACGACCTCTTCTTTACCCACATCTCGATGCGGGTTCCCGGACCGGACGAGCATTTCCTGCTCAACCCGTTCGGCCTTCTCTATGAAGATGTGACGGCCTCCAATCTCGTGAAGGTCGATCTGGACGGCAATGTGCTGCCGCCGTCGCAATACGGAATCAATCCGGCGGGTTTTGTCATTCACTCGGCGATCCACCATGCCCGCCCGGATGTCGCCGTTGCACTGCACCTGCATTCCGATGCGGGCGTTGCAGTGGCCGCCCAGAAGGGTGGCCTGCGCCCGATCTCGCAACTGGCAATGAATGTCTTCAATGATGTGAGCTATCATGACTATGAGGGCATCGCGCTGGAATCCGAGGAGAAAGCGCGGCTGGTCGCGGATCTGGGTGAGAAGAATCTCATGATCCTGCGCAACCATGGGACGTTGTCGGTTGGCGATCACCCGTTTAGCGCGTATATTCGCATCTATCTACTGGAGCGTGCCTGCAAGATCCAGGTCATGGCCCAGGCGGGTGGAGAGCTGATTGAATGGGACGAGAAGATGCAGGATCGCGTCTTCGGACAATCCGGGGAGATCTCGTCGAACGAGTTCTTCAAGGAGATCGCCTGGGCCGCGGTTCTCGATCGCGTCCGTCGCGAAAGCCCCGGCTTCGATACCTGATCGCGGCTGCCTGCCTGGTCGGCGCGACGGGACATGGTCTCGACGCGTCGGCTCATGCCGGGGCCTGGCCCCAGGAGCGCGGCGAAGGCCTGTTGATCCTGACAACGCTGATTGACCGGGCCGAGACCAGTTTCGATGCCTCCGGTCAGACGGTTGATGACGGCTATTTCCACAAGGATGAAACCGCGGCCTATCTCGAATACGGGGTGACGGGCCGGGATACGCTGGTCGCGAGGCTGGCCTGGCAGGATGTGCGCCGCCTGCGGGGACCCTCCTTTGATTCCGCCCAGGGTTTGTCGGCGAGCGAGATCGGCTGGCGCCGCGAAGTGTGGCGCGGAACGCGGTCGGTCGCCTCGGTGCAGCTGACGGCGCTGATACCGGGGCAGGGCGAGAATGTCTCGAACCAGGCTTTCGGCAGTGGTGAAATGGCAGCGGAAGTCCGCGCCCTGGCGGGGCGAAGCCTGGGGGATCAGGCTTTCCTCGAAGCCCAATCCGCCTGGCGCTGGCGCGACGGTGCCTATCTCGACGAGGCCCGCCTGGACCTCACGGCCGGGTGGAGGCCCAGCGAGCGCTGGCAGATACTCGCCCAGAGCTTCTCGGTCTGGAGCGCTGAGCCTTCCCGGCCGGGTGCCCCTGAATTCGAGCAGCACAAACTGCAACTCTCCGTCAGCCGGGAGTTCGGTCGCCAGACCGTGCAGCTCGGCGCCTCGATGACGCCGGCCGGACGCAATGCCATTGATCAGGAAGCCGTCTTCCTGTCGGTCTGGCGGCGTTTTTGAGCCGCGCGACCCGGCGGGTTATTCAGCCGTTTCCACGGCGATATAGGCGATCACATCGCGTCGGTCCCCGGCGTCGCGCAGACCGACAAAGCTCATACGATTGCCCGGAACCAGGGCTCGCGGATTCTCGATCCAGGCGTCGAGGGTTTCGAGATCCCAGATCAGGCCGGCCTCGCTCAACTGGCTCGAGAAGCTGAAGCGGTCGGCGTCGGCCGCGGCCCGGCCCATCACACCATGGAGATTCGGTCCAACCGTGTGGCGACCGCCCTCATTCAAGGTGTGGCAGGACTGGCAACGACGGAATTGGCGCGCGCCATTGACGAGGTCGGCATCCACATAATCGCCACCGAGGCTGGCGAGAATCGCTAGGGCTTCGGCCGGAGTATCGGGCGCGGCGTCGCGGCTTGCCGTGTCGGTTGAAGCCGTGTCGGTTGAAGGCGGGGCGGTTGAGGCCGGGTCGATTGAAGGCGGGGCGGTTGGCTCGTCACCGGGTGCCGCCACATCATTGCCGCCGCAGGCAGCGAGCGTGATGGCCGGCAGGAGGGCGATTAGGACTGGTTTCATGCGACATTCCCCAAAGCGATGCAGATACACGTTATAGCCTGCCCAGACTGCACCAACATGCGGCACGATGACACCAGCGTGCCAAGCAGGCCCGCACATCCCGAACCGGCCGGACTCATACCGTTTTTTGCTTGTTTGTTGCAACGCAATAGCCAAGAAGTATCCGCGGGGACCATCTAGAGGCAGCGGGACAGGATGCAGGACCGATCACGGCTGACGGCCGTCATGATTTGTGGAGCCGGACATTCCGGCTCGACCTTGCTGGGGATGATCCTCGGTAGTCACTCAGACGCATTTTACATGGGCGAAGGCGGCAAGGCGCGTTATCTCGGCGACGAGAAGAAGCCCTTGCGCAAGCGTGTCTGCAAGATTTGCGGCGAGGACTGCCCGGTCTGGGCGGGTTTTGAATGGGATGGCGATACGCCTCTCTACGCCCAGGTCTCCGCGCATGTGGGCAAGCGGGTCATTATTGATTCGACCAAGGATGAAGGCTGGATCGAGGCGCGAGCCGGCGAGGTTCGCGCTGGCGATGGCACGCCCGTCCTGTTGAAGTTGAGCCGGGATGGCCGCGCTGTGGTCAATTCCCGCCTGCGCAAATACCCCGATCGCGATCCGGCGGCACAAATCCGGGCCTGGGTCGACAAGATGGCCAGTGCGGACGCCCTGTTTGAGGCCTTTGACGGCCCGAAAATGCATGTTCGCTATGAAGACCTCGCAGAGAATAGCGCGTCGACGATCGAGGCCCTGTGCCGGCTGATCGGGATCGAGTATCAGCCCGGCATGGCGAATTTCGCCGCCGTGGAACACCATGTTCTCGGCGGCAATAGTGGCACGCAATTCATCGCCGCGCGTTCGCGCTTTGACGATCCCGAGGAGGCGTTTGTCAGTCTCGGTTCACGAACGCGGGATTATTACGAAAACCACTCCGGCCGGATCGAGCTCGATCTGCGCTGGAAAACTGAAATGAAGCCCGAACACCTCGCCCTGTTCGAGCAGATGGCTGCGACGGCGAATTCGCCGTTTCAGTGGGGGGAATGACCATGGCGAAAGTAGATTTGGTTTTCCGCCAGATTGACGAGCGGACCCGTGACGTCGCGCTCGAGCTGGCAATCGAGAACATCCAGCCGGATGCGGTCCATGTGATCGACGATGTGCGCCCATTCACGGAATGCGTGTCGCAAATGCTCCGGATCGAGCATGATTGTGATTATGTCGTCTATGTCGATGCGGACTGCCTTATCCTCGAAAACATGCGGCCCTTTATCGACAGTTGCGACGCGCCTTATGTCGACTCCTATGTCTCTGACCGGTTTCGCGGGCGTCTTCATTGCGGCGTGCACATCACCCGTATCGACCTGGTGCGGGCCATGGCCGCCGTCGAGATTCCCGACGATGACATGAAATACGTGCTGCGGCCGGAATCGCGTCTGCGCAATCTGGCCATGAAGCCCATGGGCTCGGCCAAGCAATTCCGCAATTTCGACATCCTGCATGATCATTTCCAAGCCTATCATCACATCTTCATGAAATACGCCCTGCGCGAATTGCGCAGTCGCACCAAGGTGCAGCGCGAGCGCCTGACGCGTTCGATGAAGAAATGGGTGACGCGCGACGGCGAGTTCTGTGATCTCAGCATGGCCCGCCACGCGGTTGAATATGCCCGGCGCCTGGTGCCGCTCTCGGCGACGCCGGATGAGGTCCATGACTTCATCGCCGCCTTGCCGGAGCATGCCGAAGCCGAACTCAAATCTCTGGGCATCACGTCAGAAGCGCCGTTCACGCGGGCCGATCTCGACGCCTGGCTCGAGGCGAATTCGGATCGTGTCGCTTACGGTCGAAAAGCGGACAAGCCCAAGGTCTTCGGGCTTGGACTGTCACGCACGGGTACGCGCAGCCTGACATCGGGCCTGCAGATGCTCGGCTTTGACTGCAGCCATTATCCGATCGACGAGGACACCTATATCGAGATTGCCAATGCCCAGTATGACCTCACACTGCTGCGCTATTTCGACGGTCTCACCGACATCACGACCATTCCGATCTACCAGCAATTGGACAAGCAGTATCCGGGCTCGAAATTTGTCCTGACTGTCCGGGAGAAGGAGAGCTGGCTCGGCTCGGTCTCGCGTCACTACTATAATCGTCCGGCCTTCAAGGATGTGAATGACCCGGATGAAGAGGTGCATCTGCGCATGCGCCAATTCCTGAGGGCCTCGGTCTATGGGTGCTATAATTTCTGCAAGGACCGGTTTTCCTGGGTCTATGACCAGCATGTCCGCGATGTGATGGCCTTCTTCAAGGATCGTCCGGATGATCTGCTGGTGATCGATATCTGTTCGGGCGAAGGCTTTGAGCGTCTCGCGCCTTTCCTTGACCGTCCGGTCCCGACCGAAGCCTTCCCGCACAAGGGGGCGGTCCTGTCGCGCAAGATGGCCGAGGAAGCCGCCGCCCAGAAGGCGCGGGTTGCGTGACCCATCATGGCGGAGTCTGACCCGGACACGCTCAATGACCTGGTCCCGTCCTGGCGGGAGCGCTTATCGGCGGCTGGCCGTACGCTGGCGATTATTTCCCGGACCCGGCCGGGCCTGACAGCCGGCATTGCCGTTCTGACCGTGATCGCTGCGCTCCTGCCGCCGGCGGCGCTCTATGTGTCCAAACTCCTGATCGACGGCGTCGTGGCCGCGATCGAAACCGGTCTGGATGCGGACAGGGACGCGGCCATGCGCTGGGTCATGATCGAGGCGGTTATCCTGGCGGTCTTGCTGGTTGTCCGCCGCTGGCTGGTGTTTCAGAAGGCGCGGCTTCATGCCGAACTCGGCTTTGCCGTGGCACGCCTGATCCTCGACAAGGCCAACCGGTTTTCCCTGGCGCAGATCGAGCATCCCAAGGTTCAGGAAATGCTGATCCATGCGAAGCAATTTGCCTCGGCGCGGCCCTATGGGCTGATCGTGCGCGGATTCGATACGCTCCAGGCTGTTGTCACGCTGATCTCGATCACCGCCCTGCTGGCAGCGAGTGCGCCCTGGCTCATCGCGCTGATGCTCCTGGGCGGCTTGCCGGCCTTCATGGGCAATCTGCGGTATTCCGGGGATGCCTACCGCTTCTACACGGGGCGCTCGCCGCAAATGCGTGAGCGCAATTATCTTGAGAGCCTGGTGACGAATGAGGCTGCCGCGCGAGAGCGTCTGCATTACGGGCTCGGCGCGCCGCTCATGGAGCGCTTCACCGACCTCTTCACCGGCATGCATGCCGGCGACCGCCGGATGCAAGGACGACAGGCTTTCATCGGATCGGCGCTGGGCGTGCTGGGATCGGCCATTTTTCTCGGCGGCAAGCTGTGGATCGTCGCGGTGACCATTGGCGGGCGTTTCAGCCTTGGCCAGATGACCATGCTGATCGGCCTGCTCAAACAGGGTCAGAACGCCGTCAATGCACTGCTGGGCGCCTTCACGGGCAGTTATGAGGACGTGCTCTATGTGACGCGTCTCTTCGCCCTGCTGGACCTCGATGAGGGGCGTACACAGGGCCGGCAGGTCGCGGGCCCGAAACCGGGTGATGGCCTGCGCTTCGACACGGTCGGCTTCACCTATCCCGGTGCCCCCACGCCCGCCCTGTGCGATGTCAGCTTTCACCTGCCGCCCGGCACCCGTCTCGGCCTGGTGGGGATTAACGGGTCGGGCAAGACAACGCTCGTCAAGCTGGCCGCTGGACTATACCGACCGGATTCGGGTCGGGTCTTGCTGGATGGCCTTGATCTGGGCGAGTGGGAGCCGGAAGCTCTGGCCCACCGTATTGGCGTGATGTTCCAGCCGCATGTAAATTACAAATTGTCGGTCCGCGATAATGTCGAGGCGGGCCTGGGTCTGGACACGCTGACGCCCGAGGCCATGAACCGCGCCCTGGCCGCCGGTCTGGCACAGGAGCTTGTCTCGGACTTGCCCGACGGCCTGGAGACGCGCCTGTCCAAGCGCTTCGCGGAAGGCGTGGAATTGTCAGGCGGTCAGTGGCAACGCCTGGCGATGGCGCGGGCGCATGCCAATGAGGCCGCCGATATCCTGATCCTCGACGAGCCGACGGCGGCACTCGATGCCGAGGCGGAGGCGGCCTTCATGGCGCGACCGCTCGCCCCGGGGCGTTCGCTCATTCTGATCAGTCATCGCCTGTCCAATTTGCGCGCGGCAGACCAGATCATCCTGCTTGAGGCGGGTCGGGTCGCAGAGAGTGGCGACCACGAGGCGTTGATGACGCAAGGCGGAAGCTATGCCGCGATGTTCGACCTTCAGGCTGACGCCTACCGGACATGAAAACGGCCCACGCCAGGGGCGCGGGCCGTCTCCGATTGCGGTTGATCCGTTTCTAGAAACGCTTCGACACATTGATGAAGAAGCGGCGACCGATCTGGTCGTATCCGCCACCCGACGGCACATTGCGCGAGGTCAGGCTGCCAAGGCCGACGCCCTGGGCACCGAGGTCCTCATCGATCTGGGGCGGTGCTTCATTGGCGAGGTTCTGGATGCCCATCGTGACGCGCCAGCTTTCCTGCGACAGCGACACCGAGATGTCGTGATACTGGGCTGACGGGACATCAAACTGGGCCGAGGTCCCGGTTCCGATAAAGTTCGGATTCTCGGTCACATTCACCTCACCGATCCAGCGCGCGCGGTGGAAGAAGGTGAGATCACCCCAATCCGTCGACGTGAAGAGCCGGTTGGTGAAAGTGCCGCGCCATTCCGGATTGCCGAGCGTGTTCAGCGCCTCGTTGACATTCGTGACACCACCCAGCGTGATCGTCGTCGTGATGTCGGTGGACTGGGTCAGGGCCGCATCCGAGGTCAGCGAGAAGTTCTGACCGAAGGCGGTTAAGTCCTTGTTGAAGCGAATGTTGTAGTCCATGCCTTCCGACGTGTTCGACGACACGTTGAACGGCGTGGTGTCCACCTCGACCAGGAATTGCGTGTTCGGATCACGCACACGGCGCGTACAGAAGGGATCATTCGGGAAATTGCCCGAGCGATAGCAATTGCCGAGGATCTGACCGGCCGTCGGCACGAGGATCGAGTCGCTGACTTCGATCTCGAAATAGTTTACGCCGAAAGTCAGGTCGAAGGCGTCCGTGAAGGGCTGCTCGATGACGAAGCCCAACGAGATCGCCTCGGAGGTCTCCGGATCGAGACCCGGATTGCCCGAACGGAAGGCTTCGAAACCGCCGGTACCAGTCACGCCGAGACTGAGTGGGTCAACGCCTTCAGCCGTACAATTGTCCAGCACGATCTGGGCGCGACCGTCCAGATCACCGATGCCGTCGCCATTGCTGTCCGGTCCCGGTGCATAGACCGGAAGACCGGTGACCGGGTCGGTTGCGACTGCAGTCGCCGGGACGCCACACGGATCATTGACGAAACCGACAAAGCCGGACTGTCCACCCAGGAAGAGCTCACGCAGGTTCGGAGCGCGGAAGGAGGTGCCTGCCGTGCCGCGCAGGGTCAGGAAATCGACCGGAACCCAGCGCATGCGGGCACTCCAGGTGGAGTTTTGACCGTAGTATTCGTGGTCGACCAGGCGAGCCGCGGCTTCAAACGTGATTTCACGCGCAAAGGCACGGTCCTGGATGATCGGCGCCACGACTTCGCCGTAGACCTCGAACAGCTCCACGGAACCTGCCGATGACCGGTCCTTGAAGAAGTTCAGGCCAAGGCCGCGTTCTGCCACTTCGCCGGAGCGCGAGTCGAGCGATTGTTCACGCCATTCCGACCCGAGCACGACCGAGACTTCGCCATCCATCAGCTCGAAGAGCGGACCGGTGACGAAACCGCCGAGAATGCGCTCATCCACGAAGGTCGTGATCTCGCGCTGGCCGCGCAGCCAGTCAATGCCGGCCTGGCCTTCATCGAAGGCTGAATCCGATCCGTACAGGCCCTCGGCCCAGAAATTGATCGGCACGCAGGTTTCCGGCGTACGCGACTGGAAGAAGCCGCCCGGCGTGGGAATGCCGCAAACCGGCAGACCGGTGGTCGGGTCAGCGATCGCGGACGCTGACAGGTTGAGATTCTCTTCCAGCGTCACGGTGCGCGAGGAATAGCCCATGGAGCGCGTATAGCCGGCGAAGACTTCATAGTCCCAGCCCGGTGCGCCCATGAAGCCCAGATCGCCCTGCAGACCATTATAGGTCCGCCACTGTTCCAGCTCGACGGTGACCTCATTGTCCCACGGCGCCATCAGCAGGATGGAGCCCGGCGAACCGAAGGGGTTGAACGGGTTGTCGGCGTTGAAATCGACGGTGAACTGGGCCGGCCCTCCATTGAAGAAGGTCTGGCGATTGGAGAAGGAGGTTTCGGTGAAGAAATTCGACCCCGGGAGCCAGTCGTCCAGTTCGTAGGTTCCGCTCAGGAAGAAGACGGAACGCTCGAACTCCGGTGATTCATACGTGTTCACCACGCGGGGACTATTCAGCGCCTGGTCGGAGAACCCGCCGGCATTCGGGCCACGGCCATCGACGAAACCGGCGACGCCGAGATCGGATGTGGCTGCCGTCGTGCCCGGTGCTCCGTAGAACAAGGTGCGGCTGGGCAGGAGAATACCGAGGCCGGACTGGAAGGCATGCCCGGTGCCGCAGGTTTCCGTCGTCGTGCCATCGCCATTGTCGATAATGTCGAAGGAACAATACTGACCGCCATCGCGGGACATCCAGTCGCGCTGGGTCCCCGTCAGCTCCTCATTGCGGACGAGTTCCGCAGCAAAGACGAAGCTGGCGCGGCCTTCCGTGCTGCCAACCAGGAAGTTCGCGCTTGACTGGGAGCCGCCACTGTCTTCCGGAACGGTGGTGAAGGCCTCGACCTGGAAGCCGTCGAACTCGGTGCGCAGGATTACATTGGTCACGCCGGCCACAGCGTCCGAGCCATAAACCGAGGACGCGCCGTCGAGCAGGATGTCGACACGCTGGATCATCGAGGACGGGATCAGCGACACATCCGGGAAGGATGGTGCGCCTTCAACGCCGGCCGGGGCGAAGCGACGCCCATTGATCAGAACCAGCGTCCGGTCGGCGGCGAGGCCGCGAAGCGACACGGCCTGGCCACCCGGCCCGGCATTGCCGACGAATTGCGAATTCGTCTGCAGATCCAGCTGGGCGCCCTGGACGACCGAGGTCGACCGCAGGATTTCACCCATATCGACCAGACCGGCTTCCTGGATGGTGTCCTCATTGATCACCTGCAGGGGCGAGGTCGAGGTAAAGCTGTTGCGGCGTACGCGCGAGCCGGTGACAACGATGCGGTCTTCGGTTTCTTCGGTTTCCTCGTCGGCATCGTCGAGTGTCACGGGTTGCTGTGCGTGGGCCGGTGAAACCACCAGGCCTGCGGCAGCCAGGCCGGCAAGGATGGTGGATCGCAGGATGCGCGATTTGAATTCTTCGTCTCTCATTTTATCCCCTCAGGAGTGATGGCGCCGGTTCAAGCGGCGCCTTGCAACTGGGTCCGGCGCCGGCGGGAAGGCGCGGTGTCGGACAACACCCGGTGACGGGCGTATGGGACGGATAGAGCCGAATGGGCTGAACACACTGACAGGCGAAAGTTGCCAGTCACGGGCCGGTGTCGCGAATGGCGGCCTGTCTGCCCAAAGGTGTGAAATCCGGGCCGAACGGGGACGTGGCTTCATTGGGTGACTGCTCGGGCCGGGCCAGTGTTGAACCCGGTCATCCCCCATCCGGCATTGTTGGTCCTGGCTGTGCGGATTGTCAGAAAATGGTCAGGTTTCCGAAGGCCGGACAGGGCAGGGTGCGCGGGCCTTGCGCGGGTGTGCGGGTCAGACCGGCAGGCGCGTCAACTCAGTCGAGTGCGCGGGCCGGCAGGCTGGACAGGGTCGTGTTGGCGATATGCGATTGCAGCGCCTCGGCGCCGCGGGCGCTGACCGGGAAGTCGTGCCCGGAGGCCAGCGTCACGCGGACAATGCGGCCGCGCGCGCGTTCAAAGGAGGTGATCTGGGAGGAGCGGACGAGATGCGACCGGTGGATATGGATAAACTCCCGCTCGGTCAGTTGCACGACGAGTTCCGCGAGCGTGGCGCGTTGCAGCCATTCGCGGTCGGCCGACACAAAGGCCACGTAATTGCCCTGGGCGCTGACCGCGATGATATCGCCGATATCGAGGATGTCTTCCTGACGCCCATTGCGCAGGACGATCCTTTCCTCAACCGGTTCCCGGGCATTGCGTGCGCGCAGGGCGGCGCGTGTGCAGAGATCGCTGAGGAGGGCGGTGAGGGCGATTATGACCGGATCCCAGGCCCAGTTGATGAGCGGGATCTGGTCGAGAATCTGTTCCGGGGGGGCGCCGATAAAGGGCGCATAGACAAAAATGATGTGCAGATAGATGGCCAGGATCCCGCCCGCTCCCAGGAGGGTGAGTTCCAGCGCGGCAATCCAGAGCGGCGTCTTGGCCGTGAGCTGGCAGACCCGCGTCAGGGCTATCACCGGGAAGATGGCCAGCCAGGGAATCATGATGACGGCCTGGGCCTGGACGACCTCGACGAGGGTGTGCGCGATGCCGAGGCGGGACATGTCGAGAGAGTGGACGGTGGTGAAAATGAGCAGCAGCGCGGACCAGCCAAGCGTGGTGGCCACGATGACACGCAGCCAACCCACTGGCGCGATCGTTGTCCCATCCTGCCACCAAGAATGAATCATGACGCCCTCACAGATATTCCGGATAGCGGCGACCGGCTGTGTCCAGGCTTGCCATCGGGTTACGGTCTCGACATCTCGGAGCGGAGGCGGTGGCCGAAAAGGTTGCGTGCGACACGCCGGATGGTGCGCCGCACGCAACGAGTAAGGGATATGGGCTCGTGACAGCCCAGGCGTATCCGGGATCAAAGAATTTCAATCTGACACGCAGCCTGACCGAAGCATTCGCCGGTTGATGACGCGAGGTGTTTGAGACGAGGCGCGGCCCGGGGTGACGAGTCGCCGGCGTCCAGCGCGAACGGCAGGGTTTCGGCGACAAACCGCCCTCGGCATTCGTCGCGGAATTCCCGTAATTCGGCCCAACCCGGCCTGTGATAAACCCAATCTGGTTCCATTCGCCCCATCATGGCCGCGTTTGGTCATTCAATCCGGACCCGCCACTATCGCGCCTCCCCGATCGCAATCTATCATGTAAATCGTTGATTTCATTGATGGAGATTTTGTAATGCGGTGCGTCATTCTGGAAAGCAGACCTCTCGCCAGAGCGCATCTGGTTCGTGCGATCCAGCGTCACGCCCCGGTGAAGGTGGACCTGGCCACCGCATCCGCCTCGTCTGTCCTGCCTGTCTGCGATGCCAATGCCGCGGATGTCCTCTTCCTTGATGTGGACCATCCGGCGCTCGAGACGGCACTGGTCGCTTTGCGCGAACTGGGCGAACGGGCGCCTGTGACAGTGATGATCGGCGATTATCCGGACCGGGCCCTCGAGGCCTATGATCGCGGCGCCAGTGATTTCCTGTTGCGGCCGATCGAGGCTGCGCGTCTCGCGGTGACGATCCAGCGCCTGGAACAAATCCTCGTTGAGCGGCAGGCCCAGGCCCGCGCCGCCCTGCTGGAAGAGGCTCTGGCCGATTTGCGTGACCGGGCCAGCTCGGTCGGCACCGCCGCCTGCGCGCGCGACTTCTGGATTTCCGGGCACGGGGCCCGGGTCCGGATCGGCCAGTCCGAGATTGTCTGGCTGGAGGCGGCCCGCGGCTATGTCTATTTCCACCTGCGCACGCGCAAACTGCTCGAGCGCATGACCATGAAGCAATTGGAGGCGCGGCTGGATCCGGCCCGCTTCCTGCGGGTTCACCGGTCTGCAATCGTCAATGTCGATGAGATTGCCGCGGCCCTGCGGGATCGCCAAGGTCTCTATGCGGTCGAGTTGACCAATGGCGCCCGGGTCCGTGTCGGTCGCAAATATCGCGACGGGCTGGCCGAGCTCATCCAGCAAACCCAGGCCCGTCCGCGGACCGAGGAAGCGGCGGCCTGACAGGGCGCCGACTCCCATGCTTGCACCCGTGTGATTCCGGCGCCGCGGTGCGGGATGGCCCGCGATAGGAGATGGCTTTGCCGCTTGAGGCGGCCAGGCGCGGCCGACCACGCCCTTCCAGGCCGCGCCTGATGAATAGCCTGCAGACCGATTTCCCTGTGTCAGATGGGGATCGCGTGCGCGACTGCACAAGAGTGCACAAACTCCCGCAAACGCTGATTGACTTCAAAAAGCGCGAGCCCTAAACCTCGCCCTCCTCGAAGCGGGGGCCACGGAAACGGGGCTCTGGCGACGAGGGAAGGGCTCTCGCTCTTCAGGTTTTCATCAGGCGCAATTCAAGTCCGGCGCCGGCGAGATTTTCCTCGGAAAACATCGCTGGACAGGACGCTCTGCAGAAACCCTGAAAAACGCGATTGACTTCGAGAATGGGGCGGCCTAAACACCGCCCTCCTTGGCCGGGGCGGCAGTGATGTTCAGCTCTGGTTACGGGTTTAGCGACTTCGGTTGTTTTGGCCCGGCTCTTTGACATTGTTGTTAT
>NZ_CAJQOO010000154.1 GCF_905480005.1 uncultured Maricaulis sp.
GTCTCGGCGGCGGCCGCATAGCGGTCGAAGCGGTCGGACTGCTTGAAGGTCTCGTCCCAGGAAATGCCCAGCCAGGTCAGGTCGGCGCGAATGCCGTCCTCGAAGGCCTGGGTGGAGCGTTCCACATCGGTATCGTCGATACGCAGCACAAAGGTGCCACCGGCCTTGCGCGCGAACAGATAGTTGAAGATCGCGGTGCGGACATTGCCGACATGAAGCTTGCCGGTCGGGCTGGGCGCAAAACGGACTTTGGTCATCGACGTGGAGCCTCACTGAGTTTGAGGCGCAGGGCTTAGCGCTGTCAGGGCATCGGGGCAAGCGGGGGGTGCGGATGGGGGCGGGCTCGCTAGTCGAAGACATGCGCATTCAACGCCTCGCCGGCCGGATCCTCAATACGCCCCGGACGACCGGCGACCCGCCAATAGACCCAGCCGCTGATCGCGCCGGCGGCCGCGAAGCTGGCTGTCAGAGCGAGGCCCGCCAGCCAAGGAGGCGTGCCATTGGCGCCCCAGATGATCGGAAGACCGAACATCTGGACGAGGCCCGCCCCCATGAGCGCGCCGGCGCAAAGGTCCGCTCGCGGACGCCTCAAGCCAAGTCGCCGTACGAGGCTGGTCAGAACAAGCATCGGCAACGCCGTCAATGCGATGACGAAAACACCCACAAACAAGCCATAGAGCGGTGACATGGTGATCGCGAGAAGGCCTGCCTCTGCGTTCGCCGATTCAGCCAGCAGCATGTATGCACCGAAACCCATCGAGATCAGGACGCCGGACACATAGCTGGCCAGCACCCAGGAACCGAACGCCCGCACGGGCGCTTTCCCCAGAATCTTGTTCGACCTGCCCATTATCATCTCCCTTTCACCGCGCCCGTCATTTGTGGCGCTCAATCCGCCCTCAGCTGGGCGACGGGGTGGCCCTGACCGGGCCGGTTGATGGTCAGTTCATGACCGGGTCTCCCAGCAGCCAGCCAGTAGGCCAGACCGCCGACACCGCCGCTGAAAGCCGCGAAGGCTGTGATGGCGACGCCGCGCGGCCCGTCCAGCAGCGGCCAACCGAAAAGCTGCGCATAGAGGGCGCCCATCGCGGCACCTGCCAAAAGGTCCGAGATGCCGCGGCGCCACCCGGCGGCGCGTTCAACAAAGACCAGAAGCGGCATGGGAATACTCGTCAGGAACGCGACCAGGAGGGCGTAACCTGCTGCGCCGGGCAGCGCCCTTATCAGGGTTCGCACGAAGTCGCCCGGCGCCGTTTCACCCCCCGCCAGACTGACCAGCCCAATTGCCCAGTAGGCGGTCAAGGCTGCCGCGGCGCACCCGGCAAGCCAGGCGGTCACCGGGTGACACGGTGCGGAGCGGGTCGTGACAGTCTCGGCATCCACAAACTGCAGGGCCGGATTGCACTCGCTTCCGGGAAGCTGCGCCAAAACCGTCATGTCCACCTCCATTCCGTTATTTCTGTTCTGACAGAAACAACGGATTACAAAAATGTGGCGGGGTGACGCAGGTGGTGGAGCGGCGCTTTGGGCGCAGTTCCGCAGAACACTTTTCCCGGACGCGCGTCAGCGCGATCCGGGACCAACGTGAGACTCATCGCTTGCCGGAAGCATCTGTGGGTCCCGGGTCTGCGCCCGGGAAAAATGGATCACGCAAGCGCCAGGAGGTGCTGGCGCGTCTCACCCCGTCCGATCTGTCCCAGGCTTAGTTCCGGAAGCGATTGGTGATCGGATAGCGCCGATCCCGTCCGAAATTCTTGGGACCGATCTTGACGCCGGGCGGGGCCTGTCGGCGTTTGTATTCGGCGCGGTAGAGCAGGTTCTCGATGCGCTTGACCTCGGCCTCGGCATGACCGTCGGCGACCAGTTCGCGGACCGAGCGCTCTTCCTCGATCAGGCCGTAGAGAATGGCGTCGAGTACATCATAGGGCGGCAGGCTGTCCTGGTCCTTCTGGTCCTCGGCCAGTTCGGCCGAAGGCGGCTTGGTGATGATGCGCTCGGGAATGACCTGGCCGACCGGGCCGAGACCGACCTGGTGATTGGCCGAATTGCGCCACCAGGCCAGCTCGAAGACTTCCGTCTTGTAGATGTCCTTGAGAGCGTTATAGCCGCCATTCATGTCGCCATAGAGGGTCGCATAGCCAACGGCCATTTCCGACTTGTTGCCGGTCGAGAGCACCATCGGGCCGAATTTGTTGGACAACGCCATCAGCACCACGCCGCGGGCCCGCGATTGCAGGTTTTCCTCGGTCGTGTCCGGCTTCGTCCCCTTGAAGGGCGTCGAGAGGATAGCGTTGAAGGAGGCAATCGTCGGCTCGACATCAATGATGTCATAGCGAATGCCCAGCGCCTCGGCACAGGCCTTGGCGTCCTCGAAGCTTTCCCGGCTGGTATATTTCGACGGCATCATTACCGCCCAGACCTTGTCGGCCCCCAATGCGTCGACGGCGATCGCGGCCGAAATGGCGCTGTCGATACCGCCGGACATGCCGAGTACGACGCCCGGAAACCCGTTCTTTTCGATGTAATCGCGCAAGGCGAGGGTCATGGCTTTCCAGTCAGCCTCAAGGCCGGACTTTACCGAAACCACCTGACCACCGGCGCCAAACCAGCCCTTGTCGGTCTTCAGCCATTCGACCGCGTCGATGCATTCCTCGAAGGCGGGCAGGCGCTGGACCTCACGCCCCTCGCTGTCACGCGAGAAGGAGGCTCCGTCAAAGACAAGCTCGTCCTGCCCCCCCACCTGGTTGACGAAAATCATCGCCTTGGGACTGTCCCACTTGTCGTACCAGCTGGAGAAAGCCTGTTTGCGTTCGCGCTCGATCGTCCGCCGCCAGGGCGAGCCATTGAGCGTGATGATCATCTCCGCCCCTTGCGCGATCAGCGCCTCCGGGACAGTTCCCAGCCACAAATCCTCGCAGATCGGCAGGCCGAGCTTGATACCGCGCCACTTGACGATCTCCGGCACCGGGCCCGGCGCGAAAACACGCTTCTCGTCGAAGACTGCGTAATTGGGCAATTCATGCTTGAAGCGCAGCGCCACGAGCTGCCCCTCATCAAGCAAGGCGACAGCATTGTGCAGACGCTTGTTCTGGCGCCAGGGCAGACCGATGAGGATGGCCGGCCCGCCGCGCGTGATGGCGGCCAGGTCATCCAGTGCCGCACGGCAGGCTTCCACCGCCGAGGGTTTGAGCACCAGATCCTCGGGCGGATAGCCCATCAGGAACATTTCCGGGAAGACAACCATATCGCCGCCGCGCGTACGCGCCTCGGCATGGGCCGCACGGGCCTTGGCCAGATTGCCCGCGATATCCCCGACGACCGGGTTGAGCTGGGCGGTAACGAGCAGGATACGATCGGTCATGCGCGCGACTTAGACCGCGCCGCGAGCGACCGCAAGTGGTGACGCGCCCGGAACGGGCCCGTCATACCGACCCGGTCAGCTGCCGTAGGTGCGCGCACCATCGACTGCCCGCGCCGCGTCCAGCGCCCGCAAGCCGGCAATTCCCGGCACCACGACGGGCGCACCATCGAGCACCGAGGCGATGAAGGCATTGACGTTCGCGCCCAGGGAATCCCTGGCGCTGGGGTCGTCGGCAAAGTCGGGATTGAGGTCGTAGGGCGTGGAGTTTTCGAATGTCTTGGCGACGAAGTCGATCTCCAGAACGCCGGTCTCATATTCGACCCGCATCTTGCGGTCCCGTTCATGATGCACACGACTGGCGATCAGATCAGCCGTACAGCCATTGTCGAAGACCAGATGAGCCTTGGCGACATCCGGATGCCCGTAACGGCCTTCATCGACCAGACCCTTCACCGTCTTCACCGCGCCGCCGGACAAGGCGATGACGAGGTCGAGGTCATGGACCATCAGATCCAGCGTGACCGAGACATCCAGGCACCGATCTGAAGGCGGGCCCATCCGGCTGGCAGTGACCTTTATCGGCGTCGCGTCGACCGCAAACAGGCCCATCGCGTTGAACACGAAACGCTCCTGGTGACCGACCTGCAGGACACACCCATATTTGGAGGCCAGCGTGATCAATTCACGCGCCTCCTCGACCGATGAGGCGATCGGCTTTTCCACCAGGACATGCTTGCCCATCGCGAGTGCGGTCGCGGCGGCCTCGAAATGGTGCACGGCCGGGCTCGCCACGGTGATGGCGTCGACCTGGTCGAGGAAGTCGGCGAAATTGTCGAATCCCTGGGCCCCGTGCTTCTCGGCCAGCGCGCGGGCACGCTCGAGATCCGGCTCGTAGACACCCACCAGCTCGACCCGCTCATGTGCGGCGTATTTCGACGCGTGAAAGCCGCCGAACACGCCGGCACCGACAATGCCGGTCCGCAGGATGCGAGAATTGGATGTCATGAACTCACCTCGTTTTATGGCGCCGTGAATAGCGTCGCCGCCGTCACGATCAAGCACGGCATGCATCACCACTTGTTTCGGGCAATTGCAGGGCAGTCGCTGCGATCCGCTGTCGCCCGGACGCACAATCACGCCTTGCACCCGCACAGACCGGGCCTAGGATGGCGCAGACACGGGGGAATACGCTTGACGGATACGCAAGACAATCAGGGTGAACCGAAAGGCCGGACCGGCGATACGCCGCTCGATTCCATCTCCATCGCTGCTTTCGATGTCGACGCGCGCATTTTCCGGACGATGCGGGACTATTTTCTCAGCCCGGTCGCTGTCGCCACCGCCGCGATCGAGCACGATTATTCGCGCTACCTGTCCCCGATCCGGGTCTATATCGCGCTTTTCTCCTTCCAGTTTGTGGCGGCCGCAATATTCGGCACCCCGGCCACCGCCACGATTGAGACGATGACGGCTGGCGTCGACATCGATTTCGACGTCTGGCTGGCATCCTCGCGCATGAGCTTCGACACCCCCCTCACCCTGGAGAGGGTCGAGAGTGAGTTGAAAGCGGTACAATCCCTGACCCTGTGGCCGCTGGCTGCGCTGTCTTCCCTGCCCTACCTGCTCGCGCTCAAACTCTACCGGCCGTCGATTCCACTCTGGGGCCATTTGCAACTCTATCTGGCCGTCAGCAATGTCAGCTTCATTGTCATGATCGCGCTGATCCCGATGCATACACTCGGCGGCTCCGGCATGATGATCAGCATGGCAATCGGCGCGGTCATCTTCTTCGTCTATGCGGGTATCCTTCTGGCCCATTTCTATGGCCGGTCGGTCACGGCTCTCGTCTTGCGACTTGCCGGGCTTGTCGCCGTATTCCCGATCACCATGTTGATCACGATAATCGGCACCCTCCTCACGGTTGACTGGGTGCTGGGAAACTCATTCGGCCTCGACCTCATGACACTTTCGGCGTCAGGGCCGTCTGCCGAACAATCCTCACCATAAGAAAGAAACGGGAGTTGGTTGATGAAATCGCGTGAAATCCATTTGAACGCCTATTTGAAGGGCGCACCGGATCCGAAATATTATGACGTCGTGGAGACGGAGCTCCCCGCGCCAGGCCCGGGCGAAGTCCTCGTCCGCAATCTCTTCATCTCGGTTGACCCCTATATGCGCGGCCGCATGAGCGGAATCCGCACCTATATCGCCCCCTTCGAACTGGGCAAGGTGATGGAAGGTGGCGCTGTCGGTGAGGTTGTCGAGAGCAATTTCGACGGCCTGAAGCCGGGCGACCACGTGTCATCCATGTTCGGCTGGCGCGAGGGCTATGTCGCCCCCGGCGAGGCGCTGACCCGGATCGATACCAGCCAGCTGCCGCCGCAGGCCTTTCTCGGCATTGCCGGCATGCCCGGCCTGACCGCCTATGTCGGCATCAAGCGCATGATCGACCTCCAGCCCGGTGAGACCCTGTGGATGTCCGGCGGCGCCGGCGCAGTCGGCACCTCCGGCATCCAGTTCGCCAAGGCGATGGGCGCCAATGTGATCGCCACGGCCGGTGGTCCGGAGAAATGCGCCTTCGTCAAATCGCTCGGCGCCGACCATGTCGTCGACTACAAGGCCACAGACGATCTGACAGCCGCGATCGCCGAAGTCGCTCCCAAGGGGGTCGACGGCTATTTCGAGAATGTCGGCGGCACGCATTTCACCGCGGCTCTGAACTCGCTGCGCTCAAAGGGGCGCATGGCCGCCTGCGGCATGATCCAGCGCTATAATGACACCAGCGCGGCGACCCTGCCCGACAACCTCACCCAGATCGTCGGCAAGTCGCTGACAATTCGCGGCTTCATCGTGTCCGATCATGCCGACATGTTCGGCGACTTCGTGACGGATCTCGGTGCCTGGATGGCGGCGGGAAAAATCAAGCCGGCCGAGACGGTCATGGACGGTATCGAGACCGCCCCGGCGGCTTTCTCGGGCCTCTTCACGGGTCAGAATACCGGCAAGATGCTGGTCAAGATCTGATGACGGAGGGGGCGCAGGACGAGACCCCCGAAAAACGCCGCGTCCTCGAGGACGTGCTCGACGAGGTGTTGAGCTTCAACTTTCGAAGCCTGCGCACCTTGCGCGACA
The DNA here is from genome assembly GCF_905480005.1 of uncultured Maricaulis sp. GTDB lineage: Bacteria > Pseudomonadota > Alphaproteobacteria > Caulobacterales > Maricaulaceae > Maricaulis. The sequence goes on from NZ_CAJQOO010000154.1 coordinate 6,494, forward strand.
TCTTCCTGCGCCCCGCCGCTGTTTGCCGTGCCTTCCTGGCCGGCGACCGGCACAGTTACACGCCCACCATGCGCGTCTGGTTCGGCGTGCTGACCTGGATGTTCGTCCTGTCCCTGATCTGGGGCGGTTGGGGCGAGATCATATGGCGGGCCTCCGGTGACGGAGCGGGCTTCGCTGATGCCCTGCGTGAGGGCAGACGAGACATTGATGCGGTCCGCGACGCGATCTCGACCATGGCCGCCCTGCTCTACGTCCCGATAGAAGCCCTCTTGATGCTGCCCGGCGTGTTTGCCCTGACCGCGATGCGCAAGGGCGCGGGCTTTCTCAAAGCCACCCAGTGCTATTTCGTGCCGGTGACTGCCAGCTCTGTGTCGAGCACACTCGTTCTCATGCTCTCGGTCGTCTGGCCCGGCATCCTGCAATGGGGAATGGTGCTCAATATGGGTGTTTTCGTCCTGATCGCCGGACCGGTCATCAGGGCCGGGTTCGCCGATGGCTGGCCGGGCACGATCGGCAAGACACTTGCCCTCGCACTGGTCGTCCTCGGCCTGTCGATGATGGCCCGGATCACGACTTTGCTGATCAGTATTGTCTGGGCCTTGTCCGAGGTTCCGCCCGTCAGCTGACCGACATGCCCTCGTCCGCTCCACCGGGCAGTTCGAGCCAGAAACAGGCCCCGCCACCATCGGCCTGGCGGTATCCCAGCACCCCGCCCATCAACTCGGCCAATTCCCGCGCGACCGCCAATCCGAGGCCGGTGCCCCCATGGGTCCGGGTCGTGCTGCCATCGGCCTGACTGAACCGCTCGAAAACCGTGGTTTCACTGCCGAGTGGCAGACCGGGCCCGTCGTCCTCGACACAGACCATGACCTGCCCGTCCGAGCCCGGACCGACACTGACCCTCGGCGCCTCGCCCGCGAATTTGAAGGCATTCTCGACGAGACTGGCCAATACCTGCACGGTCTTGGAGTAATCGGCGACCACATCCACCGCGCCATCACCGCTGACGTCCACGGAAATTCCGTCACGAAAATTCGCCGGCCCGCCCACATTGATGGCCTCGGCAGCGGCCCGCGCAATGTCGAACCGGGTCATCTCAACCGACAAGGTCCCGTCCTGCAGGGCGGCGGCGTCGAGAATAGCGTTCACAGTGTGCAGCAGGGACCGGCCGGACCGATCAATTGTATCCAGCCACTCCTCGGTCTCCTTCGGCCCCACGCCCAGTCGCAGGATCGTCACGCCCCCCAGAATGCCATTCAACGGCGTTCTCAATTCATGGGACGTGTTGGCGAGAAATTCGGTCTTTGACCGATTGGCCAATTCGGCCGTCGCCCTGGCCTGCTCCGCCTGCAGGACCGCTTCGCGCAGTTTCTCATTCGACTCGCGCAAGCGGTCAGCATTGCGCTGCCGCTCGGACAGCTCCATCGCCAGGCCGATATACTCGGCCACGGCGCCGGCGAATGCGACGTCTTCCTCGTGCCAGATTCGTTGCCCGCCTGTTTTCTCGCAACAGACCACGCCACGCAGACCACTCAGGTCCCGGATTTGCGCGTCCAGCATCGAATGAATGTCCAGCACATCGAGATAGCCGACCGCGAACTCACAGGTCCTCGGATCAGTGCGGGCATCATCCGCCGCGATCACCCGCGCTGTCTTGAAGGCGTCAAAGTAGGACGGAAAATCGTGCGCGTTCAGCGCCCCCTCGCCAGACAGCCGGTCATCGGGCGCTTCATGCAGGCACGCGCAGTTCAAGGCCGCCCCATCCTCCCGCAGCAGCCATATACTGGCCCGCTCGACCTGAAGCATGCCGGTCAGGGACTGAACGGCGACCTGCATGAAGGTCACCAGGTCGTCACCGGTCTGACGGCCGACCTGCATCAGTCGGTCCAGTTCCGCATTATATCGCCGGAGGCGCTGCTCGGTGGTTTCGGTCTGGCGCATGGATGTCGGCCGGCCCCCTACTGCCTGGTGAAGAAGGGGGCGCAAATTTCGCTGATTTGCTCCGGATCATACGGACGCTCAATCACACCGGCCAGCGGGAAAACGGATAGCTGTTCCAGCAGGCGCTGGTTCATGGCGGCCGTGACGACCAGAATGCGTGGCAGGAGATCGGCCCGCAAACGGTTGACGTCTTCCACGACCTCGACCCCGTCGACGATCGGCATCATCACGTCCAGTAAAACCAGATCATAGTCGACCTCCGCAATCCGCGCCGCCGCGCCGACGCCGCTGGTCAGCTCGTCGATTTCGCAAAGGCCCTCAAGCGACCAGCGAAAAATCTCGCGATTGACGGCATCGTCATCGACAATGAGGATTCGGTTGCCCACCCCGATCACGACTCCCTTTAGACTGGGAGCAGCCTTCCCCATCTTGGCGCAAAACACAACCAGCCTGCAGTCAGCGCCGGGTCAGGCGCCCCAAAGTCCAGCCCGCGGCAATCGCGACCAAGAATGCGGCCAGGGAACCTTCCGCACCTGCGAGATGGGCGAGCAAAAAAGCGCCCAAACCTGCTGCAAGTGCGAACGGGAGCATGCGAATCGGGCGATTCGTGGGTTGTGCGTTTCGAGTCGGTTCACCGTGATACATGCTGCGTATGGGACGCAATTTGGGGGCCGAGCTGCGAAAAACCGTGTTTTGACCGGGAAAATACAGCGATTTGGCTCGGATTCGCCTGTTGCGCCTTGCAATCCCGGGCGGTTCTTGGCCTTGATGGACCGTCAACGAACACGCGATAGCCGGACGGATACGATGACCGTACTTGCCGGACCGCGAACAACTGGGGGGAACCCTATGAACAAGTCTGATCTCGCCAAGTCTGTCTCTGAAAAGACCGGCCTGTCCCGCGCACAAGCGGGCGAAGCTGTTGATGCCGCCATCGAAGCCATCGTCGGCTCGGTGAAAGGCAATGACAGTGTCCAGATCGCTGGCTTCGGCACCTTCTACGCCAAGCACCGTGAAGCGCGTGAAGTGCGCAACCCGCGCACCGGCGAAACGATGATGTCCAAGGCGCGCACCGCGGCGGCTTTCCGTCCGGCGGCTGCCCTCAAGGACATCTAATCAGTCCAACGGGTTCTGATTACGTCAAACGCCGTCCGGATCTCTCCGGACGGCGTTTTTCTTTGCCCGATGGCTGGACTTGAACGTGTAGCCCGGCTCAGGCCGCGTCGACGGCCGAGTTATTGTTCCGCACACGCTTGAGGCTCTCGGCGATACGGAAGGCCATGTCGAGCGCCTGGTCGGCATTGAGACGCGGATCGCAATGGGTGTGATAGCGCGCCGCCAGATCAGCCTCGGTGACGGTCTTGGCGCCTCCGACGCATTCGGTGACATCGCGGCCGGTCATCTCGAAATGCACACCACCCGGATAGGCCCCCTCGGCATAGAGCACATCCATGAAGCCTTCGAGCTCCAGCAGGATGCGATCAAAGTCGCGGGTCTTGTAGCCATTGCCGGTCTTGTGCGTATTGCCGTGCATCGGGTCAGACGACCAGACCACCTTGCGGCCGGCCTTGGTGACCGCAGCGGCCAGCGCCGGGAGATTCTTGCGGACATTGTCCGCGCCCATGCGCACGATCAGCACCAGACGCCCGGCCTCATTGTCCGGATTGAGCGCGTCGATCAGCGGCAGGAGATCGTCCGGCTGCATGGTCGGACCGCATTTCACGCCGACCGGATTGGAGATGCCGCGGGCATATTCCACATGCGCGCCGTCGAGCTGACGGGTCCGTTCCCCGGTCCAGATCATGTGTGCCGAGGTGGCGTACCATTGACCGGTATTCGGATCGCGCCGCGTCAGCGCCTCCTCGAAGGGCAGGTGCAGGGCCTCATGGCTGGTAAAGAAGTCGACCGCCTCGAGGGACGGCGCACTGTCCCGACCGATGCCGCAGGCCTTCATGAAGGCCAGGGCTTCGGAGATGCGGGTAGCGGTCTCGGCATAACGCTCGGCCGCCGGACTGCCGCTCACGAAGTCCTGTGTCCATTGGTGAACATTGTGCAGGTCCGCATAACCGCCGGAGGCGAAGGCCCGCAGCAGGTTCAGCGTTGACGCCGACTGGTCATAGGAGCGGATCAGGCGCTGCGGGTCCGGCTCGCGGGCCTCGAGTGTGAACTCTGAACCATTGACGCTGTCACCGCGATAGCTCGGAAGGGTCACCCCATCGATGGTCTCGGTGTCCGAGGAGCGCGGCTTGGCAAACTGACCCGCAATCCGGCCGACCTTCACGATCGGCTTGGACGCGGCAAAGGTCATCACCACTGCCATTTGCAGCAGCACGCGGAATGTATCGCGCACGCCTTCGGTGGAGAACTCCTTGAAGCTCTCCGCACAGTCACCGCCCTGCAGGAGGAAGGCATTGCCGGAACTCACATCCGCCAATTGCCGGCGCAGGCGCCGCGCCTCACCGGCAAAGACGAGAGCGGGACGAGCGGAAAGCTCGTCGATGACGGCCTCCAGCTTGGCCGTGTCCTTGTAGTTCGGCATCTGGCTGACGGGCTTGGCGCGCCAGGATTGGGGAGACCAGGTCATTTTACTCTGCTGCTTTCAACTCCGGTGGTGTCCATTTTTCTTTCATGGTCACCAACTCTTCCGCACTGGTCGGATGCACGGCACAAGCCGCATCATACTGATCCTTGGTCAGGCCCGCCTTCACGGCGATCCCGGCCAGCTGGATCATTTCAGGCGCATCCGGCCCGACAATATGCACACCCAGCACCCGCTCTGTCTCCCCGTCGACGACGAGTTTCATCAACATCCGCGAGGCTTCGGACGTGAGCGACAATTTCATAGGACGGAACGACGTCTTGTAAACATCAACCTGTGCAAATTTTTTGCGCGCATCAGCCTCCGAGAGACCGACAGACCCAACAGGGGGCTGTGTAAACACGGCTGACGCAATGTCTTCGTGGTCATAAGCGGTCGGCTTGCCGTCGAACACCGTCGCTGCAAAGGCCGCACCCTCGCGGATGGCCACCGGGGTCAGATTGACCCGGTTGGTGACATCGCCCACGGCATAGACATTGTCCGCCGTGGTCTGCGAGAAGGCGTCGACCTTGACCGCTCCCCTGGGGTCGAGCGCCACGCCGGCCTTGTCGAGACCAAGCCCATCGACGTGCGGATTGCGGCCGATGGCATACATGACGACATCGGTATCGATATGTTGGCCGGTATCGAGATGGACACGCTTGCGGCCATCGTCGAGCGCTTCGATGCGTTCGAACACGGAATGCGTGACCACACGCACGCCCGAGCGCACAAGCTCTTCATGGACATGACTGCGCACATCATCATCAAAGCCGCGCAGCACGGTATCGCCGCGATAGACCTGACAGACATCTGCCCCCATCCCGGCAAAGATCTGCGCGAACTCACAGGCGATATAGCCACCGCCCGCGATGACGACATGCTTCGGCAAGTCTTCCAGATGGAAAGCCTCATTCGAGGAAATGCCCAGCTCGGCGCCCTCGATCTCCGGCACATAGGGCGTGCCGCCAACCGCGATCAGGATCTTGTCGGCGGTGATGGTTTTGCCGGACTTCACCAGCCGGATCGTGTGCGCACCCTCGAACACGGCCCGGTCCTCGATGATCTCGACACCGGAATTGTTGAGATTGCGCATGTAGATACCGGATAGCCGATCAATCTCGGCATCCTTGGCATTGATCAGCTTTTCCCAGCTGAACGCCGTCTCGCCGACCGACCAGCCATAGCTCTCGGCCAGTTTGAAGGTCTTGGCGAACTCGCTGGCATAGACCAGCAGCTTCTTGGGCACGCAGCCCCGGATCACGCAGGTCCCGCCGACCCGATACTCCTCGGCAACGGCAACACGGGCAGCCCCGTACTGCTTGGCCATACGCGCTGCACGTACGCCGCCGGAACCGGCGCCAATGACGAATAGATCGTAGTCGTACTGGGTCATGCTGTTACCTTCGTTGAATAGTGCAGCGTGTTACAATTCCATGACCCGTGCGTCACCGTCTTCTCCGACGATGACCACACGGGCCAGATCAATGAACAGGCCGTGCTCGACCATGCCCGGAATGGCTTTCAAAGCCTGATCGGCGAGCCGGGCATCCGGGATCGCTTCGCAGGACGCGTCAAGAATGTAATGGCCACCATCGGTGACCAGCGGCTCCAGCCCGTCGCCCTTGCGGCGCAACTGCACGTCCGGCGCCGCCACGCCGGCCTTGCGCAAGGCGTCATAGACATGGCCCGCCGTCAGCGAGAAGCCGAAACGGTCAACCTCAATCGGTAATGCGAATTTGCCCAGTGTCGAGACCAGCTTGGTCTCGTCGACCATGACGATCATCAGATCGGAGGCATGGGCAATGATCTTCTCGCGCAGCAGGCAGGCCCCGCCGCCCTTGATCAGCTGGAAACGGCCATCGACCTCATCGGCACCGTCAATCGTGATCGCGATGTGATCGACATGATCAACATCGATCAGCGGAACACCGTTTTCGGTCGCAACTTCGGCGGTGCGCTGCGAGGTCGGAACACCCCGCACCGTGAGCCCGTCCTTCACCTTCTCGCCGAGCAGGCGCAGGAAAATCTCCGCCGTCGACCCCGATCCGAGCCCCAGCGTCATGCCGTTCTCGACATAGGCGAGCGCGGCGGCGGCGGCCCGCGTCTTCTGGCGTTCGGCACTCATTGGTCGACGCCGCCGAGGAGGACGTATTTGAGTTCGGTGAACTCCTCGACACCCCACTTGCCGCCTTCGCGTCCGATTCCGCTTTCCTTGACCCCGCCAAAGGGCGTCGAGGCCGCACCGACCATCGGCGCATTGACGCCGATCATGCCGTACTCAATGCCTTCGGTCAGGCGATGCACGCGGCCGATGTCGTTGGTGTAGATATAGGCGGCCAGGCCAAAGGGCGTGTCATTGGCGAGCCTGATGATGTCGGCTTCGCTCTCCGCCCGATAGACCGAGGCGACCGGCCCGAATATCTCCGAACAGGACACATCCATGGACGGGTCACCGCCATCGATCAGGGTCGGCGCGTAAAAGGAGCCTCCGAGCTCATCGATCAGCGGCTTGCCGCCGGTCACGATGCGGGCACCGGCTTCGCGGGCCTGGACAACCAGCTTGTCGACACGGCTCACCGCTTCCATGTGGATGAGCGGGCCAACATCCGTACCCGCTGCGAAACCGTCACCGGCCTTGAGCCTGGAAATGCGGGCTTCCAGCGCCGCGACCAGTTTGTCGGCGATGGCAGGCTGGGCGATGATGCGGTTGGCCGAGACACAGGTTTGACCGGAAACCCGGAATTTCGAGGCGATCACGCCGTCTGCAGCCGTCTCGATATCAGCGTCATCCATGACGATGAAAGGCGCATTGCCGCCCAGTTCGAGGGCGACGCGCTTCACGGTCGAGGCGGCCTGTTTCATCAGCAGCTTGCCGACGGCGGTCGAGCCGGTGAAGCCGATCATGCGGACATCGTCCGAACCGGTCAGCACGCCGCCAATCGCCGGGGCGTCACCACAGACAACATTGAACACGCCGTCGGGAATGCCGGCCCGCTTGGCCAGCTCTGCCAGCGCCAGGGCCGAGAGCGGGGTTTCCGGTGCCGGCTTGATCACCATGGTACAGCCCGCGGCCAGGGCCGGCGCACATTTTCGGGTGATCATGGCGTTCGGGAAATTCCACGGCGTGATGCAACCGACCACGCCGATCGGCTGACGGATGGTCCAGCCACGAGACCCCGGGAATGGTGTCGACAGCGTTTCACCGTGCACGCGCTTGGCTTCCTCGGCAGACCATTCGATGAAGGACGCGCCATAAACGACCTCACCCTGGGCTTCCTTGTTGACCTTGCCCATTTCCAGCGTGATCAGAACGGCCAGGTCCTGAGCGTTCTCCATGACCAGCTGATGCCACTTCATCAGGAGTGCGGCGCGTTCAAAGGCCGAGCGTTTCTTCCAGCTCTCGAAGGCGCGGGTCGCTGCGGCCACGGCCTGGCGGGCGCCGGCCTCACCGACATCACCGATCGTCGCGATGATGTCGTTATTGGCCGGGTTGAGGACATCATTTCCGCCCTCGCCCCTGACCCACTGGCCATCGATGAAGCTTTCGGTGCGAAACAGGCTTTTGTCGCTCAGGCGGTCCGTCACACTCATTTCTGGCTGTCCTTTCTGGATTTCCGGGCCTGTTTGGCGGCATGGAAGCGCGCCGCCCAGCCGGACTTGTGGGATTGCGGGGTCCGCGCCAGGCACAGCGCGTCCGCGGGCACATCACTGGTGACAATGGTTCCGGTCGCCGTGAAAGCGCCCTCACCGACGCTGACGGGCGCGACGAGACAGGTATTCGACCCGATGAAGGCATTGGCGCCGATCACCGTACGATGCTTGTCATATCCGTCGTAATTGCAGGTGATGGTCCCGGCCCCGATATTCGCGTTCGCGCCAATCGACGCATCGCCGATATAGGTAAGGTGAGAGACTTTTGCGCCCTCGGCGAGCTGCGATTTCTTGATCTCGACGAAATTCCCGACCCTGGAGCCGGCTCCCAGCTCGGCTCCGGGACGCAGGCGGGCGAAAGGTCCGGCATGGGCGCCACGGCCCACATGCGCCCCCTCGATATGGGAGTGCGCGTGGATGACCGCATCCTCCTCGATCACCACACCGGGGCCGAAGACGACATTGGGCTCGATGACGACATCGCGGGCAATCTGCGTGTCATGCGCGAAGAAGACCGTTTCCGGCGCGACAAGGGTCACCCCGTCCGCCATCATCTGCGTGCGCATGCGCGCCTGGAAAGCAGCCTCGGCGGCCGCAAGGTCGGCCCGCGAATTCACCCCGAGCACCTCATCACCATCGGCGATGACGACGGCCGCTCTCAGGCCGCGATCACGGGCCAGGCCGACCACATCGGTCAGGTAGTATTCGCCATTGGCATTGTCATTGGTGACCTCGCCCAGCAGATCGAAGAGAAGCTCGGCCGGCGCCGCCAGCACGCCGGAATTGACCAAGCCGACGGCACGCTCGGCCTCATTGGCGTCCTTGAACTCGACAATCCGGTCCAGATCACCGGCCTCATTCGTGATCAGACGTCCATAGGCGGCCGGGTCCGCCGGCTCGAAACCGAGCACGGCCACTGACGCGCCGGCTTCAAGCGCCGCGAAGACACGGCTCACCGTGGCCGCGGTGATCAGGGGCGTGTCGGCATAAAGGACAATGGCGTCGCCGCCGAGATCGGCCAGCGCCTCACGGGCGGCCTGCACCGCGTGGCCAGTGCCCCTGGGCGGGTCCTGCAGCGCAGTTCGTGTCCCCAGCGCTTCAGCCGCACCCTTCACCGCCGGTGAATGCGCGCCATAGACGGTGACGATATCACCGGCACCACACTCGCCGGCCAGGGCCACAGCCCAGTCCAGCATGGGGCGTCCCCCGACCGGGTGAAGCACTTTCACCGTCTTGGACTTCATCCGTGTGCCTTGGCCGGCAGCGAGGATGATGGCGGCGCGGGTTCGGGACATGGCGACTTCCTTGTTCCGGGATTCGTCGGTTTCGACCTGTCAGGCGCTATAGCCTATCGCTCCGGCGTGCGTAACCTAGCTTCTCCTGCTTTCAACGCTCAAAGGCCTGAAATCATGCCCGACCTTGATGATGCCGCCCTGTTTGACGGCGCCGCGATAGCCTTTGACCTCGACGGCACGCTGGTCGACACGGCACCGGACCTGCTGCGCGCTCTCAATGCGGTGATTGTGCCGCGTGGCCTCGAAGCGGTGGAATTGCACGCGGTGCGCGCCATGGTCGGGCGCGGGGCGCGCGCCCTGCTCGAACGGGCCCATGACAGCCAGGGCCGCACGCTTGAGGGTGCCGATGCGGCGGTCGCCGACTTCATCGAGATCTATGCCGCCGACATTTGTGCCGACAGTCAGGTTTTCGACGGTGTGGAAGCGACGCTGGACTGGTTGCGCACGCGCGGCAGCCGCTTGTCTGTCTGCACCAACAAGCCCTCCGTCCTGTCGGACGCCCTGATGGCGGAGACGGGTCTGGCGGGATATTTCGACCGGATCATCGGGCCGGATCGCACAACGGCCAAGAAGCCGGCGCCGGATCATTTGCTGGAGTCACTCGGCGGCGGTTATGCGCGTGCCGCCCTGGTCGGGGACAGCGAACCGGATGTCGCCTCGGCGGCCGCGGCGGGCCTGCCCAGCATTGTGATGAGTTATGGCTATAGTGAAAGACCGGCCGACTCCTTGGGAGCCGACCGGGTCATTCATTCATTCAGCGATGTACCGCTGGCGCTCGCCGAACTGTGGCGGGCGAGGGCCTGAAATCAGGCCGTGCGACGCTCGCGACCAGCGTCATTGGCAGCGCGGGTCGGCATGCCGTTGACGAGGTTGGAGCGCACATCCGTGCGGGCAGACCGCATGGCGGGCATGAAGCCGGCTTCCACGAGGTCAACGGAGACATCATAGCCACGCTCGGCCCAATAGGCTTCAATGCGGGCTTTCAGACGACGCGCACCGTCGGGCGTGCACAGATCATTACTCATGAACAAAACCTCCTGCTCGACCGAAGCTCTCCTCGGCCGGGAATTGCGTCCAATCGGGTGATTGACGGGACCGGCCACTGCGGCCGAATTCCAGCTTGGTGGAGGCTGATATAGGGAGCAGGCGCATATGACGAGAGTATGATGGTGTGGCAAGTTGTCGCACGCGCCGCAAGTGTCATCTGCACTTCAACTTCCTCGCGTAGTTGACCCGTCCGAAGTGCCTGCTTATACGGTCGCTTTCCGGAAACACCCGGGCGATTAGCTCAGCGGGAGAGCACCTCGTTCACACCGAGGGGGTCACTGGTTCAATCCCAGTATCGCCCACCATTTCCAGACTTCCCCGCCCCAGCTGACCGATGAAGCCCGCGGGCATGCGCATTGATTCCTCGCGAATCCCCCTGCCCCGCACCGCGCGCACCTGCCTGCGGCGCCATGGCGCAGCCCATTCCTGCACGGACTTCTTGCGAAACATTCTCAGAAATGGGAGAGGTGTTGCAAGTCAGTCTTAACAGGTGAGCCATGAAATCGGTGAAACTCCTCGCATTTGCTGCCAGCCTCGCTGTCGCAGCCTGTTCCCAGCCGGCCGATGAGGTCAGCGAGACCGCGCAAGTCGTCAATGTCTACAGCGCCCGCCACTATTCCAGCGACGCCGCGATTTATGCTGCCTTCACCGAAGAGACCGGTATCGAGGTCAATCTCGTCTCGGCCAATGGCGACCAGCTGATCGAGCGCGTGCGCGCCGATGGCGAGCGCAGCCCGGCCGATGTCATCATCACGGTCGACGCCGCTCGCCTGCACCGCGCTGAACAGGCCGGCCTGTTCGCGCAGACCGATTTCTCCGACCTGACCGGCTCGGTCCCGGCCAATCTGGTTGACCCGGAAGGCTATTGGGTCAGCTTCGCCAAGCGCTCCCGCGTGATTGCCTGGTCGAACACACGCGTCCAGCCCGGCGAAATCACGACCTATGAGGACCTCGCCGATCCGCAATGGCAGGGCCGCATCTGTGTCCGTGGCAGCGGCAATGCCTATAACCAGTCCCTGCTGGCGTCCCTGGTCGCCCATCTCGGCGAAGAGGGAGCGCAGGCCTGGGCCCAGGCCATTGTCGACAACATGGCGCGCGACCCGCAAGGCGGTGACCGCACCCAGATCAACGGGATTGCTGCCGGCGAGTGCGATGTCGCCATCACCAACCATTACTACTACGCGATGATGGTCAATTCCGACGACCCGGCCGCCCAGGCTGCCGCGGCCCAGGTGACGCTCTTCTTCCCCAATCAGGACACGACCGGCGCCCATGTAAACGTGTCCGGTGCCGGCATCGCCGTGAACGCGCCGAACACGGACAATGCCCGCGCCCTGATCGCGTATTTCTTCTCCGACACAGCCCAGCGCGCCTTTGCCGAGATGACCAATGAAATCCCGGTCCGCACCGATGTCAGCTGGGAAAACCCGACCCTCGCGGCGATGCTGCCCTTCGTGGAAGACGATCTGAATGTCTCCGATCTGGGCGATCACAATGAGACGGCCCAGCGCATCTTTGACCGGGTCGGCTGGCAGTAGGCGTGCGCCCGGCGACTGCCTTCACGCGCCCGGGCCGGATCCTGCCCGGGCGCGCCACCAGCCTGGCCATCCTCGCCGCGACCCTGTGCGCGGCTCCGATCCTGGCTGTGATCTGGATCGGCCTGTCCGGCGAGACCGGTGATTATCTGCGCCATCTCGCCGGCACACGCCTGCCCACCTATCTCGCCACCTCGGCGCTGGTTGGGCTGATCGCCGCCGGCGGCGCCGGGCTGATCGGTACCGGACTCGGCTGGCTGATGGCCCGGACCGACTTTGCCGGTCGCCGCACACTGGGCTGGATCCTGATCCTGCCCCTCGCCGTACCGGCCTATGTCGCCGCCTATGCCTGGCTCGATCTCAGTACCGCTGGCGGACCGCTGCACGCGGCGACCGGCGGTCTCTTCCCGACCATTCGCGGCAGCTGGGGCGCAGGGCTGATGTTTGCCCTCGTCCTCTACCCCTATGTCTACCTTCTGGCCCGCAATACGTTTTCCAGCCAGTCCGCAGACGCCTATAACGCCGCCCGCACACTTGGGGCCGGCCCGTTGACCGCCTTCTGGCGCACCTCCCTGCCCATGGCCCGCCCGGCAATTGCCGCCGGCCTGGCACTGGTGGTGATGGAAAGCCTGGCCGATTACGGCACGGTCTCGCATCTCGGTGCGCCGACCCTGTCGATCGGCCTGATCCGCGCCTGGAGCGGGGCTGGATCGCTGGTCGATGCCGCCCGCCTCTCCCTCGTGCTCGTTTTCATCGCCATGCTGGTCTTCGGCCTGGAACGGGCCCAGCGTCGCCGCGCGCGCAGCGTCAATGCCGCCGGCCGTCACAAGCCCTCGCCGCGCATCCGTCTCAGCGGGCTGCCGGCGCTCGGCGCCCTGACAGCCTGCCTGCTGCCCCTGGCCCTGGGCATGGTGATCCCGCTCGGCCGCCTGGTCTGGCTGGCTGCCCATACCGAGACCGCGCCGGGCCTCGCCGCGGCCAGCTGGCACTCCCTGACCCTGGCCGCGATCACCGCGCTGATCGCCGCCGCGCTCGGCCTGGCCACCGCCTATGCCCTGCGCAGCCGCACGGCGATCGCGACCCTGGCCGCCCGGGCGGCCGGTCTGGGCTATGCCGTCCCCGGCGCTGTCGCCGCGGTTGGCGTGATCGCCATTCTTTCCGGCACCCAATCCCTGCTAGACCCGGCCTGGCGCGCCATCACCGGGGAGGTCTTCCCCATCCTGCTGACCGGCACGGGAGCCGCGCTGGTCTTTGCCTATCTCTCGCGTTTTGCCGCCGCCGCCATCAGCCCGGCCGAAACCGCGCTGACGCGCGTCACCCCCTCGCTGGACGGCGCCGCCCGCACACTGGGGGCGAGCCGCGGCCAGCGCGTCTGGCATATTCACTGGCCACTGATCGTCGCCGGGGTGACCTCGGCCGGACTCCTGGTCTTTGTCGAAGTGCTCAAGGAATTGCCGGCAACAATGATCCTGCGCCCGTTCAACTATGACACGCTGGCCATTATCGCCCACAACTTCGCCAGCGATGAGCGTCTGGGCGAAGCGGCCCTGCCCTCACTCCTCATTCCGCTGGTCGCCCTGCTTCCCATGATCTTCGTGGCCCGCTACCTATCCAGACAGGATCGCTAGCCAGAACGCCCCGGGGGACGCCGCATGGCGGACACACGCACAGTGTTGAGCATTCGCGGCGCAGAGCGTCGCTACAGGGCCGACCACGCCGCCCTGGCCGGTGCTGATCTCGATCTGCACGCCGGGCGCATCACGGCGCTCCTCGGCCCCTCGGGCAGCGGCAAATCCACCCTCCTGCGCGCCATCGCCGGACTGGAGCGTCTGGAGGCGGGTTCGATCTGCCTTGGCGACACGTGCTGGAATGACACCACCACCCATATCCCGCCGGAAGCGCGCCGGGTCGGCATGGTCTTCCAGGACTATGCCCTCTTCCCGCACATGACGGCGCTGGCCAATGTCGCCTTCGGGCTCACCGGTCCGGACAAGACTGCCCGCGCCCAGGCCCAGCTCGACGCGGCGGAACTGGGCCACCGGGCCAAGGCCTATCCGCACGAGCTCTCCGGCGGCGAGCAGCAGCGCGTCGCCCTCGCCCGGGCGCTGGCGCCGGAGCCGACTGTCGTGTTGCTGGACGAACCCTTCTCCGGCCTCGACCGGCGCCTCCGCGGCGAGCTGCGCGAACGCACGGTCGACACATTGCGCGCGGCCGGAACCACCGCCCTCATCGTCACCCATGACGCCGAAGAGGCCATGGCCGTCGCCGACCAGCTGGCCCTGATGGATGGCGGCCGCGTGATCCAGACCGGGTCACCGGATGAGGTCTGGATGAGCCCGGTGAGCGCCACGGCGGCGAAACTGCTCGGGGATGTCGAGATCATCGAGGCGCGCGTTACGGGCGGCCAGGCCGAGACACCCTTCGGTCCTGTCGATGCCGATGGATTTGAGGACGGCCAGCCGGTCTCTGTCCTGATACGTCCCCGCGCGTTCACGCTCACGCTTGATGAAGCGGGCGCCTTCACCATTACCCGTCGGCGCTCCGCCGGCCCTCACCTCACCCACCGCTTCGCCAGCGATGCCGG
>NZ_CAJQOO010000155.1 GCF_905480005.1 uncultured Maricaulis sp.
TACGGCCGGGACGGTCGAAGTGTTCAACACAGCCTCCATCGGAACGGCGGGCGACATGTCCAGCGCCATCATGGCGCAATCTGTCGGCGGCGGCGGCGGCAATGGCGGCTGGACCGGCAGCATGACCGGTACGCTCAGCAATGACCGCGCGGTCGGAATCAGTTTTGGTCTGGGCGGAAGTGGTGGCACCGGCGGAGCGGCCGGCGACGTCATTGTCGATACCAGTGGATCGCTCCTGTTGACCGTCGGAGATCGCGCACACGGTGTCTTCGCGCAATCGGTTGGCGGCGGTGGCGGCAATGGCGGCCTGGCCCTGACAGCCACGTTTGGCTCCTCGGACTCGGTCAATGTTGCGGCGAGCATCGGCGGTACAGGCGGTGAGGGTGGCACGGCCGGCATCGTCGACGTGACGTCATCCTCGAACATCCAGACGAGTGGGTACCGCGCTCACGGTATTTATGCCGAGTCCGTTGGCGGCGGCGGCGGTACAGGCGGGTCGAGCGGCTCGCTGGCCGCTGGCGGGTCGGATTCTGTCAATCTGAGCTTTGCGGTCGGCGGCACCGGCGGGACCGGCAATACCGGCAACACGGTCACCGTCAATAATTCCGGGACCATTAACGCGCTCGGCGAGGCGTCACACGCGATCTTTGCCCAGTCCGTCGGTGGCGGCGGCGGGGATGGCGGATTTGCCGGCCTCGATTCAAGTGCCTTCGGTACACAGATCATCGGCGACCAGTGTCTGCCGCAATCAGAGACACCTTGCGCGCCGACCGGTGGCGGTGGTGCGGGCGCGGGCGGAATTGGCTCGAACACGTTCAACCTGGCGACATCCGTCGGCGGGTTCGGCGGTACGGGCGGCCATGGTGGCGATGTGTTCGTGACCAATACCGGCTCGCTTGTGACGGTGAACAAGGACGCCCATGTCATCTTCGCCCAGTCGGTTGGCGGTGGTGGCGGCAATGGCGGACCCAGCATGTCCGCGACCGGCGCAGCTGGCGCCAGCCAGTCGGCCTCGATCGCGATCACTGTCGGCGGCTCCGGCGGTGCGGCGGGTGATGGCGGTGATGTTTCCGTCACCAATGAAGGCTCGGTCGTGTCCTGGGTTCGTGGCTCCATCGGAGTCTTCGCGCAATCGGTCGGCGGCGGCGGCGGCAATGGTGGCAGTGCCACCGGGTTTGCCATCACGCGTGACGCGGCAGACGTCAATGATGACAACAAGAATCTCGAGCTTGTTGCGGTCGTCGGCGGGTTTGGCGGTGCGGCCGGTGATGGCGGCGGGGTGGTCGTCCTGAACGAGGGTGACATCACAACGCTTGGTGCTGGTTCGGATGGCATCAAGGCGCAATCGGTCGGCGGCGGTGGCGGCAATGGCGGGGGGACCTCGCTTGATGGTGAGGAACTCGATGCCCTGCTGTCCAGTAGCGACAGCGATTCGTTGAGCTTCACGCTCGGTGGCTTTGGCGGCGCGTCCGGTGATGGCGGCGACGTTCGGGTGACCAATAGCGGTAACATCAGAACCTGGGGCGACGGGTCCCGCGGCATCTTTGCTCAGTCTGTCGGTGGCGGTGGCGGTGAAGTCGGCCAAGGCGGCGCAACGGCGACGGGTACGATCGCGATTGGTGGCTTTGGCGGCGCGGCCGGCGATGGCGGTGATGTCACGGTGATCAATACCGGCTCGATCCAGACCTCGGGCACTCGCTTCTTCAGCGCGGATGATGATCCGAATTACGGTGAAGACGGCGATCTGGCCTATGGCATTTTCGCCCAGTCCATTGGCGGCGGCGGCGGTAATGGCGGCGCCGGAAACATGGATGGCAGCCGCGATACGCGAAACGCTCTCCTCGAGAATAACGGCAATCTTGGCGACACCTTCCAGCCGGAAATCAGCATCGGAATGGGTGGTTTCGGCGGCGCGTCCGGTGATGGCGGTGATGTGGTTGTCACCAACACCGGTACGATCACAACGACGGGCGACAATGCCCATGCCATTCTCGCGCAATCCATTGGTGGCGGCGGCGGCAATGCAGGCGATGGATACATTTCCAATGCCGGCGCGGTTTCCTTCGGTGGTGCCGGTGGCAATGCCGGCGATGGCGGCGACGTTACGGTTACCCACACCGGCAACATCACAACTCACGGTATTGGCGCCTACGGGATTTTCGCCCAGTCAATCGGTGGCGGTGGCGGCAATGCCGGGGACACCACAATCGGTGTTCAGGAAGCTGGTATCGACCTGGCCATCAACCCGTTTGGCGGCAATAGCGGCGATGGCGGCAATGTCACCATCAATTCCAGCGGTACGATCAATCTTCTTGGTGGTGGCGCCATTGGCATTTTCGCCCAGTCGATTGGCGGCGGCGGCGGTACATTCGGTTCCGCCGACGGCCAGGGTTTCTTCGGCTCGGTGGGCGGTGAAGGTGAAGCGGGGCAGGTGATCGTCAATCACACCGGCGCGATTATATCGTCGGGTCGCAATGCGATTGCCTTCTTTGCCC
This sequence comes from uncultured Maricaulis sp., assembly GCF_905480005.1. Taxonomy (GTDB): domain Bacteria; phylum Pseudomonadota; class Alphaproteobacteria; order Caulobacterales; family Maricaulaceae; genus Maricaulis. The sequence continues at coordinate 2,496 of NZ_CAJQOO010000155.1, forward strand.
AAAGTCTGGGCACGAGCTTTGCTCCGGCCGAACCGATCACTCTGGACAATTCCGACCAGGCAGAGGCGCAGGCCAGCGTCCGTATCGCCGGCTCGACGACCGACACCGCTGATACCGGTTCCGAAATGCCGTCATTCCTCGACCGGTTCGGTCCTGAGGGGCAGGCGGCATTGGTTGATCCGGCCCATCAGGCTGATGATGTCGACGTGATGAGTGCACTTGCGGCTGCCGCAATCACGGTGACGTTGGACAATGACATCCGTGGTGGCTCGGGCAACGGGATAGGTGTCTTCTTTGACGGCGGGGCGGACAACACGCTGTTCACTTCCGGCAGCGTCTCGGCGGTGTCCGGCAACGCCATCGTCACGACCGCTGGCAATGATCTGATCGAGAACACAGGTACGGTCATCGGCAATGTGGATCTGGGAGCCGGTGTGAACCGGTTCGATAATCAGGCCGGTGCGACCTTTATTGCGTTTGATACGATCGATCTGAGGGATGACGCGGCCAGCCCGCAAACCGTCCTCGGCCAGGGCAATCCCGGCGCGGCCGCAGAGCCGGCCCAAGCGTCGGCGATCCAGGCCGAGCTTTCATCGCAATCCTCCGATACTGCCGAGCGGGCGGGTCCGGCTGAAGACGGTCTGGCGACCGCCGCGCAACCCGAGCCCGTCACGATGGACGCGGCCGAAACAACGTCCAAGCGACCCGTCCAGGCAGATCTGGTGACCGGGTCTCAACCCGCGCCTGTATCACTTTCGCCGACGGCTGCAGCCGACAGCGGCGTGGTCGATGCTGGGAAGGGGGCGCCGGTCCAGGAAGCCCTGACGACCCCGACGCTGGAGACCGCCTTGCAGGCCGACGCGCCGGATGCGGGATCTCCTGTTCAGGTGATGGCCGAGCTCGACCCGACCGAGGCATTGAGCCAATCCGCCGAAGACGCGCCGGGCCTCGCCGCGGCTGCGGGACCGGTTGATGCCGCGACCTTCCGGAATGCCGGCAACTTCATTATGGGCCTGTCGGCCTCGCCCTATCCGATTGACCTCCTGAACGGCGACATGTTCGGGAATTTCGATGCCGTCGGCGATCCCGCGACCAACCTTCTCTATGGGGCCCGGGTCATCAATACGGTCGAGCTGGATGGTCATTTCGAGCAAACCGACAGCGGTCATCTGGTCTTTGATGTCGCCTTTGGTCCCTATGCGTCTGACCGGGTGAATGTCACGGGCGGCGCTACGGTGGACGGTACCGGCGACATTACTTTGACCTGGTTGCAGGACCGGGAGGCGGTGACCCTGTTCGCTGCGGCGGAGGGCGGTGTCGACAATGGCCTGACCATTCGCGACACCTTGGCGGTTGATTACTCGATCGTGGCCGACGCAGCCGGTGTCCACCTGTTGATCGATACCGACTTTGGCCTGCCCAGCCTGAACCGGAATGGCCGGGCGCTGGGGGGTCACATGGACTCCGCCCTCGATGTCGGCGGTTCCGCCGGAATCGGACGTCTTCTGGCGCTGCTCGGCAATATGCAGAGCGATCAGCTGGACATGTATGAGGCCATCTTCGCGGAACTCAATCCCGAGCCCCACCTGGCGGTGATGCATGGTCAGCTGACCGCGGCGAACAATTTTGCCGAAGATCTGTTCAATTGCGGCTCTCCGGTCTCGAACGGCGATGACCAATGTGTCTGGTCGCGCCTGGAGATGACCGCGAACAATCGTGATGCGACGACCGAGAACCTGCACACCGAGTCGCAATCCATGCGCTTCACCGGCGGATTCGAGCAGCGCCTCACCGATGAATGGTCGGTCGCTGCCGGTGTCAGCTACGAATCCACCGATCCGGTACGGATCGATGGGCATCGGGCGCGCACCGAAAGCCAGGGCTTCTCGGTGGGCCTGGGTGTCGAGCGCAATCCGGCGACGGGTCCCTATTACGGGGCTGCGGTGTCGGGTGGCTGGTCCTGGCACGAGACAGAGCGGTCTGTGACGGTGTTCACCAGCGGTGTCGGTACCTCCACGCCTGAGACCGGTTATGCGCGGCTTGGCGGCCATGTCGGCGAAAGCTTCCGCCATGGCAGCATGTTCGCGCGCCCGCAAGTCTCAGCCTCGCTGACGGCGCTCTATCATGATGGTCTGATCGAAGAGGGCCTGGACGGTCTGGGCATTGAGGTGCGGGCCGACAAGGAGCTGATCGGTGCGATCAATCCGCAGCTGACGGTCGGCCATATCTTCCGGGAGACCGAGGATATGGTGGGTGTTGTGTCGCTGACCGGTGGTCTGCGTCTGAGCACGCAGGACCGTCTTGAGCTGCCAATGCGCTTCCTGGGTTCCAACCCGCTGGCCGATCCGGCCATGATCGGCACCTCGCTCGATCAGCTGGTTTACCAGATCGGAGCGGATATCGAGATTGCGGGCAATGAGCGCGTCGGCCTGTCGATTGGTTATGACGCCGAGTTCGGCGCCGAAACCGAGCACCAGCGAGCCGGCATTGATGTCAGGGTGCGGTTCTAGCGCCCGAACGCATGCAAAAGGCGGCCGCCCGGCGACAACCGGGCGGCCGTTTGCTGTGCGGCTATGGACGCTCGGAACGATTAGAGGCGCGCGGCCGCGGAATTATCCCCATTCACGAGCGCTTGATCGAGCGTTCGGGGCTGTGTCGAAGCGTGGCCAGCTGCCAATGCAAAGAGCGCTGCGGCGGACGCAGAGCCTGTAATGGCCTCGACCTTCCCGGGTAGCGTGTTAAGGTCTGCGCTTCCGAGTTCAGCGTTTTCTGTCCACTTGCGCCCTTTCGGGCGGTGTCAGCGAGGCCGTATGAGCGAAGATATCCCGGCTGATCCTGAACCGACGATCCCGCAGGCCACGGTGCGCAAGCGGCGTGGACCGGCGGTGATCCTGCTTGTCCTGACGGCGCTCTTTGCCCTTGCAGCGTGGTGGTTGTTGAGCACGCGCGACGGACCGCCAGCCGACCTCTGGGCTGACGGGAGCTATGTTGCTGACCCCGACTGTGTCGCGGGCAGTTCGGAATGCCCTGTTTTCATGGAATTCCGACCGGTCGGGCATGGCAATGCCAGCGAGGGCGACCTGGCTCTGACCGCGGTTCACTATCCCGGGCTGGATGACCCCATCGCCCAGTGGGGACGTTGCATGGACAGCGTTCTGACCTGCCTCGCCCCGGCGTCACAAGGCACGCCTGACGAAAAGGCAAATGCACTGAGAGCGTGCGTGGCCGAGGCGGAATGCCCGCAGGCCTGTCGTGACCGTTTTGCCGACCGTGCCGATGACACGCTGGAAGGTGCGATGGCCGAATTTGATGCGATCTTCGTCGCGGAGGAGGCCTGGTGCGCGCCCGTTCAATGATACTCGCCCCGCAACAAACAGGTTGGCGCCGGGTCGCGCATGTCGCCCGGCTCGGCGTTGTCGTGGTGCTGATGGGGCTGACCACGGCCTACGACACCAAGGAAACCGCCCGGGCAGGCGCCTTCAGCGGGCATGTGGCCGATGCCGACAAATGGCACGGCATCTATTACTGCCATCAAAGCGAGCGTGATGGCTGCCATGAGAATGAGCATGCCTGGCTGGCCCAGGTGGCGCTTGATCGCGCGGCGCCCGGCTCACCCTGGGGATTTTCGCCGGACAACCGGCTTGTGGTCCGCGATCTGGCCACCGGCTTTTTCCGGCCGGAGATCGGCCGCAGTCGTGAAGGGTCAAGCTGGGATCCGGACGATGTCATGGGATTGCCGCAGCGCACGGTCCCCGGCGCAGCGAATTTCGCCGGCATTCCCGATTTCAGCTACTCGCTCTATGACTGGATCAACCGGAACGAACTCTGTCCCCCCTTGCCCAATGGGCAAATGCCGGCTGGAACCCCGGCCAATTGCCACAATTATTCCTATTGGCAGGGAGGCGGGTTCAATGCCTCGCACTTCGGTTCCCAGGCGACCCGCTCCTATCAACAGCTTCATGCCACCGCGATGGGGCTGGCCGCGCGCGCCCGTCGGCTGCGCGAACGCATAGAGGCGGATCCAGCGAATCTTGAAGCCTATCGTGATGTCGTCCGCGAAGCCGAGATGGAAGCGCTGGCCTATGAGGGCTATGCCCAGCATTTCCTGCAGGACCGCTGGGCGATGGGGCATATGTTCGAGCGGTGGGGGTCGCCGGAATACAATGCAAACGGCATCGCCCTGGACCCAACGCGCGCGCTCATGGCCGGGGCCTTTACCGGCATCATCCATGGCTATCAGTCAGTCGCCCATGTGCCGGATGCCCTCTCCTCACCGGAGGTCGGTGTCGTCAATTCCGTCGTCAATCTGGCGGCGCGATCTCTCAACTGGATCGGGGAAAGACTGGGTCTGACCCAGTCGGGCAATCCGCCCGCTGCAAGACTCCAGATCGCCCATTGGCGGCGGTCGGGCGATGAGGAAGAGCATCCAGGGGTCGGTGATTATCGGGCGTGGGACATGCAGCGCGGCCGGTATGCGGCCCGGGTCAGCCTGCCGGGCCATATCATCGAATACAATTCCGAGACCGCGCTTCCCGTCCAGCGCCAGTACAGTGAATTGATGGCCTGTTCGAGCGCTGGATTCCGGGATGTCATCCGGGCCTTTGGGCAGCATGGAAACGGATTTGGGATCGATGGCGCCGCGGTCAGCTCCGCTGCCGGCGAAAGCCTTGGGCCCCATTGCTACAACGCCTGGGCGACCAATGAGGCGATTGTCTTCGGCATGGGTAATGAGTTCGCGGCGGCAGGCGCGATCTCGACCATGGCCCAGGCCGGTTTCCGGATCGGCAATGTCATCAATGAGGTCACCGGCAATGCCACCGCCTCCGATCTGCCACCGGAAATCCGCGGGTTCATCTACAGTCGCAATGACACGCTGTCGGTGACGCGCATCTATGTCCGCGCCCGGATGGCAGCCTTTAGCGACCCATCGGGCCTGGGCCTGGCCCAGGGCGGGATGGGAACACTGCTCGGTGTGCCGACCGGCAATACCTATCCTGTCGCCAGCTATCTCGAGCCCCCGGCAATAACCACCTTGCCTGACCGCGACCCTCGGGGCCGTGATGCGCAAACGGTCTTCGGCTT
>NZ_CAJQOO010000156.1 GCF_905480005.1 uncultured Maricaulis sp.
TCAACTTCAACGGCGAACCAGATGCTGGCCATAGCCGCCAGCGAACTCAAGGAAATCAGTTTAATACCCATGTCAGCCTCCTTGGCTGGGGCGGCCCGGTCGGCGCAGCGGCGTCATGCCGCTGCGCCCGGCGGGGTCGTCCTAGTGGTCGCCCTGGATGACCAGGGTCACATTGCCAGAACCGGTCTGGCGGACATTGGCCGTCTGGCCGTTGCCAACCTGGATCACGCCAGCCGCGTTGTTGCTGCCGTACTGGTCGGTCACAGCCGTGTTGTTGCGGCCCATTTGCGAAACGCCGACGATATTGCGGTTGCCGGTCTGAACGCTGCGGGCATAGTTATTGCGGCCCTGCTGACCAACGACTGCGTCGTTTCGGCGGCCGTACTGGTCGACATGCGCCTCGTTATAGCGGCCGCGCTGACCAACCGTGGTACCGTTGCGGGCGCCGTCCTGGATAACCGTGACGTACTGGCGTTCACCGCGCTGGTTGATCACCATGCTCTGGCGGTGGCCCTGCTGGCGACCGGCGATATCATTCCGATAGCCTTCCTGGGCGATCGAAACGCGGTTGCGCGATTGTGCTTCAGCCGCACCGACCGTGCCGAGGATGGAAACTGCCGCGAGGGCGCTGGCGATGAGAAAGCGGGTTTTCATTTTGACTACTCCGTTTTGCTGGCCGACGCCCGATGCATCGAAGCCTGTCACTCGTTCTAGAGAGGCCATGATGAGCGAATGCTGAGAGCTCCATTCATAGTCAGAACAGGTAGATGAACAGACCCGAGAAACTTGTTCATGTTGTTGATACAGATAAGAACAAGGCCCGCACCTGAGGTCAGGGCGGGCCAGTTTGGGGTCGGAGAGAATCAGGGTCAGTCGTAACGGCACTGGGCCGGCCGCGCGGCACGAAGCCGGGCGCATTGGGCAGGCGTCAGCCGTTGCTGGCTGGTCGCGGCGGACGGGCGTGCCGCATTCGTGGCGGCAATGCGGGCCCGGGCCTGCTCGGCACGCGTCGGCCCGGTCACCGGGATGGACGTGGTGCGTGCGCGCGGCGCAGGCCGGACGCCGTTCAACAAGCCCATCGGCATGATGTCGACCTGCTGGGTGGAACAGGTCAGCCGTCCGGCCTGGTCATAGACAGCCAGGGAGCCGCGCAACATGGCGTCCTGACCCAGCTCGGCATCGCGAAGCTCGTCCATCCCGCGATAGCCACCCGGCACGACATAGCCGAGCGTGAAGTGGCTGCGAGCCAGGGCGGTGTCACGCGAGCCATTGCTGGCGAAACGGCCGTCGAGGCGCAGGTTGAGATCGCTGGTCGGGATCGCCTGGTAGAGACGAAAGACATAGGACCCGCTCAGGCGCACATCTGCCTTCGGGACAGCGACGCCGCTCGAATTCGACAGATAGACCTGAATGCCGCAATCGCGGCTCGGATGCAGGTCAATGCCATTGCGGGCCTGCGCTTGCGCGGCCGACGGGACAGCGGCGAACAGGGTCGCCCCCAGGGCGATGGCGCTGGTGAAGGCTTTGAGACGAGACATGTGCAGCTCCCTTGCGGATGAATCTCCGTGCTTGAGCTGACACTAGCGATGTCGATATGAGGCTTGGCTGAGCGCCCGGTTCAGACGGCGTTCATGTGAGGATACGCGTCAGCGCGCCATGGCTGCGCGGGGTGCCGAGCCAGTTGTCTCGGCAGCCTGAGGCAGGAGCACCGCAGCTTCAACAGTATTGCCAACGCCGAGATAATTGACCTGACCAAAGCCCATCGACTTGGCCAGTTTGATACCCTTGCCGCGATAGCCCGCGCGTGACGGGTCCGCCATTTCGGCGGTCTCGGCGTCAATGCCTTCCCCGTCATCCTGGATGATGAAGGAGAGGATGCGCCCGCCGCGCTGGAAGCGCAGCTTCACACGGCGGTCCTCATACAGGCTTTCGGTCATGCGCTTGGACAGTTTGCGCTCCCAATTGCCTTCCGCCAGACCCTTGGCCTTGTCGCTGGGATCGAAGCCCAGATTGCCGTGTTCGATCGCATTGGCGAGCAGGACGTAAAGGCCCACTGCCGTCGCACAGGGGCGCGGCGTGGCGCGGCCCAGCAGGATGGCGACATCGCTGGCCTGTTCACGGGTCTGGATCGAGAATTCGCCCGCCTCGAGCGACTGGGTCGCGCCGAGTCCGATCTCGGAATCGGCCGGAATGGCAAGTTCCTGGGCGCGGTAGGCCCGCAGCCCGTCGATCGCATTGGCGAGGGTGCCGGCATCCGCATCATGATCGAGGAAGATATCGGCGCCGCTGCGCCGGGCATTGCCGGTGACCAGCAGCGAGCGCTGTTTCGGCGCGGCATTCTTGCCGGCGTCGGCGATTCGCGCGGCATGGGCATCATCCGCGACCACAAGCGCAACCGGCCCCTCCTCGTCCATGGTCGGACCCAGATAGACGGTCATGCCCAAGCCCTTGGCCAGCGCTCGCGACAACACGCGCGTGCGATTGCTGTCGCTCATGCAGAGCCAAAGCCTGTCAGGGATCTTGCCGGTTTGGGCGATTGCCATGCGGTCTCCAGGGAACTGAAGCAGGACTGGGTCGGAACACGCACACTAGAAACAACACATTAACAATGAATTTGACGCCGCCAAGCGCGATTCATCGCATCATGTTTGCGACAGGACAGAACAGGACAAGACCGGAGGAATTCTGGGCCCGACTAGGCGTCGCGTTCGCGCACAATACCCGCGACGCGTTCGCGACGGGTCGGAAAACGGTAGAAGATATGCGTGCCGATCCGGCGCGTGCGCACGAGGCCATCATTCCAATACGGGTCAACAGCGACTGTATGGTAATGCGTCGCGCGGCGGGTCACGTCCCGGCCAAAGCCCATGAAGGCGTGCTGGGAGACAAGCTGCGACCGGCGCCAGGAGCGACCACGTGGCTCGCGGACCATGGACCCGTCACAGGTGAAGGTGAACTGGCAACCGGTCCGGCGTTCAGAGCCCTGATAGACCACGCCACAGATCGAGTTCGGATAATTGCGATTGTCGACCCGGTTCAGGATCACCTGGGCCACGGCCAGCTGACCGACAAAGGTCTCGCTGCGGGCCTCGTAATAGATCGCTTCGGCCAGGCAATCGACTTCAGCCGAAATGCCGGCAGCGATCTCGAGGTGTGTATTGTCGAAAGTGCGCAGGTCATCCAGCGAGCGGGCGGTCAGCACGATACCGGCATCGGTGTCGGCTTCCAGCTTCAGCGAGGCAAAGCGCAATTCTTCCGGCGGCTGCCAGGCGGCATCAACATCGCCGGCCTGGAGATAGCGCGACGCCATCGCTTGCCAGACGAGTGTCTCGTCCTGCTCGCGGGCGCGATCGGAGGCCCCGTTGAGGAGCAGGACCGTCATCGCGCACAGCACCAGGGTCGCCAGCATATGCAATGCTGTCGCTACCTGCTTTTGCTGGCTGCGTGCCGCGTCGAGGTCCATTCGGTCTCCATATGTCCGTTCAGGCGTCAAATCCGACCTTTCACGAATCGTGCCGTCTTGCGACGAGATTACCATGAAGCGCCGTGTCTGAATCCTTCGTGAAATCAGCGCGCCTCTCTATTTGAGCCAACCATAGCGGTCAAGCAGGGTGCTTGGTTACAAATAAGAAAATACCCGCCTCTTCCAAGAGAGGCGGGATTTTCAGTTGCGATTACAGAAAGCTACTACTGACGGCGCAAGCGGGCCTGGGCAGCCGCCAAACGCGCAATTGGCACGCGGTATGGCGAACAGGACACATAATCCAGGCCGATTTCCTCGCAGAAATCGATGGAAGACGGGTCGCCGCCATGCTCGCCGCAAATGCCGAGCTTGAGGCCTTCACGGCTGGCTCGACCGCGTTCTGCCGCGATCCGGACCAGATCACCGACCCCGTCACGGTCCAGCGTCACAAAGGGATCCTTCTCGAGGATTCCCGCTTCAAGATAGTCGCCGAGGAATTTTCCGGCATCATCCCGCGACAGACCGAAAGTGGTCTGGGTCAGGTCATTCGTGCCGAAGGAGAAGAATTCCGCATCCTCGGCAATCTGACCGGCCATCAGCGCTGCGCGGGGCAATTCGATCATCGTGCCGATGAGATATTTCGGCTCGCCACCCGTCTCCTCGGCAACGGCCTTGGCAACCCCGGCAACCCGCGCCTTGAGAATCGCCAGCTCGGCTGGTGCAGCGACCAGCGGGATCATGACTTCCGCCAAGGGCTGGAAGCCGGTCTCCTTCTCGACCAGGACCTGGGCCTCGAAAATTGCCCGTGCCTGCATCTCGTAGATTTCCGGATAGGTGATGCCCAGCCGGCAACCGCGATGACCCAGCATCGGATTGCTCTCGGCCAGGTCACGCGCCCGCGCCATCAGCTGGTCAGCAGGCAGGCCGGTCGCCTTGGCAACATCGGCCACGTCTTCCTCGGTATGGGGCAGGAATTCGTGCAGCGGCGGATCCAGGAGGCGGATCGTGCAGGGACGCTCGCCCATGATGCGGAAGATCTGTGCGAAGTCATCGCGCTGCATGGGCAGGATCTTGTCCAGCGCCGTGACCCGGCCGTCCTGGTCATTCGACAGGATCATCTCGCGCACGGCGGCGATCCGGTCGGATTCGAAGAACATGTGCTCGGTCCGGCACAGGCCGATGCCCTCGGCGCCGAACTCGACCGCGGTCTCGCAATCATTGGGCGTTTCCGCATTGGTCCGCACTTTCATGCGGCGGGCCTTGTCGGCCCAGACCATGAGCTTGCCGAAATCACCGGTCAGCTCCGGCTTGATCATCTTGGCCTCGCCCATCAGGACCTGGCCCGAGGCGCCGTCGATGGTGACCATGTCGCCATCCTTGACGATGCGGCGACCGACCACGAACTGCTTGTTGGCATAGTCGATCTTGATCGCCCCGGCACCGGAGACACAAGGCCGGCCCATGCCGCGTGCCACCACGGCGGCATGCGAGGTCATGCCACCGCGGGCGGTGATGATGCCTTCGGCGGCGTGCATGCCGTGAATGTCTTCCGGCGAGGTCTCGATGCGCACGAGAATGACTTTCTCGCCCGCCTTGGAGCGTTCCTCGGCCTCGTCACTGTCGAACACGACCTTGCCCGAGGCAGCGCCTGGCGATGCCGGCAGGCCCGAGGTGAGGATGTCGCGCTCGGCGTCGGGATCGAGGGTCGGGTGCAGGAGCTGGTCAAGCTGGGCCGGATCGACCCGCATCACCGCTTCATCGGTCGAGATCAGGCCTTCGGATGCCATGTCGACGGCAATCTTCAGCGCCGCCTTGGCGGTGCGCTTGCCATTGCGGGTCTGCAGCATCCACAGCCGGCCGCGTTCGACCGTGAACTCGATGTCCTGCATGTCGGTATAATGGCGTTCCAGCTTGTCGAAGACAGCGGCCAGTTCGGCATAGCTTTCCGGCATCGCCATTTCCATCGACGGGTTGTCATCGCCCATCTTCTCGCGCATCGCCTCGGTCAGGCATTGCGGCGTGCGGATGCCGGCGACTACGTCCTCGCCCTGGGCGTTGACCAGGTATTCGCCGTAATAGCCGGTATCACCGGTCGAGGGGTCACGGGTGAAGGCCACACCGGTGGCCGAAGTCTCACCCATATTGCCGAACACCATGGCCTGGACATTGACCGCCGTGCCCCAGCTCGCCGGAATGTCGTGCAGGCGGCGATAGGTCTTGGCGCGATCGGTCATCCAGGAGCCGAAAACGGCGCCAATGGCACCCCAGAGCTGCTCGCGCGGATCGGCCGGGAAATCACGGCCCAGCTCGCGGGCAGCAGCGGCCTTGTACTCACCCACAATGCTGACCCAGTCATCCGCGCTCAACTCGGTGTCGAGGGAGTAGTCATTATCGTCCTTGAAGCCGTCGAGAATGTCCTCGAAGACGGCGTGATCCACGCCCAGGACAACGTCGGAATACATCTGGATGAAGCGGCGATAACTGTCATAGGCGAAGCGGCGATCGCCCGAGAGCTTGGCCAGCCCCTCGGCAGTTTCGTCATTCAGACCCAGATTGAGCACCGTATCCATCATGCCCGGCATCGAGGCGCGGGCGCCCGACCGGACCGAAACCAGAAGCGGATTGGCCGGATCGCCAAACGCCTTGCCGACCGCCTGTTCCAGCTTGGCGAGCGACGCCTCGACCTGGCCACCCAGCGTATCCGGATAGGCCTGGTCATTGTCATAGAAAGCCGTGCAGACCTGCGTGGTCAGGGTGAAACCCGGCGGGACCGGCAGGCCCAGCTTGGCCATCTCGGCGAGGTTGGCGCCCTTGCCGCCCAGCAGCTCGCGCATGCCGGCTTCACCTTCACTGTCGCCGCCGCCAAAGGCGTAAACCCACTTGGTATCTGCAGTCATGAAAGGGCCCCTAGCCTGAAATCTTGTCGAAATCGGCGACGGCGCGAATGGCCGTGCGAATGGCGGACAATAAGAGAAGACGGTTGCAGCGCAACGCGTCGTCGTCCGTGTTAACGGTCACTTGCTCGAAAAAAGCATCAATTGGTGCACGGAGTTGCGACAATGCCCGCATTGCGGCAGCAAAGTCCTCATCTGCGAGCGCTTTTTCCGCCGCCGGTCCCGCCGTGTTCAGCGCCGCGATGAGATCGCGCTCGGCTGATTCTGGCGCTCCGGCGAGATAGGCGGCATCCGGCTCACCCGTCAGATCATCATCGGACTTGGCGAGAATATTGGAGGCGCGCTTGTTGCCCGCCAGCAGCGCCGCGCCATCCTCGGTATCGAGGAAGGCCTGCAACGCCCGCGCCTTCGCCGTCACCCGAACGAGATCGTCATCGCCCAGCGCGAAGACCGCGTCGATGACATCGTGGCGGATGCCCTCGTCGCGCAGATGGACTTTGAGGCGGTCTGCGAAAAAGGCGAGCAGGTCGGCGGCATACACTTCACTGGAGACGGGCTCGCCCTTCGGCTCGAAGGTCATGTCGAAGATGTAGTGAATACAGTCGTCGAGGAGCTTCTTGAGCGGCAGGCGGGTTTTCGACTCAAGCAGAATGCGGATCACGCCGAGCGCGGCGCGACGCAGCGCAAACGGATCCTTCGAGCCTGTCGGTTTCTCGTTGATCGCCCAGAAAGCAGACAGAAGCTCAATCTTGTCAGCGAGCGCCACGGCAATCGCGACATCGGCGACAGGGAGGTTGTCGCTCGGCCCCTGTGGTTTGTAGTGGTCCCAAACCGCTGCAGACACAGCAGGGTCCTCGCCCTGATCCGTCGCGTAGTAACCACCCATCGTCCCTTGTAGTTCCGGAAACTCGTAGACCATTTCGGAGACGAGATCGGCCTTGGCCAACAAAGCGGCGCGACTGACCTGATCGCGATCAGCACCTGTGTGGTCTGCGATCCACGCCCCAAAATTCTCGATCCGCTCCACACGCTCAGCCACCGTGCCCAGCTTCTCGTGGAAGGTCACTTTCGACAGCTGTGCGGCCATGTCCGAGAGCGGCGTCTTGCGGTCATTGTCCCAGAAATGGCGGGCGTCCGAGAGACGGGCCGAGAGGACGCGGGCATTGCCGGCGGCGATCGCGGCACCGCCATCGGGCGCAACCTGATTGGCAATGGTGACGAATTTCGAGACCAGCTCACCGGTCTTCGGATCACGCACCGCGAAATATTTCTGGTGCGTCTTCATGGTCAGGGTGATGACTTCCGGCGGCAGGTCGAGGAAATCCGGATCCATCTCGCCCAGCACCGGCACCGGCCATTCCACCAGGCCCGCGACCTCGGTCAGCAGGCCGGCATCTTCGACCAGTTCAAACCCGGCATCGGCGCAGACCTTGCGGGCACCATTCAGGATCAGCGACTCGCGCGCGGCGCGGTCCAGCAGGACATGCCCCTCGCCTTCCAGGGCCGACGCATAGTCAAGAAAGTTCGACACCGTGAAGGGCCCGCGGCCCATGCGGCGATGACCTTCGGTGGTATTCGAGGCCGCAATGCCGAAAACATCAAAATCGACGACATTGCCGTCAAACACGCACAGGAGACGCTGCAGCGGACGGACCCAGCGCTGGGTCTTCTCGCCCTCGCCGAACTTCATCGATTTGGGCCAG
>NZ_CAJQOO010000157.1 GCF_905480005.1 uncultured Maricaulis sp.
TTTTTCGCGGAATGCGGCCTTAAAAACTCACCCTCACGCATCGGATCCGGCGTCGCGTAATGGATCGCGTTGAGTTCGTGATTACCCATGAGGCAGACCGCTTCGCCGGCTTCGCACATTGCTTTTGCGGTCCTCACAACCTCGATGTTCTGCGGTCCCCGGTCGATCAGGTCTCCGAGGAAGAGCGCTTTACGGCCCATGGGATGCCGCCAGACACCGGAGCGGTTTTCATAGCCCAGAACCTCAAGAGCATGGATAAGCGGTCGGGCGTGGCCGTGGATGTCGCCGAAGACGTCAATGCCACTGGTGTGTTGGAGGATGTCGATTTCAAGGTCTCCTTCTTGGGGGCTGACTGAGGGGCCCGCCGAAAGCCGGTTGGCGTGGCTTCAAGCCGATTTCGGCCATCACGCTTGGCGTGCTTCTCAGCCTGCACCTCGGCATGGATACGCTCGGCTGCCTTCAGCGCATAATGGTGTGCGAGCTGAGCCTCCAATGCCCAGATGCGATGGAGTTCCGCCCAAAGAGCATGTCGCCAGCCAGGATCGCCTGGGCGAGGGCGACCCAAATTGGGGATTTCAGAAAGGTTCACACGATCCGTCATTGCTAACCTTGTGGTTCGCTGGACCGAGTTTCTCGCTGCCGATCTAGCCGGCGTCGATTTACGCCGGCCCAATTTTCAGGGGGATGTCGCCCAGAAGCGACTGTTTCTGTCTAGCGGGCACGCAAACCGAGCGCAACCCAAATTCGCGTTTCGATGGAACCCCAACAGAACCCCGAACGAATTTCCGGACCCCCTAAAAGGGGACACTTCTCACATACAATTGAAAAATATGGTGGGCCCGGAGGGACTCGAACCCCCAACCAAGCGGTTATGAGCCGCCGGCTCTAACCAATTGAGCTACAGGCCCCGCTGTTAAAGCGTGGCCCATGGTTACTGGCTCTTGAGGCTGTCGCCAAGACAGGTTGGCAGGCATTGTTACAGGCCTGACATCATGATGGCGAAATTGGATCGCGCGCGTTCAGCGTGCGGTCAGGGCCGCTTGGGTTAAAGTGTCCGCAATCACCATCCACGAAAAGGGACTGACACCATGATCCGCACCCTCATCACCTCCACCGCGCTGGCGGCCACACTCTGCCTGCCGGCCTATGCCCAGTTACAGGACAACGAACCCACCCTGTCCCTGTCGGAGAGCGCGACCGTGCAAATGGCGCCGGATTTCGCAACGGTCTCATCCGGAGTGGTAAGCCGCGCTGAAACCGCCCAGGGCGCTGTGCGGGCCAATGCCGAGGCGATGAGCGAGGTGTTTGACGCCCTGCGCCGGGCCGGGGTCGACAGCGACGACATGCAGACGGCCCAGCTCTCGGTCTCGCCGGTCTATGCCGATCGGCGCCAGCCCAACCAGATCGAACGCACCATTATCGGTTATGAAGCCCGCAACCAGGTCAGCGCCAAGGTGCGGGACACCGACCGTGTCGGCCAGGTGATCGATGCCATGGTGTCCGCCGGAGCCAACAATATCAACGGCGTCACCTTCGGTGCCGAAGACACGGATGAGGCGATGAATGAAGCCCGACGCGACGCCATTGCCGGACTTCTGGCCAAGGCCGAACTCTTCGCCGATGCAGCCGGGTTCGAGCTGTGCGGAATCCGGAATATGGGCGAGAGCGGCATGGGCCGGCAGCCGGTCTATGAAGCCCGCATGATGAGCCTGGACGTTAGCGCCTCAACGCCTGTCGCAGCCGGCACACTGACACTCACCGCCACGGTCAGTGCCGATTTCTGCATCAATCAGTAGTCGGGCAGTAGTCGGGAAAGCGATCAGGCCGCCTGGGGCTTGGCCATGACCTTGTTGTGCTCGTCCAGCAGGACCACAACCGGGTCAAACTGCTCGGCCTCGGCGGCCTCCATCCCGGCATAGGCAACGACGATGATACGGTCACCGACCTGGGCCAGACGCGCCGCCGCACCATTGATGCCAAAGGTCCGGCTGCCGCGCGGGGCCTCGATGGCATAGGTGGTGAAACGCTCGCCATTATTGATGTTCAGCACATCGACCTGCTCATAGGGCAGGATGCCGGCCGCATCGAGGTAATCGCGATCGATCGAGATCGACCCCTCATAGTGAAGGTCGGCCTGGGTCACGACGGCCCGGTGCAGTTTGCATTTCATCATGGTGAGGCGCATCGCGCTCCTCCAGCAACAACATATTGCGGTGCACATACGGGCAAGCGCGGCAAAATTCAACGCCTGTCGCTCGCATGCGCCGTTCACAGGAATGTAGGTCTCGCCCGAAACCCTTGCCACTGCGTGAACACCAGCCAATCGGCGCTCTCATCGAAGGTTCATGCAAGGCGTGCAAAAAAACGCTATACTCTTGGCTGGGGAGAGACTGATGACGAACCGATCGAAAATACTCGCACCGCTTGCGGCCATGCTGCTGGTCAGCACCGCATCGCCCGCGCAACAGCAGACCGGCACGCCGACGCGCCAGCCGGTACCCACCCAACTCGACCCGGTCCAGATTGACCCGGCCCGCATTAATCCGGCGCGGATCAACGCAGCCGAGCTCGGGCAGCTGACGACCAATCTGCAGCCACAACGGATCCCGCAGCCGGATGCACCGGTGGCGATGGCGATCAATTGGGGCCAGGCCGCCGAAGACATCCAGCTCCAGGCCCGCCAATACCAGCGCACCTCGACGGTGGCCGCGGTCGGCCAGGGCAATCTGCCCTTCGCGCGACCGACCAATCCCGAGGCCGCCGGCGTCTCCGATACCGGCCTGCCCGTCCTCATCCCCGGCACCGATGCGCTGGGTCTCGACAGCAATGCACGGGTTCTGCTCTTCCCACGCGAGAATTTCTATAATCTCTCCATCACCGCGCCGGGCCTTCTGATCGAGGTCTTCGGCACTCGGCTCGCCCATGCCCGCGCACCCGATCCGCTGAGCACGCGTCGCCTCAGTGCCGGTGACGGCAATGGCTATCGCATCGGCGCCACCGAATATGGCCGCGAGCTGAGCTTCAATCGCTATGGCGCCGCCTATTCCATCACCGTGGAATGCGATCGCCCTGAAACCGATGCCCGCTGCCGGAACGACGCCTATGTGCGCGGCCTGGCCGACTCGCTGATCATCGCCGCCGGCAATCCGGCGTCAGGAGGTCAGTAATGTCCCGCGAAGCCGAACTCACCCTCGCCGCCGCAGTCGCCGCTGCGGGCATCGCCGCCATGATCTGGTGGCCGATGGAGGAGACGCCTGTCCCGGCAGAGGAAGACCCGGTACCGGTCGAGGCGATCGAGCCCGAGCCTGAGCCTGAGCCTGATCCGGAACCTGAACCTGAACCGGAGCCCGAACCGGAACCGGAGCCCGATCCGGACCCGGTTGATGAATCCGGCGATGTTTTCACCTGGATGCCGGCCGGCGATCTGGTTGAGGACTCGGGCACCGGCCAGACCACCCAGATCAATTATGCGCCCGACATGCGCTTCCCCATGGAAGCCGGGCAGGCCTATGCCAACAGCCAGGTCTATGGCTATGGCGGTTATCTCGGACCAACGGGTGGCCAGTGCAATGCCGGCAATTACGACTATGCCTGGCGCGACAATTTCTGCGAGACGCGCGGCTATGGCACGCCCATGTGCCCCGCCGGTGTCGGACATCAGGGCCAGGATATCCGCCCGGCCAGTTGCCAGGACGATATCCACTGGGCCGTCGCCGTCGCTGATGGCACCATCACGTCCATCGGCACCTATTCCGTCCGGCTGATGACCGATGACGGCGTGCGCTACACCTATCTGCATCTCGACAAGGACACGCTCGAGGTTGAGCCGGGCGACACGGTCAGCCGCGGCGAACGGATCGGCTATGTCTCCAACGAGTTCGGCGACACGGCGACGACCATTCATCTTCATTTCGAGATCAAGATGGCAATCGATACCGGCTCGGGCATTCAAAACACGCCAGTGCCTCCCTATCTCGCCCTGGTGGACAGTTATGAGCGCCTGCTGACCGGGGAAGAGGACAGCTAGGACGCCCGCCTTCCTTTGGTCGCCTTTCCCGTGAGG
>NZ_CAJQOO010000158.1 GCF_905480005.1 uncultured Maricaulis sp.
AGAATGCGCGCAGCGGTGCGCTTCCCCCTTCCACGGCGAGCGTCTACCATTCAGTAGGTTCGGGTGTGGCGCACCTGCCAGGTTCCTGGATGGTTTCGCCTAGACCTGCCGAACCGGTCTTCTTTCGAGCTCTATGTCCGCTTTCGGGATGGAGCCATTTTGGCCTCCATTCGGCCGAGGCGCATAATCCGCGGCTTCCACACATGGGTAAGCGTCCGGCGAACCCGACCTTGCGCGGATTTTCCCGATCTTCAGTCTATGGGCTCGCATTCGGGCGATGGTGCCCATTAGCGTTCATCGTGGGCATTATCGGAGGGGGAGATGGCGGATGTTGTCGGGCGCAGGTACTGGAGCGATGAGGAGAAGCGGGCGATCGTTTCGGAGAGCCTGGAAGCGGGCACTTCGATCGCGGCTGTGGCGCGCCGCCATGGCATGAACGCCAACCTGGTGAGCACCTGGCGCCGCGATCCGCGTTTCGCCCCGGCACTGTCGTCGGGTGCACGTTCGGAACCGGAGCCGGTTTTTCTTCCGGTGCAGATCGACGGCGATATGGGCGAGGCAGGTCGAGCCGCCCCCGAGCCGTCGAAGCCGTCACCGCCGGTTGCGCCGTCATCCACCCCGGTCGAGATCGCGCTGGCCTGCGGAACACGTCTGCGGGTTCAGAGCGATATCGACGCGGCTGCACTCACGCGCGTCATCCGCGCCATTGGGCGGGCGGCATGATCCCGGTTCCGGCGGAGACGCGGGTCTGGCTGGCCGGCGGGGTGACGGACATGCGCAAGGGATTCAACGGTCTGGCCGCCCTGGCCGAGAGCAAGCTGCAGGAAGATCCGCACAGCGGGCATCTCTTCGTCTTTCGCGGCCGGCGCGGCGATCTGGTGAAGATCGTCTGGTGGGACGGGCAAGGAGCGTGCCTGTTCTCCAAGCGGCTGGAACGCGGGCGCTTCGTCTGGCCCGCAGCATCGGACGGCAAGGTCTGTCTGGGCCGGGCCCAGCTAGCGATGCTGCTGGAAGGGATCGACTGGCGCATGCCGCAGCACACCTGGCGCCCGCTGACGGCGGGATGAGGACAGTGTCGATCTCGCGTCGATAAATTATCGACACTAAAACAACGGCTTGATGTCGTTTTTGGGGATTCACGCGCGCGGCCGGATCGGGTAGTGATTCGCCCCATGACCGCTTCGTCCGCCGATCTGCCCGACGATATCGACGCCCTCAAGGGTGCCGTCGGCGTGCTTGAGCGCGAACTGGCCAACCGCGACCTTGTGATCCTCAAGCTCAGGCACCAGCTCGCGGGGCTGCGCCGCCACCGCTTCGGCGCGCGCGCAGAGAGCCTCGACCAGCTCGCCATGTCGCTGGAGGACGAGGCGATCGCCGCGGCGGCCGAGGCACCGGTCGAACCGGAGGCCGAACCGGACCCCGCCCCGACGGACAATCCGGTCCAGCCAAAGCGCAAGCCCCTGCCGGACCATCTGCCGCGCATCGAGGAGACCCTGTCGCCGGGTGAGGCCTGTTCGTCCTGCGGCGGCACGCTCAAGACGCTGGGCCAGGACGTCACCGAAGAACTCAACTATGTGCCGGGGCGTTTCGTGGTGAACCGCATCGTGCGGCCGCGCCGGGCCTGTGCCTGCTGCGAGCGCATCCATCAGGTGCCGCTGCCCTCGCGCCCGATCGAGAAGGGTCGGCCCGGCGCCGGCCTCTTGGCCCATGTCCTCGTCTGCAAGTATGCCGACCACCTGCCGCTCTACCGGCAGAGCCAGATCTTCGCCCGCGACGGCCTCGACATCGGACGCTCGACGCTGGCCGGCTGGGTCGGCCAGTCCGCCGGCCTCTTGGAACCGCTGGCCGAGGCCATCGGCCGGCATGTGCGGCGAGGCACAGCGATCTTCGCCGACGATACCACGCTCAACCTGCTGGCGCCGGGGACCGGCAAGACGAAGACGGCGCGCATGTGGACCTATGTGCGCGACGAGCGGGCCTGGGCCGGTGAGGCGCCGCCGGCGGCCTATTATCGCTTCACCCCGGACAGGAAGGGCGAGCACCCGGTCGAGCACCTGGCGGGATATAGAGGCTTCATGCATGCCGACGGCTATGCCGGATTCAACGCGCTCTACGACACCGGCGAGATTACCGAAGTCGCCTGCATGGCGCATATCCGGCGCAAGTTCGTCGACGTGCACAAGGCCTCCGGCTCGGCGATCGCCGAAGAGGCCATCCAGCGCATCGCCCGGCTCTACGCCATCGAGAAGGCCATCCGCGGCAAGCCGCTGGACGAGCGCGCCGCGGTGAGACAGGCCCGGTCGCGGCCGATCTTCGAGGCGTTCGACACCTGGCTCGCGACCCAACTGACCCGGATATCCGGTAAGACGCCTCTCGCCGCGGCGATCCGCTATGCCCTCACGCGCATGAAGCGGCTTGAGCCGTGGCTGGCGCATGGCGTCACGGAACTGGACAACAACGCTGCCGAGCGCGCCATGCGCCCGGTCGCCCTGGGCCGCAAGAACTTTCTGTTCGCCGGCTCGATGAAGGGCGGCCACGCAGCAGCTTGCCTCTACACCCTGATCGAGACCGCCAAACTCAACGGCGTCGATCCCCAGGCCTGGCTCACCGACGTGCTCGCCCGCATCGCCGACACCAAAATCACCCTTCTCGACGACCTCCTGCCCTGGACCTACGCTCAGCGAGCCTGAGCGTAGGCGAGGCCGCTCTTCACCGGCAGGGCGGGTTCACCGGACGGTTTTGGAGGGCCAGCTCGTCCCGGCTCATTAGCGTCTGGCCACGGCCCTAGTCGATTGTAACTGACGGCAAGCTGCTGCAACGCTTGCCCAATGACCAGTAGTTGTGAATGAAACCATTTCGCCACGGAAGCGCTCTCCTTGAATCGGCGGAAGCAATATTCTCTCGATTTTTTCTGGACACGAAACAACCTAAGCGGCAGTCTGAGATGGCATGCTTAAAAGGAGGACCCTATGCGTGTACTGACCGTAGCGGAAATGGACTACGTGGCTGGTGGATATTACGATGGTAATCCGCCCGACAATCCCGATGGACCCGACCCAGACAATCCGGGGCCGTTTCCTCCGATTGAGGACAATCGGGATCTTATCGAGCCGGAAATTGGTGGGGGTCAAGGGGACAATGATGAAGGCGGGTTAACTGCTATTACAGCCTGCGCTATTCTCACCGCGCTGGGCGGCGATCCCGCGATAACCGCAGGCATTTGTATGCACGCACGTGATAACGAGACCGAAGGAAACTAGTCCTCGACTGGTGTTTCTGCTGAAATCTGAGCGGGCGCCGCGTGACACGCGGCGCCCGCTTCCAAATTGATGTGATAATGCCTTCCATGGCCCGATTTTGGATCATTATTTCTGCAGTGTTTTGTTGGGGATGTGATACTCCCGCTGCAGAGGAATTCACTGCTCTACTGCCATCGCAACACGATGCAGAATGTGACCCTCGAGCAAGCCCACCCCAGATCTGGCAATCCGGCCAGGAGGGCATGCTCTGTGGTGTCCTTGGGCGCACTGCAAGCGACTTCCTAGTTTCGCTTGAACCAGGTGAGCTTGAGTTCCTCACTGTCAGAAGTACGGGCGGTGATGGCATTCTGATCAATACGATAGTTGAGCAGATCAATAGTAAAGCCATTGCGGTGGCGTTCGACGGCATATGCATCTCGGCGTGCGTCGAGCTTTACGTAGGAGCGAACAAAGCGGTGCTCCGCGAGCGAGCGATCTTCGTTGCTCACTCCACATTAGGATATCGGCTGGAGCTCATTCGGCGCACCGCTGAGTGGGCGCAGGCAGAGCATCGGGCTGTCGCAGATGTCGGAGCAGAGTTCGAGAGAAGTTTTCAATTGGCGGCGACAATCCCGTGGAGATTTCATTTAGAAAGCACCGCTCTAGTGGAGCCAATTTGTGCCGGAGCGATCAACGATGGTGTCATATCATTGGTCGCGAACGGACGTACAGCGTTCGAGAGTACTCACCAGTACTGGTTGCCTTTAGCCGAAACGCTCCAACGATGGCGTGGCGACGATCATGAACAAGCAACCGTCCAGCTCTACGATGAAACATTGCCGGATCGCATGGTAGCGCAGTGGTCGTTCGTAGGCGGTATGAATCTCCGACATCCGTTGCCTGACAGCCAAGTCATCCTAGAAGGAGAGAAAATCGCTCGCTCGACGATAGGTCTATGTGTTGAAGAGGCTGATTAGTGGCACAAGAAAAATCCCTTGGTCACGATCTTTGACGAAGAGGATACTATGTATGTTGCAGTGTACCGGAAACGCTCTTCAAAATCATTGTGACCGATCAGGGACAGGCGGGCTTTCTCCTCGCGCACGTTGTCAGCTCGTTTCGAAGAGCACTGAGGCGGCGCGGCCGGAATTGCAATCTGCTCGACATCCGAAGCTTCGCTAGTTTCGCACCGCTAGCACCGGGTCCATTACCCATCGCCACAGCGGACGTTCGTCCACGATCACATCGGCGCTTAGCGTCATGCCGGGCTGGAGCGGCTGGGAGGAGCCATAGGCCGAGACACTCTGCCGGGCGAGATCCACGCTGAGCCGATAAACCGGTGCCTGGACGGAGATCGGCGCGGCGAGCTCGCTCGGAGACAGGGCCGAGGTTGAAAGGTCGGCCACGTGGCCCTCCACCGTTCCAAAACGCTGGTAGTTGAACGCATCGATCCGCAACCGGACGGCCTGGCCGGGTTCGACGAATCCCGCCGCGCTGGTCGGCACCAGGAGGTGGGCCCGCAGGACCTCACCCTCCGGCACCAAGGCGGCCAATGGCAGCTCGGGTCGGACTGCCAGCCCGATCGAGGCCTGGACGGACGTCACGCGGCCGGCGATCGGGGCGGAAATCGTGTACCCGGCTGCGCGTTCGAGATCGCGCCGGGCCTGCTCCAGTGCCGTTACGCTGTCTCGCGCCCGGGACAGTTCGAGATCGCGCCGGGTAGGCAACTGGGTTACCTGGTGGCGTACTTCACTCAACTGGCGTTCGCGTTCCAGCCGCTGACGCGCGATATCCTGAAGCACGCCTTGCGCATTGATCAGCGAGTTGCGGACGCGTTCGACTTCGGCATTGGGTGCCAGCCCGCGCTCGGACAAGGATTGCCAGCGCTCCCATTGCCGTTCGGCGAGGGCGGCGCTTTCCCGCGCTAGGTCCGCGCTCCGCGACAATTGGTCGAGGTCGGCTTCCAGCCCTTCGATTCGCAATGCGAGCTCGGCTTCTTCGCCGCCAAACAGCTGGCTTCGCGCCTCCAGCTGAAGGCGCGCCTCGCGAATGCGCGCGTCCACCCGGGCGATTTGAGCGGCGAGCGAGGCGTCGTCCTCGGCATTAGCGCTGTCGAGGCTCAAGCGGACAATCGGATCTCCGGCAACCACGCGATCGCCTTCGGCGACGAAGATCTCGGTCACGATCCCGCCCCTCTGGGCAAAAATCGGTGCGACCCCGTTCTGCGGCGCCAGATAGCCGGGCACGGTCTCCTTACGGGAGTAGGTGCCGTAAGCGGCGATACCGGCGAAGACAAAGGCTATGACAACAAAGGCCGTGGTCATCACGGCAAATATCCGAGGCTGGCTGATGATGACATCGCCCATGCCCGATTGCGACTGGCCTTCGATCACTTCCTGTCGAAACAGCATGCGCATCCCATTGAGGCTGGATAGATCATGTGTGCCCGGCTAGGATGTATAAAAGCTTGGGTTGTGCAAGCTCTTTCGCGAGACTGTTGTCCTGGAATTTTGTGTTGATTGAAGAGATTTTTCATCGCGGCCGGCTCCCTGCGATCTTGCAGGCCGAGGCCTCGGAATGCGGGCTGGCCTGTCTGGCGATGATCGCCACGAAGCACGGCCGACGCACAACGCTGAGCGAATTGCGCAACAGGTTTTCTCTGTCACTGAAGGGCATGACACTTCAGGATCTGATCCGGGCAGCCGATAGTCTCGGTTTCGCGGCACGGCCCGTGCGCTGCGAACTCAACGAACTCGACCAGCTTCGGCTCCCCGCGATCTTGCACTGGGATCTCAATCATTTCGTCACCCTGGCAAAAGTCGGCCGCAATCATGTGATCGTGCACGACCCGGCCCGCGGGCGACGGAAACTGCCGATGGAAACCGTCTCCAAACACTTCACGGGCGTGGCATTAGAGCTGATGTCCACACCGATGTTCGAAACTAAATCCAAGGTCGAACGGCTCCAAATCGGTCAGTTGTGGAACCGGCTGCGCGGGTTCTCGAACAGTCTATGGCAGCTCTTTGCGCTCTCGCTCATTCTGCAGCTCTTCACCATCGTCGCCCCGCTAGTCAATCAGATCGTCGTCGACGAGGCGATCACGAAGGGCGATCTGCAACTGCTGACAACGGTGATATTGGGGTTCGGCCTGCTGATGCTGGTCCGAATCGCCATTTCGACGCTGCGCGGCTTCGTCAGCATGTATCTTAGCAATCTGATGACGTTCCAGATGGAAGCCAATCTGCTGCGGCATCTCATGCGGCTTCCGGCCAGTTTTTTCGAGAAGCGGCACATCGGGGACATCGTCACCCGGTTCGGCTCGCTCGCGCCGGTGCAGGGCCTCATTACCTCGGGTGTCATCGGCGCGGCGCTCGACGGGCTCATGGCGGTCGGCACGCTGACATTTCTGTTTTTCTATGCGCCCACCCTGACGTTGGTCGTACTGGGTTTCCTGCTGGTCTTCTTTGCCATCCGGATGATCAGCTTTCCCTATATCCGCCGCCTCAGCGAGGAGCAGATCCAGACCTCTGCCGATCTCGAATCCTACTTCCTAGAATCGATCCGATCGGCGCGTGCAGTCAAGCTGTTCGGCCGGGAAGAACAGCGCCACGCGCGCTGGCAGAACCTGTTCGCCGACAACGTGAATGTCCGCATCCGACTGCAACGGTTCGGCCTATGGGGCGGCGCCGGACAGTCGATCCTGAGCGGCGGGCAAAACCTGTTGATTCTCTATCTCGGCGCCCGTGGCGTGATCGCCGGCGATCTGACGCTGGGCATGCTCTTCGCCTTTCAGTCCTACCGCAGCTCTTTCGAAGGCGCGGCCAAGGGGCTGGTCAACACGCTGATGGCCTGGCGGATGGTAGGACTTCATCTGGAGCGGCTCGCCGACATTGTTCATACCGAGATCGAAGAGCCGGAGGGTAAGATCGCGCGCCTCCCGCAACGTCTGAGCGGCCGGATTGAGGTGGAGAACCTTCGCTATCGCTATGGTGATAACGAACCTTGGGTGCTCGACGGCGCCGGTTTCACGGTGGAGCCCGGCGAGCGGGTAGCCATTGTTGGCCGGTCCGGCGGCGGCAAGTCGACCCTCATGAAGTTGATGCTGGGCCTCTACAGGCCCAGCGAAGGCCGCATTCTATACGATGGACGTCCATTGGAGCACTGGGGGCGGCGGGCGCTGCGAACCCAGATCGGAGTCGTCATGCAGGACGATCGGTTGCTGTCGGGGTCGCTGGCCGAGAATATCAGCTTCTTCGATACCGAACTGGACATGGACCGGGTCATTGCCTGCGCCAAGGCTGCAGCCATTCATGACGAGATCGAAGCCATGCCGATGGGCTATCAAAGCCTGGTCGGCGACATGGGCTCGGCCCTGTCCGGCGGGCAGATGCAGCGATTGCTTCTGGCGCGCGCGCTCTATCCCGATCCTGCCATTCTCATGCTCGACGAGGGCACGGCCAATCTCGACGGCGACAGCGAACGCAAGATCATCGAGGCGCTGGCCGATCTGCAGATCACCCAGATCATCATCGCCCACCGCTTGCAGGCGATCGCGGGCTCGGACCGGGTGGTGCGTATGGAGAGCGGGCAACTGGTGGATGCGCAATATCCACAGATCGGGCAGTGAGCGTTTTGCGTTTCCGAGTCTGTCATGTGGCAAATCGCGGACGCGCGGAATTGGTGGCGAGCCACGCCTGACCTGCCCATACCTCGGAGGCGGCATAGGAGTAGAAGCCGATTGACAGCCAGCTGTGCGACCCGAGAGCCCACGCGTTGGCTGCGTGAAAGTGAACAGCTCCCGCCATCTTGCCCCCCGATAGTGTCCAAGATCCTATCGAATGGACACCATCGGCCCATCCGGACGGCTCAGACTCGCGACCGAAACGATCCGGACAAGGTCACCTTCACCGGACGCTTACCTTTATTACGAAAGTCTGATCCTTTCATAGTCCATGGTTTGAGGTCTGGCGAGTGTGCCAAGAGCGGAGCCCCCGCGTAGCTCGAGCGACCGGCACGCTGCGGGCGACAGCGAGCCCATAGACGCGCGATCAGGAGAATCT
>NZ_CAJQOO010000159.1 GCF_905480005.1 uncultured Maricaulis sp.
CGGCCGCTATCATAGACATCATCGACGATCAGCAGCCGGTCATCGGCATTGAGCGTGTCGACCAGATAGCCTTCGCCATAGACCCGCACATTGCGGTCCTGCTCACCGATACCGGTATAGGAGGCGGTGCGGATGGCAATATGGTCGGTCTCGATCCCGCGCCAGGCCAGATATTCCTGGACCGCAATCCCGACCGGCGCTCCGCCACGCCAGACCCCGACGATATGGGTTGGACGAAAACCGCTCTCGAGGATTTGCCGCGCCAGGCGCAGGCTGTCTTCGAGGAGATCATTGGCGGAGATGTAGTGCTTGGCGTTGGTCATGGCCGCAGGATGGCCCGGTTTGCGACCGCAGCTCAAGCATTTGCCACCGGCGCGGCGCAGCCTAGGCTGCGCGCCAGCAGATCGGGGAGTTGATATGCGCCAGGACCATTCCCTGCCAGCCGGGCAGGTTCACACGCTCTACATCGACAGCCAGGTATTGGCCGGCAATCGTCTGGGCGACCCGACCCGCCGCCGGGTCGATATCTATGTCCCGCACGGTCATGACGGGACCGGCCTGCCGCTTCTGGTCGACCTGGCCGGCTTTACCGGCTCGGGCCTTGGCCATGTGAACTGGAAGAATTTTGGCGAGAATGTCCCCGAGCGGGCCGACCGGCTGATCGCGTCCGGCGTCATGAAGCCGGCCGTGATCGCCTTTCCCGACTGCTTCACCCGGCTGGGCGGCAATCAGTATGTGAACTCACCGGCCATGGGGATGTGGGAGGATTTCCTGATCAGGGAAATGCTGCCGGGAATCGAGAATAAATATGGCTGTGGCGGCCCTGGCCGGCGGGCCGTATTCGGCAAATCCTCGGGCGGCTACGGTGCCATGATGCACGCGCTCCGGCATCCCGATGTCTGGGCCGGCGCGGTCTGCCATTCCGGTGATATGGGTTTCGAGCTCGCCTTCGCGTCAGACTTCGCCCACACGCTGCGCCGCATTGACAGGCATGGCGGCACGATTGCCAGCTTTATCGAGGCGTTCGAGGCCGCTCCGAAGCTGTCTGGCGACGATCTGCATGCGCTGATGACCCTGGCCATGGGCGCGACCTATGACCCTGACCCGGACCCGGACGTCCTGATGGGTATCCGCCTGCCCGTGACAATGGATACATGCGAGCTGATCCCCGAGCGCTGGGCTGAATGGATGAAATGGGATCCGCTCGAGCTGGTCGACACGCAGGGTGAAGGGCTGAAAACACTCAAGGCGCTGATGATCGATTGCGGTGATATCGACCAGTACAACCTGGTCTATGGCGCGCGCCGGATGACGCGCAAGCTGACAGCCCTGGGCGTCGAGCACCGCTATGAGGAATTCCCGGACACCCATTCCTCGATCGATTACCGGATGGATGTCTCGCTGCCCTATCTGGCCGAGGCGCTGAGCGGCTGAGACCGATCAGGCCTGCGCCTTCGGGGGCACGATCTCGGCCTTGCCGCCACCCACCGACCGGCTCACCCCGGTCGCGACCACGGCGATGAGAAGGCGGGCGATAATGGTGAAGAAGAGCAGCACGATCTTGTCGTCCGAGACCGCGAAGCGGACCCCGGCACGCCAGCGTCCACCGATCGGCAAATGGGCAAGCTGGTCCTCGACCCAATCCGCCGCATCAAGCAGGGAGTGCAGCACACCTTCCGCTGCGATCGAGATCACGGCCAGCATGATGATGGCCACGACAAAGGACAGGAAGAGCGTCGCCATCATCGAGGAGACCTGGCTGATCAGCCCCGGTTCCTTGACCTTGTAGCGGTCATTCCCGCCCGTCAGGGCCGTGAATGCGCCACCAATGATCGCCAGGATGATGCGGGCGATGATGGTGAAGATGAGCAGGACGATCTTGTCGTCACTG
Organism: uncultured Maricaulis sp.; assembly: GCF_905480005.1. Taxonomy (GTDB): domain Bacteria; phylum Pseudomonadota; class Alphaproteobacteria; order Caulobacterales; family Maricaulaceae; genus Maricaulis. Next base: position 1,892 of record NZ_CAJQOO010000159.1, read on the forward strand.
GCGAACAGCCGGACGAAATTATTATAGCGGTCCTCAAGCGGGATCGCAGCGATCATGTCCTCGAGCAGATCGGCGCCATCCTGGACCCAGCTGAGCCAGTCCGCGGCATAGAACCACAGCAGGGCCAGCATGAAGATGGCCATGACCATCGACAGGAACAGCGTGGCCGAGATCTTGGACAGACGCGCTAACAACATGATCTTCCCCTCGCCATCCCCGTGTACTGGCAACCCTGTACCGGCAACCCTGTACCGGCCACCCAGGAGAGTACCGGCGACCTGAAGCGCGATGTTAGCCGGAAACCGGGCCGTCGTCGCCTGCGGTCGCGTGAGGCGCGAAACAGCCGGGGGACGATCGCGCATCACGATCGACGCCCCGGACTGCCACGATTGAGATTACAGCCGACTATTCGGCGATGATCTGCACGGTCAACGCGCTGCCATCATCCGACCAGCCATTGGTGACCCAGCTCTCGCCGGCGGCGAGTGCTTCATTCCACGGACCGCAATTCTCGCTGGTGCCGTTCTCGGTCATGGCCTGGATGCAGAGCTGGCTGTCATAGGTCCAGGTCCCGGCTATGCCGCGGCTGTCGCTATAACTGCCATCAGCATTGAACCATGCGTCGAAGGATTGCTCGCCATCGGTCACGCGAACGGCATGACCGATTGCATTGCTCATGCCTTCGGCCAAAGCCGGTGACGCCATCAGCGCACAGGCCATACCGGCCACAAGAAGATGTTTCATGTTGATTCCCCGAACTGCGGATCACGCAGACCCGACTTCGCCCCCCGGCAGAAGGGAAGCTAGCAAATTCGCCTGCACGGGGAAACCGGAAACGGTTCGGGTCAGATGTCCTCGTCGCCGTTCTCGGCCTGGCCCTCGATCGTCGGCACTTCGACAATCTGGACCCAGTACTCGCCGATCGAATTGACGACCCGCATCAAGCGGTCCAGCGAGATCGGCTTGACGATATAGGAGGAGGCGCCCAGCCCGTAGGAGGAGAGGATATCGTCCTCATCCTTTGATGTGGTCAGGACGATGATCGGGATATGCCGCAATTCGGCATCGGCCTTGATTTCCTCAAGCGCCTCGCGGCCATCCTTCAGCGGCATGTTGAGATCGAGCAGGATGATCCCCGGGAAAGGGGCACCCTCGCGATCAGCGTAATTACCGCGTCGCTTGAGATAGTCCACCAGCTGCTCGCCATTCTCCAGGAAATCGAGCGGGTTGCGCAGACGCACTTCCTCGCAGGCTTCCTTGAACAGCAGCCGATCATCCGGGTCGTCATCGACCATCAGGATGGTGAATAGCTGGTTTTCGTCGCTCATGATGACAGCCTCAACCCGGTTAGAGCGTTGATTTGGGATCGTCCTGGAACAAACTCGCCTTTTGACGCGGCAAGATCAAGGTGAAGACCGCCCCATTTCCGATTTCGCCCTGCGCTTTCAGCGTTCCGCCCTGCCGCTCCGCGATTTTTCGCGCCGTTGCGAGACCGATGCCTGTGCCGGGATAGGCGTCGCGCGTGTGCAAGCGCTCGAAGGGCTTGAAAATCCGCTCCGCCTTGTCCGGTGCAAACCCGATCCCGTTATCACCATGGCGAAATTCGACCCGCCCGTCGGGCCGTGCCTCGCCTTCAATCACGACCCGCAGCGGCGTATCCGTGCGGGCATACTGGATCGAATTGGCCAACAGGATCGCGAAGAGGATACGGAATTGAGCCCGGTCGCAATACACATCCGGCAAGGCTCCCAGCGCCACTTCACCGCCTGACGCGGCGATCCGGTCGGCGCTGGCGGCGACAAGCTGGGACAATTCCTCCGCCGCGGCAAAGGCCTGCGGATCCGTTGACACGTCATTGATGCGCGCATGCTGGGCCAGCTCGTCGAGCATGCCCTGCATGCGTTCCGCTGCGTTGGACATGCGCTCGGCATAGCGATCGAGCTGGGCATCGGGAGCCGGCCCGAGCCGACCACGCAAGCGCTCGCCAAAGGTGATGATCTTGCGCAGGGGTTCGCGAAGATCGTGACGCGCCGCCACGGCATAGAGCTCGATATCCTCGATCCGGCGCTGCAGGGCGGCCGCCTCGCGGCGCTGCCGGTCCATGGCGCGCAGGCCGTGAAGGGCCAGTCCGGTCAATCCGAGTACCGAGACAGCGCCAAATCCGAGCAGAACAGCCTCGCCAGGCGCCGGGCGCGGCATCTCCAGGAAGGGCAGAACCACGATAAGGGCGAGCACACCTCCGGCGATACCGATGAAAATCGGTGCGAACCGGTAAAGAGCTTGCTCGCGAGATGTCATGCCTGTCCCTGCTGACCCATGAGGGCGCTACATCACGCTACCCTGCCGTACGGGCAGGAGCAGGGTGAAAACAGCGCCGGAGTCCGGTTCGCCCCAAGCGGTAAGCTCACCGGCATGACGCTCGGCAATCTTGCGGCAGGTCGCCAGGCCAACGCCGGTGCCGTCAAACTCGTCACGCCCGTGCAGGCGCTCGAACATGCCGAAAATGCGCTCGGCATGGCGCGGCTCGAACCCGACCCCGTTATCAGCGACGGCGATGCGCGCGATGGCACCATTCTCGCCCACCTCGACACTCCCCTCGATGGAGATCGACGGCTGGATGCCGGGACGGCGAAACTTGAGTGCATTGGCCAAAAGATTGAGGAAGAGCTGGTGCATCTGGCTGGGGTCGGCCTCGATCGCCGGCAATTCGCCAACCCGGATCTTGGCATCCTCGGCATTGATCCGCGGCTCAAGGTCAGAGAGCACGTCAGCCAGGACGGTCGAGAGGTCGACCGGGAGGAAATTGGTCGTCTTGGAATTGACCCGCGAATAGCTGAGCAGGTCATCAATCAGGCGTCGCATGCGCGTCGAGGCGTCGACCATGCGTTCCAGATAATGCCGCCCGGTATCGTCCAGCGCGTCATAGCATTTATTGTTCAGACGCTCACCGAAGGCCTGGATTTTGCGCAAGGGCTCCTGCAGGTCATGCGAGGCCGCATAGGCGAATTCCTGCAGCTCCGAATTCGAGCGCTTGAGTTCCTGTGCGTAGCGCCGGAGGGCCAGCTCATCCCGCTTGCGATTGGTGACATCGCGGAAGGTGACCACGGCGCCGACAGACTTGTCGTCCGGATCGATCGGCGAGGACGCCGATTCAATCGGGATGGGCTGGCCGCTCTTGGTCCAGAAGACGTCACCATCCGGCGATTCCGCCGCCACGCCGGCGCAATGGATCGGACATTCCTCGCGCGGGAAGATCGAGCCGTCACGCCGGGAATGATGCACCACGCTGTGCATGGTCTTGCCGATCAGCTCGTCCTCGGTATAGCCCAGCATGGCGCAGGCGCGCGGATTGATGAATGTCACGACCCCCTCGCCATCAATGCCGTAAATACCTTCGGCGACGGTCATCAGGATCTGGGACAGGCGCTGATTGGCCTCATGCGTGGCATGGGCCCGGCGCCGGGTGATCGAACGGTGGGCGCTGAACAATACGGCGAGCAGGATGAAGGAGAGCGCCATCGCCACGGCAAAGACACGCAGGACAGCGCGGGCCTGATTGGCGCCGGCCATCGCTTCGCCCAGCTCGACCTCGGTGACAAAGCCGATATCGCGGGCCGGGTCCCAGTCCCACGCTCCCATCACGAGCACACCGCGCATGTCACGATAGCCGCGAAGATCGCTGCCCTGCCCCTCGGCGATAACGCCGGACGCAGCCTCGGTCAGAGGCCATTCTGCATAGGGAAGTGACGGAATACCGCCCAGGGTCACGTCAACGCCGGGATCACGCACCTCGACATGGAGAATGGAGGGATGCCCCTCGACCAGAAGATCGGCCTCGATCAATTCCTCGCCATAGCGGGTCTCGGTCAGCAAGCGCCCGTCGCGATCAATGGCAAAGGTCTCGCCGGACACGCCGGTACGACCGACCCGGAAAGTGGCGGTGTACTCGGAGAGCGGATCGATGCGCAGGGCCAGATAGCCCAGCAGCATTTCGCCTTCGCGGACCGCCGCCACGGCATACATCAGGATTTCCTCGTCGACAGCGTCCAGGTCCCCGGCACCCCCGGTATCGATGAGGTCAACGATATGCGGTCGGGTCAGGACGACCCCGGTCGAGTTGAGCCGATCCTCATTGACGAGGCTGATGATCAATGAGGGCTGGCCGAGATCCGAGTCGCGCATCGACGCCAGTATCGTGCCATTGGGGGCCAGCAAGGTGAAGCCGCGATAGCCATATTCGGTTAGCCAGGGCCCCAGCGTCTCCCGCAGCCAGGCCTGATCCCCGGATTGCGCCAGATCGGCGGGAACGGGCGAGGACATGAGGCCTTCGATGGCGACCTGGAGGCGGTCATTCTCGGCCCAGACCCGCGCGTCATTCTCACGCGACTGCGCCCACAGCTCGAAGCGTTGACGCGTATTGCGCAGAACCGTTTCCAGGGTACGAAGATTGGTTTCCCGGGCGGACGACATCAATCGCCCCTCGCCCGCCATGACGGCCAGGGCGACGATGAAGATACAGCTGACCGCGACCAGGCCGGGCAGAACCTGTCCCACCCAGCCATCGGTGTCGGTCAGACGCTGGACGGCCGATTTCGGCTCGCCGGCGTCAGACGCAGTTCGAAGATAGGTATCGCCGCTTGGCGTCGTGGTCATTCGAATCGGCCCCGATCCATCTCCCCATCCAAGCCATCCTAATGAATTTGCCGCACTTGTCCCCATTTGAAGCCACATTCGGGGCAAAAATGGGCCGAGATGGCTCAGCTGGGGTTCACACCGGGCTCCCTAATGTCGTCAGCGTGCGCCCCGCGGTGTACCGGACAGTCTGGCTCGATATCCCTCGCTTCGGGTTGGCCTGCTCCGGTACACCGCACCATTTCCGGGCAGCCATGCCAGCCCGTTACCAGTGATCGGCAACCGGCGCCTGACCCCGAAATTCAGCCAGTCGCGCCCGCGTGGCCGGTGTTGTCCCGTCGGGCAGGTTGTCCGGGTCGAACCAGCCGGTCTCGGCGATCTCGCCCGCCGCATTGGACTCACAGCACGACCAGTCCCGAACGACACAGACCACGACATGATCGCCGCGGAATTTCCGGTGATTGGCATGGACGCCCTGGATCCTCGCCTCGCCCGCCAGCGCCACGCCGGCCTCGTCACGCAATTCATGCGTCAGAGCGTCGCGTACGCTTTCACCCTTCTCCACACCGCCGCCGGGCAGATGCCAGCCTCCGACATAGGTATGACGAACCAGAATCACCTGGCCATCCGCGCGCACGACAATCCCTCTCACCCCCAGCGTGGTACCGCGTGAAAGCCGCCAGAAGGCGTGCAGGAGGGGGCGGATGACGGGTTCGACACGCTGACGCCAGTTCATGCCGCATCCCCCGCTAGCCAGTGCCGCATCGGCGGGTTATGTACGGGCCCAATACATGCCGTTTTGGGGAATTTTCTCATGTACGCTCTGATTGCTCTCGGCCTCGTGGCAGGTCTCTTCGGTTTGCTCAATCTCATCGAATACCGTCGTTTCGACTAGTCCGCGAACCGAACGGTCCGCCCGACAATGGCTGCTCCCGTATATATCGCGCTGATTCTGGCCGGCATCATTATCTTGCTGTTCGGCGGCGACCTGCTTGTGCGCGGCGGTGCCGCGCTGGCGCGCCAGTGGCGTTTGCCGCCGCTTCTGGTCGGCCTGACCATTATTGCCTTCGGCACCTCCGCGCCCGAACTGGTCGTATCGATCCAGTCGACCCTGTCCGGGGCTCCGGGACTGGCCCTGGGCAATATCGTCGGATCAAATACCGCCAATTTCCTGCTTATTCTCGGTCTGCCGGCGGTGTTCGGCGCAATTGCGACCACCACGCCGGGCGTGCGTCGCAATGCGATCTTCGCCCTGGGAGCGGCCGTGATCCTCATTGCCGTCAGCTGGGATCACGTGATCACGGCCCTGGAGAGCTATATCCTTTTCGGCCTGATCATCGGCTATATCGCCCTGCTGGCCTATCTGGCGCGCGGCAAGACGGATGATCCAAGCATCACCGAGCTGACCGATCTGGAACACATGGACGGTCTGCCCAAAACCATGCCGACCATTCTCGGCGCCTTGCTGATCGGTCTCGTCGGCCTGCCGATCGGGGCACAGATGATCGTCGCGGGCGGCACGGCCGCCGCGGCAGATCTCGGTGTGGATGACGCGCTCATCGGCCTCACGGCGGTGGCATTCGGCACGTCGTTGCCGGAGCTGGCGACCGTGGTCATGGCCTCGGTGCGCCGCCAGGCGGAACTCGCAATCGGCAATGTGCTGGGCTCGAACATCTTCAATGTCTTCGCGGTCGGCGGCGCAACGGGAATTGCCGCAGCCCTGACCGGCAACACGCTCCCGGTTCCCGAAGACTTCTTCCGTCTCGACTTCTGGGTCATGCTCGGAGCCAGCGTGGTGATTGCCGGCATCATCCTGCTCAAGCAGCCGATCAGCCGCCTGCTCGGCGTCGCGCTCTTCGCCGGCTATATCGGCTATATCTACGTTCTGGCCCGCGGCGTGCTGAGCTAGTCCGACCGGTCGGCCTGCCGGTCGACAATCAACGCCCGCAGGAAGCGACGGTCCGACCACGCCTCGGTCTGTGTGCGCGGGTCATCGACCACGCCGCGCGTCATCCGCACCACGACCAGATCGAGTTGCGGGATGACATAGAGACGCTGCCCGCCTGCCCCCGCCGCCATGGCGACGAAGGGGAAATCTGCATCATGCATGGCGATTTGCGGCCCGCCCCTCATCTCGGCTGCCCCGCCAGGCAGATTGATCAACCACCAGCCGAGCCCGTAGCCGGGGTTGGCCGCACTCGGCTCCCACATCGCCGCCAGCACGTCCGGATCGCCCAGCTGGACATCCCCGAAATCCCCGCCTTCCAGCACCGCATGGCCGAAACGCGCCCAGTCGAGCGCGGTGATCTGCGTGCCCTCCGACATCGTTGGATTACCATCCACCGAGCGCCAGGCCCCGACGCCAATCCCCAGCGGGCGCAAGAAGCGCCGCAGGAGGTAGTCTGCCGGCGTCGGATCCAGGTCTGCAGCCGCGAGCCGTCTCCGCACGAGCTCGCCCAGGGCCTCGAAATGCACGGCGCCATACACAAAGCGCTCGCCGGCCGGATAGTCCCGACGGGCCCCGACCGCGCGCTGATAGCTGGGCAAGCGCCGATTGCGCGGATTGGTCGCCAGACCGCTGGACTGATTGAGCAAGTGGCGGATCGTGATGGCGGACCGCTCCGGGCCTTCCTGCCATTCGGTGAGGATGTCCGCGGCTGGCTGATCAAGCTCGAGCAGGCCGTCCTGGACCGCGAGGGCAATGATCACCGGGGTGAAGCTCTTCGTTCCGCTGGCCAGCCACCAGGCTTCATTGGCCTCGACACCGCGATCATAGCGCTCGCAGACCAGGGCGCCTTGATGGACGACGAGGAAGGCCACACCTCGGGCGCCGGCATGGAAACGCCCGCCGGCCTCGCAATCAATCTCGTGGCGCGGCTGGGCAGGCGCCGATGAGACGCCAATGCCCCAGAGCAGCAGCACGGACAGACAGATTCTGACACTCATCATCAACCGGATACTCCCCGCGCCCGAGGCCATCCAGTCTGCTCATTCCTTGCCCAACGACCAGTCGCGATGGGTCACTTGGCCGTGATCAGCCTAGCCGAAGACGCGACGCAGAATGTCGGTGGTGCGATTGACCGGATCGCGGCGAATGGCCCGTTCCTCTTCGCCGACATAATGGAAGACACCGGACATGGCGCGACGCGAAGCGTCCTCGGTCAGCTGGTCGCGCAGGGATTGCCCGCCCGAGCTGCCGCGCATGAGGCGGCCGAGGAAGCCGCCCTGATTGTTCATCCGCTCCTCGATCGGCTGCAGTGTGCGATAGGCACCGGAGGCCTCCAGCGTAGTCGCCATGCGCGGGCGGATCAGCGCGTAGAGCTGGTCGGATGTGCGCCCTTCCAGATAATCCGTGGCCGAGCGGTCACCGCCGCGGACAATACCGAGGGCGTCATCCAGGGTGATGGAGCGCACGGCATCGACAAAAATGGTCTGAACCGCCGGCATCGCCGCCTCGGCCGAGCGGTTGATCTGGCGTTCGAGATCATCGAGCTGGGACGACATTCCGACCCGGCGCAACATGGATTGCAGGTCGCGGATCCGGGATGGCAGGGGGATGCGCACCTGGGGGTCACCGAAAAATCCGTCTGTGCGTCCAAGCCGGGTCGTCGCCAGACGAGCCGCCTGCCCCAGTGCAGCGCGAATACCGTCACGGGCCTGGCTCTCCGAGAGCCGGAACTGGCTGGCCCGGACCGGGCTGGTCGCCAGGAAAAGCGCGCTGGCCAGTCCCAGGGTGAAGAAACGTCGATCCATGCAGGCCTCCCTTGAAGCCCTGTACTCTGGCACATCCCGGCCGGCCGGAATACGGGGCAGTTCCGGCGGGTACAAGGGCGGGCAGATGGGCGGACACATGACGGGGGACCGGGTCGCAATCTATCCCCGGGACTTTCCTGTTTCCTGGCGTTAGTCTCGCGCGCAAACCGATCAGGGTCGAAGGGGGACCAGACCAATGAATGCACCGAGAACCGACCGCCTGGTCTCGATCGACGCCCTGCGCGGCATCGCCGTGCTGGGCATTTTGATGATGAATGTGCAGGGCTTCGCGATGACGCCCTTCGCCTATGACAATCCAACCCTGCAGATGGATCTGACCGGCGCCAATCTGGATGTCTGGGCCTTCGCCCGCACATTCTTCGCCTTCAAGTTCATCACCATTTTCTCGACCCTGTTCGGCGCCGGCATCATCCTGATGGCGGGTGAGAATGACGACACCGGCAAGCATTATCCGCGCATGCTCTGGCTGCTCGCGATCGGCGCTTTCCATGCCTATGTGCTGTGGTGGGGCGATATCCTCGTTACCTATGCCCTTCTCGGCATGCTGGCCGTAAAGGCCCGCCGCATGGTGCCGCTCAAGCTGGTGATCTGGGGCCTGGTCCTGATCGCTGTCAGCGCCGTCCTGATGGTCGGCGGCGGCTATCTGGGCACAATGTTTGAAACCCCGCCGGAGCAGCTCGCCCAGCAGGAAGAGATGATGGCCGGCCTCCTGTCCGACATGACCGCCGCCTATCAGGCCGGTTGGCTGGACCGCCTGCCCTGGAATGCCGGTTTCGGCCTTGTCGGCCAGATCGCGGGTCTCCTCATGATCGGCGCCCGGACGCTGGGCCTGATGTTCATTGGCATGGCGCTGTTCAAAAGCGGCTTCCTGTCGGCCAGCTGGTCAACGGCCCGTTATGCCGTTCTGGCCGTGATCGCCCTGGCTGCGGGCTGGTGGCTCAACCACACCTCCACCACCACGATGATCGCCGGTGATTTCGACGTCGCGGCGATGGCGGACGGCAATGCCCTTATCTATGTCGGCAGCCTGGTCATGTCCTTTGGCTATGCCTCGGCCGTCATGCTGCTGTCGAAGATTGGCGTGTTCAGCCTGATCATCAAACTCTTCGCCGCGACCGGGCGCATGGCCTTCACCAATTACCTCACGCAAACCCTGATCATGAGCTTCATCTTTGTGGGCGCGCCGGGCCTCGGCCTGTTCGGGACGGTGGAGCGGATCGACCAGGCCAAGCTGGTCCTGATCGTCTGGACAGTCCAGCTGATCTGGTCGCCGATCTGGCTCCATTTCTTCCGCTTCGGCCCGCTGGAATGGGTCTGGCGCTCGCTGACCTATGGTGGGTTCCAGCCAATCATGAAGCCCAGGACCGAGGCGGCGGGTTAAGCGGCGGGTTAAACCGCACGCGCCTCACGCCTGTCATCCCTGATTCCTGATGGACGCCCGGCGAAAGCCGGGCGCTCGTCAGGTGCGGGTGGTGACCTGGCTGACGGTCCCCATGGCGGACCCGGCGTCATAGGGCCGTTCCTCAGGCAGGAGGTCTTCTGCCTTGGCCAGCTCGCCGTTCTCGACATGAGAGACAATCGTCTTCGCCAAACCCGTGACATCGGTGATCCGGACGATCCAGTCATCGACATAGCGGCGAACGGCGTCGCCATGAACACCAATCTGGATCGATCGATGGGCGAGCGGCTGCAGATGCAGGTCGCGCTCGGGATCCCACTGGATCCGCACCGGTGACGCAGCCTTCACCCGGGCCCACTCTTCCTTGCTCATGGACGGGTCGGGATGACTGGGACAGCTATGCTCCAGCGCCCAGGCAAACCCTTCCCGCGTGATGTCGATGGCGAGGATTCGACTCTGTCCGGCGTCTTTGAAGCCCCAACCGGCGCGATACATCATCCACAGGAAGGAGGGCTTGATCCATGTCATCCGATCCATCTTGAAAGGGGGGGAGACGAATCTGCCCTCGGCCAGCGCCGTGTCGGCGATTGCGTGACTGTAAGCCTGGTAGACGCGGATCGTCTGCGCGTCATGGACGGCGCGAATCTGTTTTTCGGGAATGTCATTCATCGGACAATTAGGCAGGCTCTTTGGACGACGGATCAAGACGGGAATTCAGGCTTTTTATCGCATGACTGGCCGGGAAGCCCCGTGGCGATGGCAAGGTGACAGCCTGCCATCGCCGCATTAGCGTCCCCATGAAAGATGTTGAAAAAGGCTTGGCCAATGAGAGTGTTTGTATTTGCGCTGTGCGCATTCCTGATCCTGCCGCACGCCGCCGAAGCGTTTCAGGACGAGATCGTGGTGACCGGATCGCGGATCGCCCGCCCGGACGCCGCCCGGGCGCGTGAAGTCCAGGCCGTCCCCCATGTTCATGTCGTGCGCCGGGCCGACAATTTCCTCGTCACCGTTGAAATCCTCTCTGACACCCGCGAACGCGATGAGCGCCGCGAAGAAGTGCGTGCGACACTGCAGACCGTCCTGGAGCGCGCCGACACCGTCGCCGGGATCACCGTATCGATGATGGGTGACGGGCTGGTCGATCTCGACGCCGGCATGATCGGCCAGGTCGATATCCAGGAACATCCGCGCCGCGAGGATGTCTCGACCGTCACGCTTTATCTCAAGACGCCGGTCGGGTCGTCCGATGATTTCGATGATGCCGACAACCGCGTCGCCGCCTTCGTCGCAGGCCTGACCGCGACCGGTCGCGCCACGGTGGAAGCGTCATCCTCCTACAGCCTCACCCTGACCGGTGGCGCCGACCAGTATCGCAATGACGTCATCCGCGCGATCGCCACTGATGTCCGCTTCCTGCGCTCGACCTTCGGCAATGAGTACGACATCAACGTCTCGACCAGCCTGCACGAACGCGTCCGCCTGACACAATCCGGCCCGCTGGAACTGTCGATCTACCTGCCCTACACGGCGACGATCATGCTGAAGCGGGACGATTGAGGTGGGGTTGAGAGAGTCAGCTCGCGAGAGTGCGTTGCGGGAGCCGGTCAAACACCTTGACGTTCCCGCGCCCGCGCGCTGACTGAGCCATAGATCCCCGCCCGGACAAGGCGAGCGAGAGCGGCGTCACCGAGCGCAGCATGGCGGACATCCGGGCCGCGGCCCGATCGCAGCGACGCGTCGCGGAAGACTGAGGCTGTCGATGGCCGCGAGGCGTGGGTGATCGGTGGTCAGAGGATGAACGCTCACGCATCGCACTCATTCCGGCCCTGCAGGCCAACTTCCCCATCAAGGCAAAGGACCTATTGCGCTCCAACCCCACCCCCTGTCACTCCGTCATCCCACGGGGAGCGCAAAGCGCTCATCCGGGGGACCTCGTCCCGGACGGCTGGCGGATGGGTGAGGTCCCCCGGACAAGCCGGGGGATGACGGTGTATAGGTAGAAAGAGGGTTATGTCCCAACCCTCGACGAGCTTGCCGCCATGGGGACAGGTATAATTAGCGACGCGCGTTAAATGTACCTGTCGCAGATTTCCGCCCTAAACCTTCCGCCGAAACCGCGTCAGACCCACCGCTTCGGCGTCGGCATAGGCATCAACCTTGCGGGTTGTGACCTGGGCGGCGGCGACGGTGGCGGGTTCCAGGGCGAGATCGAGGACGACGCCGCACAGGGTTTCCTGCAGATCGAACTGGCGCGCCTCCAGGGCCTTGATGCCGTGCAGGATATAGTCGTAATCGACCACGGTGGCGATATCGTCCGAGCCGCACCAGGCCTTGTTGACCAAGGTAACGACATCGATCAGCACGCGCTGTTTCACGCCGCGCTCATAGTCGTGAATGCCGATCTCGACATCCATCTTCACGCCCTCGAGCCGATAGACGAAGACATCCTCGCCCGACGCATTGGCAAGGGCATTCTCGATTACCTGATCCAGTCTCATGAGACGTCATCCTTCGGCCCGTTTGTCTCGGGAATCGCGGGGGCATACATGACGTCGCGATTGCGGGCGTCGAGATGCTGGCCACCATCAATGGTGATCGTCTCGCCCGTCATGGCCGGGGTCGCAAGGATGAAGCGCACCGCGCGGATGATGTCGTCGGGCGTCGAGCCGCCACGCATCGGGTTCATCGCGTGGGCGCGGGCAAACTCGTCGGCGTCCTGGCCACCCGATGGCAGGGTAATGCCGGGCGCGATCGCATTGACGCGGACGGCAGGCGCAAAGGCCATGGCCATGGTTGTGGTCGCCCCCAGCAGCGCCTGCTTGGACAGGGTGTAGGCGAAGAAGTCCGGATTGAGATTGAAGAGTTTCTGGTCGAGCAGATTGATCACACAGCCCGAGGCACGCTCCGAATGACCCGCCGCCATCGCCTTGGTCAACAGGACCGGCGCGGCGGCATTGATGCGCCAATGGTCTTCCAGTGATTGCGGGGTGACGTCTTCCGGCCGGTCCATCTGGAAAATGGAGGCGGAGTTGATCAGAGCGTCGACACGTCCCACATCGGCCATGAAGGCCTCGACCGCGCCGGTATCGGCCAGGTCGAAGCCGACCGCTGTCGCCGATCCGCCGACCTCGCGAATTTGTGCGGCCACGGCCTGTGCCTCGGACGCCGAAGCATTGTAATGGACGATCACATGCCAGCCATCCTCGCCGAGGGCGCTGGCGATTTTGGCACCCAGGCGCTTGCCGCCGCCGGTTACGAGCGCAATCCTGTCCGACATGACGTCCCAAACTCCTCAATCCGAAGCGATAGATGACGCGTCGTCCGCGGCAAGGCAATCGCTCGGCGGCGCGAAACTCATCGCCGACTACGTCAAGAACCTGCCACCCAAGCCGGGTGTCTATCGCATGTTCGGCGAAGATGGGGCGGTCCTCTATGTCGGCAAGGCCCGGCATTTGAAGAACCGGGTCTCCAATTACGCCAATGGCCGCGGGCATTCCAACCGCATCGCCATGATGATCGCACTGACCCGCCGGATGGAGTTCGTGGTCACCCAGACCGAGACCGAAGCCCTGCTGCTGGAAGCCAATCTGATCAAGTCGCTGAAGCCGCGCTTCAACATCCTGCTGCGCGACGACAAGAGCTTCCCCTATATCCTGATCCGCAAGGACCATGCGGCGCCGCAACTGACCAAGCATCGCGGGTCACGCAAGGCGAAGGGCGATTATTTCGGCCCCTTTGCCTCGGTCGGCGCGGTCAACCAGACCCTCAACACCCTGCAGAAGGCCTTCCTCGTCCGCACCTGTACGGACAGCGTCTATGAGGGCCGGTCGCGGCCCTGCATGCTCTATCAGATCAAGCGCTGCGCCGGTCCCTGCGTCGATTTGATCGAACCGGCCGCCTATGACGCGCTGGTCGGAGAGGCGACGGATTTCCTGCGCGGTCGCTCCAATGCCTTGCGCCAGGACTTGCAGGCCCGCATGAGCGAAGCCGCGGAGGCGATGGATTTTGAAAGCGCGGCCAAGCTGCGCGACCGGATTCGCGCCATCGCCGCCGTTACAACGGATCAGGGCATCAATCCGGACGGAGTCGAGGAAGCCGATGTTGTCGCTGTGCATCAGGATGGCGGCAAGTCCTGCGTCCAGGTCTTCTTCTTCAGGGCCGGACAGAATTGGGGCAATCAATCCTTCTTCCCGCGTCATGACAGCGAGGCCGAACCGGCCGAAGTCCTGGCGGCCTTCGTGGCCCAATTCTATGATGACAAGCCGGCGCCCGCATTGATCCTCCTCTCGCACGAGATCGAGGAGGCGCAATTGCTGGGCGAGGCGCTGAGTCTGAAGACCGAGCGCAAGGTCGCCCTGCACACGCCCCAGCGCGGTGAAAAGCGCAAGCTGGTCGAGCGCACGCTGACCAATGCCCGCGAAAGCCTCGCCCGCCGCCTGTCGGAAAGCGCGACCCAGACACAATTGCTCAAGGGCGTTCAGCGCATCTTCGATCTGCCCGACATGCCCCAGCGCATCGAGGTCTATGACAATTCCCATATCCAGGGCACGAATGCGCTTGGCGCCATGATCGTCGCCGGACCGGAAGGGTTCGAGAAAACCCATTATCGCCGCTTCAACATGAAGGGCGATGATGCGGCGACGAATGACGATTTCGCCATGATGAAGGCGATGCTGAAACGGCGCTTTTCGCGGCTCCTGAAAGAGCGCGATGACGGCGCCCCCGTGCCCGATCTCGTCCTGATCGATGGCGGCAAGGGGCAATTGTCCTCCGTCATGGAAATTGCGGAAGAGCTGAGCATCACAGCGGAGACCGGCATCACGATTGCCGCCATCGCCAAGGGCCCTGAACGCGATGCCGGTCGCGAGGCCTTCTACCTGCCCGGCAAGCCACCGTTCAAACTGCCGATGAAGGATCCCGTCCTCTACTATCTCCAGCGCCTGCGCGACGAAGCCCACCGCTTCGCCATTGGCGGCCATCGGGCCAAGCGCAAGAAACAGATGACAGAGAACCCGCTGGACGGGATCGACGGCATCGGCCCCTCGCGCAAGAAGGCCTTGCTGGCCCATTTCGGCTCTGCCAAGGCGGTGCGCAATGCGGCGCTGGCGGACCTGGAAGCGGTTGACGGCATCTCCAAAGCCATGGCCAAGAAGGTCCATGACTGGTTCCAGAAATAACGGAGCGACGCCTGTGTCCACCCGCCTCTCAGATCTCGCTGCCCTGCTGCGCCTCATCCTGGTGATCACCGGTCCGGTGGCGATCTGGTTTTCCTTTCGCTGGACCGCAACGGCCGAGGGCGTGGCCCAGTTCGACGGCTTTCTCGACAGCGCCAGGGCACTGGCGGCCTGGGGAGCGGCGAGCTGGATTCTGGCCAGTGTGATCGCTGCCACACGGCTCACCGGCGACACGCGGCTCGCCCGACTGGCGCGGGCCGGCCACGCCAATCTCTTCCTCCTCCTCTATCTCCTCATCATCGGCAAACCGGCCCTGCTGGTCGTGCCGATCCTGGCAATCCTGATCAGCGATGGCGTCACCCTGCTGCGGCCGCAACCCGCCGACAGCCTCTCCGCGTCCGCCGCCCCCATCGCCCTGATCGGCCAGCTCCTCGCCGTGCTGGGTGCCGGCCTGCCCCTGCTGGCGGCGGGAATGGGCTGGATTGGCCAGGATCTGGCCCTGAATGCCTGGATGATCGGGCTGTGGCTGGCGGCGGCCTTCAAGCTCTATCGCTTCATGCCCGGGCCCCTGCGGGCCGATTGAGGCTTTCCGCCATGCGGCTGGCTTGTATGATCGCGGGATAACACCCGGGGAGGATGATGTGGGGACTCTGCTCAAATACGTCGTGCTGACGCTCATGGTCGCCTCGGGCTGGATCTTCCTGAGCGCGTTTTTCCTGCCGGGCGAGACTTGCCGTTCGGGTCCGATGTCCCTCGGTTGCATCCGGGACAGCTTCATCGCCATGCCGCCGCTTTCCAGCATGATCGGCATTTACGGCGTCGCCATCGTGTTTTTCGTCCTGACGGCGCGGGCGCAGAACCGAAAGGCCGCTCGCGGCAAGGATGGCGTCATCCGCCGCTACCGTCATGCCGAGGAATACCTGATCGAGACCGGCAAGCTCTCCCATGAGGCGCTGATCGAGTATCACCGCGAGTACAAGTGGGAATCCTATGCCGGTATTGCACTCTCGGCCTCGATGGTCGTGGCGACACTGGTCATCCAGGGCGGGATGGACGGACTTCTGGGCGAGCCCGTGGGACCGAATACCAGCCTGACGGGCAATACGCTGGCGCTGTGGAATGCCGGCGTCTTGGCGATCTCGGGCGCCATGATGGCCGCTGCCGAGCTCGTCCACACCAATACCCTGTCTCCGATGGTCCCCATCAAGACACGTCTGAAGGTCGTCGGCCGGACCATTGTGATTGCCGGCATGGGCGTGACGCTCGCGGTCTCGTCGGTCTTCGCCTTTTTCGCCCTCGCCGCGCCGGTACTGGCCATGCTGGGCACGCTGGTTTTCTTCTTCCTGGGTATGTGGCTGCCTTCAGCGCGCGCCATTCCGCGCAACGAGATGATAGACAGGTTCAAGCTCACCGATGACGAGTGGGACGAGATGGTCAAGCGGGTCAATGATGGTTCCAAGCGCAAATGATGCGTCCCTGGCGGACGTCCGGGCCTTCCTGTTCGACCTTGACGGAACCGTCACCCGTGACGGCCGCGTGCCGGCGAGCAGCCTGGCTGCGATGGAACTCCTGCAATCGGCCGGCATTCTCACCCTGGCTGTGACCGGGCGCCCGGCCGGCTGGTGCGACCTGATCGCGCGCTGGTGGCCGGTCGATGCCGTGATCGGCGAGAATGGCGCCTTCTGCTTTGCCCGCGAGGCCGGTGGTCACATCGCCCGCGACTGGTTTTGCGACCTCTCCGACACACGGCGCGAACAGCTTGAGGGCCTGGCCCGGACCAGTCTCGCCCTCGCCGACAATCTCGCCCCCGCTGTCGATAATGACTGGCGGGCCTGCGATATCGCGGTGGATTTTGCCGAAGAGGTCGCCGGTGCCTCCCTGGCGGATGCCGAGCGGGTCCGGCTCCATTTCGAAAAGGCCGGTGCCATGGCCAAGACCAGCTCCATCCATGTCAATGCCTGGTTCGGCGATCACGACAAGAAGACCACCGCCTGCCGCGTCCTGACCGAGCGCTTTGGCCTGGCAGCCGACACCCTCACCCGACACGTCGCCTATATCGGTGACGCGCCCAATGACGAGCCCATGTTCGCGGCCTTTCCGATCAGTTTCGGCGTCGCCGGCGTGCGCCGTTTCCTGCCCCAGATGACCGCCCACCCTGCCGAAATCGCCACGGGTGATGAAGCCCAGGGCTTCGCCGAGATCGCCGGTCGTCTCCTCGCCGCCAGGAAGGCCGCACCCGCATGCTGACCCTGCCCAATCTTCTGACCGCTTCGCGCATCGGCCTGGTCCCGCTTCTCTTCCTGGCCCTGTCGCTGGACGGATCAATGCGCTTTGTGGCGGCACTGGCCATCGCTGTCCTGGCCGAGATCACCGACCTGCTTGATGGCTGGGTTGCGCGGACCTTCAATCAGCAATCGGCGTTCGGCGCGCAATTCGACCCGCTCGCGGACAGTCTCTACCGGATCGGCGCCTTCACCGCGCTGGCGACCGCCGGCCTGATCCCGGTCTGGGCCATTCTGGTCTTTGCCTGGCGCGATGTCCTGGTCAGCTATGCCCGGCTGATGATGCAGTCCCGGGGTGCCGCCGTCGGCGCGCGCCTGTCAGGCAAGCTCAAGGCCATCGTCCAGGGCATTGCCATCATCGCCCTTCTCGCGGCGCCGCTCATCCCTGCCAGCTGGCTGGCGCCGAACCTTGCTGCAAGCGTCGCGGAGGCCAGCTTCTGGGTCGCGGTGGCCGTCACGGTGTGGTCGTGCGTGGATTACCTGGTCGCCGGCATGAAGCCGGCCCCGGACCGGGTCTGATACGCGCATGTCACTTCCGTCCCAGGCGCTTGAAATCCTGCATCACCGCTCCCTGAATTCGCCCGCTGCCTTCGAGCGCGGTCTGGCACTGGCGGCGCGTCTGCCTGAAGCCCGACACGCCCATGAGGCCGATATCTGCTGGGTCGCCGAGGGTGACGGTCCGCCCCTGCTCTACACCCGTCATCCCGCCATGATGATCGACCGACTCGGACGCCGCGCCGTCATGCGGGATTGCGCGGCCGGAAAGATGTGGACCCTGGAAGACGCGCTCGCCGCGGCCCGCGGTCACGCGGTGATCCTGGAACTCAAGATCGGCAAGGGAGACCGTCGCGCCGCCCTCGCCGAACTGGTCCGCCAGGCCGCCACCCATGACGCGCCCGTCCTCATCGATGCCTTTTCGCTGGACCTGCTGGCGATCACGCGCGAGCTCGCGCCCGAGGCCCGGATGAGCGTGCATACCGGCCTCTACACGCCACAAAGAACCACGATCAGTGCGGTCGGCTGGCCGCCTTTCCAGCGCGTCCCCAGTGAACGCCTGCCGGTCAACATCGTCTCGCTGCGCCTCTATGGCGCCTGGGCGCGCATGCTGCCGCAGATCGCCGCCGTCCACGCCGCAGGCCTGACCCCGCACATGTCGCGCCTGCTTACACCGGACGAACTCGTCCTCGGCGCCCGCGCCCCGCTGGCCGCGATCTATGCCGATCCGGAGCCCTATGAGGCCGGGCTCGAGGCCTTGCGTACGGCCTGCGCGGAACGACTTGAAACATCGGATGATTTGCTGGTCCGCGCCGATAAAGCACCTTGAGCGCCTGCCGCCCACGGGTCATGATCGAAACTCGCAATTCGGCAGGACTTCATGGCCCAGACGCCCGGTGATGACCCGCACATCCTTGTGGTCGATGATGACGACCGCATCCGCAACCTGCTCAAGCGCTTCCTGCAGGAGCGCGGCTATCGCGTCTCGACCGCCCCGAATGCCAACAAGGCGCTCTCCACCCTGAACTCCCTGGCCTTCGACCTGCTGGTGCTGGATGTGATGATGCCCGGCATGGACGGGTTCGAACTGACCCAGGCCGTTCGCGAGCGAGGGGAAACACCGATACTCCTCCTGACCGCGCGCGGCGATGCCGAGGACCGGATCAAGGGTCTCTCTCTCGGGGCGGATGATTATCTGCCCAAGCCGTTCGAGCCGGAAGAACTCGTGCTCCGGATCAATGCCATCCTGCGCCGTGCCAAGCCGGCCCAGGCGGCGATCCAGCATGTCAGCTTTGGCGATTGGCGCTTTGACATCCAGCGCGAAAGCCTGACCCGGTCCGGCGATGCGGTCCGCCTGACCGGCGGTGAAGCGGCGCTTCTGGCAGCGCTGGCAGCCTCGGCCGGACAGACGGTTTCGCGCCTGACGCTGTCAGAGCGCACCGGCGGCGGCGAGCGCGCCGTTGATGTCCAGGTCACACGCCTGCGGCGCAAGCTGGAGACCGACCCGAAAGAACCCCTCCATCTCCAGACGGTCCGCGGCGAAGGCTATCGCCTCCTCGCCGACCCGATATTCGAGGACTGACCCGGCGTGTCCCTCCTCAAGCGTATCATGCCCAAGGGGCTGTTCGGACGGACCCTGCTGATCATCGTCCTGCCCGTGGCGATGATGCAGGTGGCGGTGGCCTGGTCCTTCTTCGAGGAACACTGGGAGACCGTGACCAGCCGCCTGTCCGAAGGCGTCGCCGGCGAGATCGCCATGGCGACCCGGCTTTACGAGGAAGAAGGCGGTGAGACCCCGACTTTCCAGCGCCATATCGAGACGGCGCTCGGCACGACCCGCCTGTCCATTGATTTCCGGCCCGACGATACCCTGCCGACCTCGCGCCGCTCCTCCTTCTTCCGCACGCTGGACATCACTTTGCGCGAGGCCCTGTCACAGCAACTCGACAACCCGGTCTGGTTCGATACCACCCGCTATCCCAGCTATGTCGATGTCCGTGTCGAGGTTGAAGGCGGCGTGCTGCGCTTCATCACGCCGCGCGACCGGGTCTTTGCCACGACCGGGCATATCTTTCTGCTTTGGATCATCGGCGCGACGACGCTTTTGACCGCGGTCTCGGTCGTCTTCATCCGCAATCAGGTCAAACCGATCCGCCGCCTCGCCGATGCGGCCGAACAGTTCGGCCGCGGCCAGGATGTCGCCCATTTCCGCCCGGCCGGTGCCACCGAAGTGCGCCAGGCCGCCCATGCCTTCCTGGAAATGCGGGCCCGGCTGAAACGCCATCTCGAACAACGCACCGCCCTGCTCGCCGGCGTCAGCCATGACCTGCGCACCCCGCTGACCCGGCTCAAACTGCAGCTCGCCCTGATGCCGCAAACTGACGAGACCGCCGATGCGCGGCGTGATCTCGACGAGATGGAAGCCATGCTGGACGAGTATCTCGACTTCGCGCGCGGCGAAGGTAGCGAGGAAACCCAGCGCATCGACCTGATCGGACTGACCCGCGAAGTGGTCGAGGATGCCCGCCGCCATGGCGGCGATATCCGCTTTGACACGGAGGGCGCGCTCGATGCCGAATTGCGCCCCGGTGCCATCCGCCGGGCGCTCGCCAATCTGATCGGCAATGCCACCAGCTTCGGTGAAATGGTCGCGGTCGCGGTTGAGCCCAATGGCTCACGGATCGAGATCCGGGTCGAGGATGATGGTCCCGGCATCCCGGAAGACCAGTATGACGAGGCCCTCAAACCCTTCAACCGGCTCGATGAAAGCCGCAACCAGAACCGCAAGGGCGTCGGCCTCGGCCTCGCCCTCGCCCGCGACGTGGCGCGGGGTCATGGCGGAGATATCCGGCTGGGGAAGTCAGAGCTGGGTGGTTTGCTGGCGGTGATCAGCCTGCCACAGTGAGGACAAGCGCAGACAGAGTGGGTGATCGAAGGCGAGTGACGGAATGCTGGTGCGTTTCACCTGTCTGACCCACCGCTCCCGCTCTTTCATCCCCCGACATTCTTCCCGGAAGCGCACAGCGCCATCCGGGAGCAATGTGTTTGGGATAGCGGCGCGCGGAGGGGAATGGCTGACAGGTCCTTCCCTTGTCAGGGGAATTCCTACCGCTTGCCCGGATCCTGGCTGATTTGCCGGGAGCGACGCTCGGCCGCGGCGACCGCCTGGCGAACAAGTTCGGGCAGACCGCCCCCCGCGCCCATCAACACATCGACGGCCGCTTGAGTGGTGCCATTCGGCGAGGTCACCGCGCGGCGTAATTCCTGCGGGGTCTTTCCGGACTTGGCCAGCAGGGCGCCGGCACCGATGATGGTTTCGCGGGCCAGCTTGTCGGCGAGGTCGCGCGGCAGGCCTTCGGCAAAGGCGGCACCGGCCAGCGCTTCGGCGAGCAGGAAGACATAGGCGGGGCCCGATCCGGAGACCGCGGTCACAGCCCCGATCATGCGCTCATCCGCCACCCATTCGACGGTGCCCACCCCCTTGAAGAGACGGGTAACCGGCTTTTCCAGCGCTTCGCCGGCATCATTGGCAACGCAGACACTCATGGCGGCGCCGACCGCGGCTGCCGTATTGGACATGGCGCGGATCAGGGGACGCTCGCCCAGGGCCGTGGCCATGCGGTTGAGGGTGACACCCGGCATGAGTGAAATCACGCCGGTTTCCGGCGACAGGCGACCGGCAAGGGCCGCCGCAGCCGGCTCGAAAGCCTGGGGCTTGAGCGCGAAAATGACCAGTTCCAGATCCGCGGCGGCCTTGGCGGTCAGCTCGGGCAGAACCGTGAGACCGGCATTGGCGACGAGGTCCTGGACCGCATCACCGGGATGCGGATCAATAACCAGCAATTCCGGTCCGGTGACGGGACCACGCTTGGTCCGCAACAAGCCGGCCGCCAGCGCGCCGCCCATATTGCCACCACCGATCAAAGCAATCCGAAAACTGTTCGCCATATTCGGTGTCAGGCCTCGCCAGCAGTTTCGAACATGGCGGCCGCAACCGCCTCTTCGACGCCCTTGCCGCCCCAGACGAGGAAGTGGAAGGCCGGGTAGAAACGCTCGCCGGCATCGCGGGCAGCCGTGATCATTGCGGCAGCCTGGGACGGGGACACGGTTTCACCGCTGGGCAGGGACAGGGCGTGACGATAGACGATCGAGCCATCCTCGGCCCAGATATCGAAATGGCCGAGCCACAGCTTCTCATTGAGACGGGCGACCAGCTCGCAGACATCGCGGAAGCGATTGGCCGGAACTTTCAGGTCGAGGCTGCCGCAAATATGCAGGGCTTCCAGCTCCGGCCGCCAGGCGAACCAGATCTGGTGGTCGCGCCAGGCCCCGGATGCAGTGAGATGGATCTCACCGGTTTCGTCCCGGTCATAAGGGTATTGCTCGCCGATCACCGCCTGCTCGACCGCGTCGAGCGGGTCAGTCACAGTCGGTGAAAATTCGTCTGACAGCAGGTCCATCGAAGTGGCTCCATCGTCTGCGCGGCGACTCACACCGTGCCATGACGGTATGTCTGCGCCGCGTCAGGCGCAATAAAAAGCGCGCTGGGCGCGTGTTCGGAAAGGTCAGGCCTTGCCCGTCGCGGACTTGGTCGTCTTGGCCTTGCTGGCTGCCGGCTTGGCAGGTGTTGCTTTCTTGCGGGCCGCCGGCTTCGGCTTGGCTGCGGCCTCGAGCGCCTCGAGGCGTTTGGTCAGGGCGGAGACCTCCTCCTGGGAGGCATCCAAGGCGGCTTTCACAGCGTCGAATTCCTCGCGCGTGACCAGGTCCATCTCGGCGACCATGCGATCGGCGCGGGCCCGGAAAACCGAGCGCGCCTCTTCGCCCATGGCCTGCGCCGCACCGAAGGCGTCGGTCATGAGATCAGCAAAATCATTCAGAAGCGGGTTGCGCGTTTGCATCAAAGAAAGCCATTAGAGTGTTCGACATCGCCTATATGCGGCTCTGGCCCGAAAAGCGCAACGCGCCGTTCCGTCACAGCTGCACCTCGCCGAGCCACGAGCCGAGTACACCATGCAATATTGCCCGCCAAGCTTTGACCTGATCGATCCCGTCCTGTTCTCGATCGGACCCGATGGATTTGCCTTCGGCAGCCAGGATGCCATCTGGTTCGCCCTGCGCTGGTATGCGCTGGCCTATATAGCCGGCCTGATGCTGGGCTGGCGCTACATGGTCGCCCTCGCCCGCCGCCCCGCCCTCTGGCACGCACCGGGCAGGAAGAAGCCCAAGGCGCCCTTCTCGGAGCCGCAGGTTGATGATCTCCTGATCTGGGCAACGCTGGGCGTGATTGCCGGCGGACGTCTGGGCTTTGTGCTGTTCTACATGCCGGACATGATCTGGGAGCGGCCGCTGGACATTGTCCTGGGCATCACCGATGGCGGCATGTCCTTCCATGGTGGACTGATCGGCGTCTCGCTGGCGCTGTGGTGGTTTGCCCGCGGCCAGAAGCTGGACCTGTTGCGGATTGGCGATGCCGCCGCCGTGGTCACTCCGCTCGGCCTGCTCTTCGGCCGTCTGGCCAATTTCATCAATGGCGAGCTCTGGGGCCGTCCCACTGACGTGCCCTGGGCCATGCGCTTCGCCAATGACCCGCAATGCGCCCTGCGCCATCCCAGCCAGCTGTATGAAGCGGCGCTGGAAGGCGTGCTCCTCTTCGCCATCATCAATATCGCGACCTGGAAATTCCGCGCGCTGGAGAAGCCGGGCCTGAATGCCGGCCTCTTCCTGCTCTTCTACGGTCTGTTCCGGACCTCGCTGGAGCAGGTGCGCGAGCCGGACCTCTACATGCCGGAAGCGCTGCGCGGCTACATCACCATGGGCATGATCCTCTCCATCCCGATGATCATAGCCGGTGCCTGGCTGATCCATCGTGCCCTCAAGAGCCCGACCCCGACCAAACCATGATTGCCGACACGCTTCGTGACCGAATCCGGTCGGGCGGTCCGCTGTCGATAGCCGCCTTCATGACCGAGGCGCTGTTTGATCCGCGGCACGGCTTCTATGCCACCAAGGACCCGATCGGCGCCGGCGCGGACTTCATCACGGCGCCGGAAATCAGCCAGATGTTCGGCGAGCTTCTCGGCCTGGTCGCAGCCCAGACCTGGCTCGACATGGGCCGACCGGACACGCTCAAACTGATCGAGATGGGCCCGGGTCGGGGTACGATGATGGCCGACGCCCTGCGCGCCGCGCGTACCGTGCCGGGTTTCCTGGACGCGGCCGAGGTCGTGCTGATCGAGGCCAGCGCCGCCCTCAAGGCCGTCCAGGCGCAGACGCTGGGTCCCTCCGGGGCCCAGATCCGCTGGGTCGACCGGCTCGAAGCGGTTGCCCCGGGTCCCTCCATCGTCCTGGGCAATGAATTTCTCGACTGCCTGCCTGTGCGCCAGGCGCTGCGTCATGAGGGCGTCTGGCATGAG
Organism: uncultured Maricaulis sp.; assembly: GCF_905480005.1. Classification (GTDB taxonomy): domain Bacteria; phylum Pseudomonadota; class Alphaproteobacteria; order Caulobacterales; family Maricaulaceae; genus Maricaulis. Next base: position 26,061 of record NZ_CAJQOO010000159.1, read on the forward strand.
CGCCTGGTCGGGCTCAACCCGGACGATGATGGTGGGTTCGTCTTTGTGCTCGGCCCGCCCCTGGGCGAGGACGAAGCCCTGATTCCGCCCCGCCTCCGCGAGGCCGAGGACGGCGCCCTGGTCGAGCTGCGCCCCGGTGACCGCCAGGTCGTCGACCTGCTCGCCGCGCGCTTCTCCGATCAGCCCGGCCGTGCCCTCTTCATCGACTATGGACCGGCACAGAGCGAGATCGGTGACACGCTGCAAGCCATTCGCGCTCATAAGAAACAACCGCCGCTCGAGGCGCCGGGCACGGCAGACCTGACCGCCCGTGTCGACTTCGAATCCCTTTTGCTGGCAGGCCGGGACGCCGGTCTGACGGTCTATGGGCCGGAATGCCAGGGAGGCTGGCTCCTGGGTCTTGGCCTGGAAGCCCGCGCCGCCGCGCTGAGTCAGTCCCGACCCGGCAAGCGCGCGGAAATCGCCAGACAAATCTGGCGCTTGACCGATGATGAGCAGATGGGCGAGCTGTTCAAACTGGTCTGCCTGGACAGTGCGGATCTGCCACTTCCGCCGGGATTCTCCGCAGGCTGATCATTTCAGCTTCATTCCCCGGCGCGCCTCTGTTAAGCAGCCCGCGGTTTCTAAAGACTCGGGGGTCGAAACGATGAAGCTGATGTCGGGCACTGCCAATCCGGACCTGTCCCGGTCCATCGCCGACTATCTCGACGCACCCTTGACCGCCACCGAGATCGAACGATTCGCCGATGGCGAGATCTTCGTGCGGATCGACGAGAACGTGCGCGGCGAGGATGTCTTCATCCTGCAATCGACCTCCTACCCGGCCAATGACCACCTGATGGAATTGCTGATCTGCATTGACGCGCTGGTCCGCGCCAGTGCCCGCCGGATCACCGCTGTCATCCCCTATTTCGGCTATGCCCGACAGGACCGGAAGACCGGTGGCCGGACCCCGATCTCGGCCAAGCTGGTCGCCAATCTGATCGCCAAGGCCGGTGCCGACCGGGTTCTCACCGTCGATCTCCATGCCGGCCAGATCCAGGGCTTTTTCGACATCCCGACGGATAATCTCTTCGCCACGAAGGTGATGGAGGATGATATCCGCCGAAATTACCAGACCGACAATCTGCTGATCGTCTCACCGGATGTCGGCGGTGTCGTGCGGGCCCGCGCCCTCGCGAAGCTGCTCGATGCCGAGATCGCCATCGTCGACAAGCGGCGCCCCAAGGCCGGCGTCGCCGAGGTGATGAATATCATCGGTGAAGTCGAAGGCCGTCGCTGCATCCTGTTCGACGACATGTGCGACAGTGGCGGCACGCTGGTGAACGCCGCGGACGCGCTGCTGGAAAAGGGCGCAGTGGAAGTCTCCGCCTATGTCACCCATGGCGTGCTGTCGAATGACGCCCAGGGCCGGGTCGCCAAGTCGAAATTGCGCGAGCTGGTGGTGACCGATTCGATCGTGCCGCCGCCGGGCTCGACCGAAACGCCGAAAGTTCGCCGCCTCTCCGTCGCCCCGCTGCTCGGCGAAGCCATCCGCCGCATCGCCAATGACGAGTCGGTGTCGAAGCTGTTCGACTGACACTGCAACTGATGGCGGGCATGAATTCGCTGACTCTTCCCGTGCAGCGCTGTTGCGTGGGGCGTTTGGATCAGCTATAGCCCGCCGCTCGAAATAACACTGTAGGCATGACGCCTGGATAGATCGCCGCCCGCACTCAATCTGCTGGAGGCGGCGTTTGCATTTAAGGATCTGGA
>NZ_CAJQOO010000160.1 GCF_905480005.1 uncultured Maricaulis sp.
GCTGGCCGAGATCGGTCGCCGCAACAATATCGACGTGACCCAGGAAGAACTGTCCCGCGCCATCAATCAGGAAGCGGTGAAGTATCCGGGTCAGGAGCGCCAGGTCGTCGAGTTCTACCAGAAGAACCCGAATGCCGTCGCCCAGATGCGCGCGCCGATCTATGAGGAAAAGGTCGTCGACTACATCCTTGAACTGGCCGATGTGAGCGAGACCAAGGTCTCCAAGGACGCGCTCTACGCGGACGAGGACGAAGCGCCCGCGAAGCCGGCCAAGAAGGCTGCAGCGAAGAAAAAGGCCCCGGCCAAGAAAGCCGCTGCCAAGACGGACGAGGCCGCTGCCGAGACGAAGCCGGCCGCCAAGAAGAAGGCGCCGGCGAAGAAAGCGGCTGCCAAGAAAGACGATGCCGCTGTCGAGAAGAAGCCGGCTGCGAAAAAGAAGGCGCCTGCCAAGAAGGCCCCGGCCAAAAAGGCGGCTGCCAAGAAAGACGCGTAGTTCGACACGCGTTCCGCAATGAGACAGCGCCGGCGCTTTTTTAGCGCCGGCGCTTTTCGTTTCGGGACGATTTGGCAGATGCGGCTGCAGCGCGCGCCTTGCCTACAACTTCGACGCCCGCAATAGTTCACTTATCCCGTCTGATGAGAATCGGCCCGATCCCGGCGCCGTCACCCCAAGGAGCGCGATATGCATGATCCCCAGGATGTAATGATGAATCTGGTCCCGATCGTCGTCGAGCAGACAAGCCGCGGCGAGCGCTCTTTCGACATCTATTCGCGCTTGCTCAAGGAGCGCATCATTTTCATCACTGGTCCGATCGAGGACCATATGGCGAGCCTGATTATCGCCCAACTTCTCTTCCTCGAGTCCGAGAACCCGAAGAAAGAGATCTCGATGTATATCAACTCGCCGGGCGGCGTGGTTTCGGCCGGTCTCGGTATCTACGACACGATGCAGTATATCCGCTCACCCGTTTCGACCATGTGTCTCGGCATGGCTGCGTCGATGGGCTCGCTGCTGCTGACGGCCGGCGAGAAGGACATGCGCTTTGCAGCGCCGAATGCCCGCATCATGGTGCACCAGCCTTCGGGCGGTTTCCGTGGCCAGGCGTCGGATATTGAACGCCATGCGGCCGACATCCAGAAGATCAAGCGTCGCCTCAACGAGATCTATGTGCACCACACGGGTCGCAAGTATGACGAGATCGAATCCGCGCTCGACCGCGACAACTTCATGTCCGCGGAAGAGGGTCTGGAATTCGGCCTGATCGACAAGGTTATCGAGCGTCGCAATGACGACGAGAAGGAAGGTTCTGACAGCTAGCGGCTCATCGGGATGCAGGCTTGATGCTTGATCGGGACTGCATCCATGTGATCGAATGCGCAGCAGTAGAAACCTTTCGCTAAAGTTCGGCCTTGATTTTGCACAAGGTCGTAAGCGAAAGCCGGTATTGCATCGATACCAGCGGGTTGAAATGGAGCGGTCATGAGTAAGACGACGGGCGGAGACAGCGAGTCGAAGAACACCCTCTACTGCTCTTTTTGCGGAAAGAGCCAGCACGAGGTTCGCAAACTGATCGCCGGCCCGACGGTATTCATCTGTGATGAATGCGTCGAGCTCTGCATGGACATCATTCGGGAGGAGAATAAATCCTCGCTGGTGAAGTCCAAGGAAGGTGTGCCTGCACCGCAGGAAATCTTCAACGTTCTCAACGACTACGTCATTGGGCAATCGCACGCCAAACGCGTGCTCGCCGTGGCTGTGCACAATCATTACAAACGCCTCAACCACGCCTCCCAGAATGCGGATGTGGAGCTGGCCAAGTCCAATATCCTGCTGATCGGGCCGACCGGTTGCGGCAAGACCCTGCTTGCCCAGACGCTCGCCCGCATCCTCGATGTGCCCTTCACGATGGCGGATGCGACCACGCTGACCGAGGCCGGCTATGTCGGTGAGGATGTCGAGAATATCGTTCTCAAACTCCTGCAATCGGCCGATTACAATGTCGAGCGGGCCCAGCGTGGCATCGTGTATATCGACGAGATCGACAAGATTTCCCGCAAATCCGACAATCCGTCGATCACGCGTGACGTGTCGGGCGAGGGCGTGCAGCAAGCGCTATTGAAGATCATGGAAGGCACGGTCGCCTCTGTGCCGCCGCAAGGGGGGCGCAAGCATCCCCAGCAGGAATTCCTGCAGGTGGACACCACCAATATCCTCTTCGTCGTCGGCGGCGCCTTTGCCGGGCTGGACAAGGTGATCTCCCAGCGCGGCCAGGGCTCGGCTATCGGCTTTGGGGCCGATGTGCGCGAACCTGATGCGCGCCGTACCGGTGAAATCCTGCGTGAAGTCGAGCCGGACGATCTCCTGCGCTTCGGCCTCATCCCGGAATTTGTGGGTCGTCTGCCGGTCATCGCGACCCTTGAAGACCTGGATGTCGGCGCCCTGGTACAGATCCTGACCGAGCCGAAGAATGCGCTCGTGAAGCAGTATCAGCGTCTGTTCGAGATGGAAGGTGTTGGCCTGACCTTCACCGAGGACGCCCTCAAGGGCATCGCCAACCGGGCGATCGCCCGCAAGACCGGTGCTCGCGGCCTGCGTTCGATCATGGAAGGCATCCTGCTGGAAACCATGTTCGACTTGCCGAGTCTGGAAGGCGTCGAGGAAATCGTCGTCAATGGCGAAGTGGTCGAGGGCAATGCCAAACCGCTGTCCATCTATGCCGAGCGCAAGGATGACAAGCGGGAGGGTGCTTGACCTTTCGGGGTCGCGTCGCCACCTCTTGAGGTAAGCGGGATGACCGGGCTGCATGTTATTCATGCGGGCCCGGAGTCATCCGATTAGAGTCACGATCTGTATCAAGGTCTGCACGCGCCCCCACCCGGTGAGCGCGAATGGAGCAAGCATGTCCACCACGAAGACACTTCCCCTTCTGCCTCTGCGCGACATCGTCGTGTTTCCGCACATGATCGTCCCGCTCTTCGTCGGGCGCGAGAAATCGGTCAAGGCGCTGGAAGAGGTGATGAAGGCCGACAAGCAGATCCTGCTGGCGACCCAGCGGACCGCGTCGGACGATGAGCCGACAGCCGATGCGATCCACACGACAGGTGTGATCGCCTCGGTCCTGCAATTGCTGAAACTGCCGGACGGGACAGTCAAGGTCCTCGTCGAGGGCGGTGTGCGCGTCGAAATCAGTGGTTATTCCGACCGCGAAGACTTTTACGAAGCCGTCTGCAATGTGATCGATGAGGATCCGGGCGACGCCGCTGAGCTGGAAGCGCTGATGCGGACCGTGTCGGCGAAGTTCGACGATTACGTCAAGCTGAACAAGAAGGTCCCGCCGGAAGCCCTCGCTTCGCTGTCGCAAATCCGCGAGCCGGGCAAGCTGGCCGATTCCATCTCTGCGCATCTCGCCGTCAAGATTGAAGAGAAGCAGTCGCTCCTCGAAGAGCCGGACGTCAATCGACGCCTGGAGCGCATTCTCGGCCTGATGGAAGGCGAGATTGGCGTGCTGCAGGTCGAGAAGAAGATCCGCTCGCGCGTGAAGCGCCAGATGGAGAAGACCCAGCGCGAATATTATCTCAACGAGCAGATGAAGGCGATCCAGCGCGAGCTGGGTGAGGGCGATGACAGCCGCGAGGAACTCGCCGAGCTGGAAGAGAAGCTGGCTGAAGCCAAGCTCTCCAAGGAAGCCCGCACCAAGGCGGACGGCGAGTTCAAGAAGCTCCGCAATATGAGCCCGATGTCTGCTGAGGCCACCGTCGTTCGCAATTATCTCGACTGGATTCTCTCGGTCCCCTGGGGCAAGCGCAAGCGTCTGAAGAATGATCTCGATCGTGCGGAAAATGTGCTTGAATCCGATCATTACGGGCTGGAGAAGGTCAAGGAGCGCATCCTTGAGCATCTCGCTGTTCAAGCGCGGACCCGCAAGCTCAAGGGCCCGATCCTGTGCCTGGTTGGACCGCCCGGCGTCGGCAAGACCTCCCTGGGACGCTCGATCGCCAAGGCGACCGGCCGCGACTTCGTGCGCATGTCGCTGGGCGGGGTGCGCGATGAAGCGGAGATCCGCGGTCACCGCCGGACCTATATCGGATCCATGCCGGGCCGCATCATCCAGTCGATGAAGAAGGTCAATTCGTCCAACCCGCTTTTCCTGCTCGACGAGATCGACAAGTTGGGCGCGGATTACCGCGGCGACCCGGCCTCGGCCCTGCTGGAAGTCCTGGATCCGGAACAGAACGCCAATTTCAACGACCATTATCTCGAGGTAGATTACGATCTGTCCGACATCATGTTCGTGACCACGGCCAACACACTCAACCTGCCGCAGCCGCTACTCGACCGGATGGAGATCATCCGGATCGCCGGCTATACCGAGGATGAGAAGGTCGAGATCGCCAAGCGTCACCTTCTGCCCAAGCAGATGAAGAACCACGCCCTCTCGGAGGCCGAATGGTCGCTGACCGAAGATGGCCTGCGTGACCTGATCCGCTACTACACACGCGAAGCCGGTGTTCGCAGTCTCGAGCGTGAAATCGCCAATCTGGCCCGCAAGTCCGTGGTGCGCCTCGAGACCGGCAAGGCCAGTTCGGTCACGATCACGCAGGAAAACCTGGGTGAGTTTGCGGGTGTGCGGAAGCATCGGTTCGGCGAAACCGAGGATCATGATCAGGTCGGTATCGTTACCGGTCTGGCCTGGACCGAAGTTGGCGGCGACCTCCTGACCATCGAAGCGGTTCGCATGCCGGGCCGCGGCAAGATGATGGTGACGGGCAATCTGCGCGACGTGATGAAGGAGTCGATTTCGGCGGCCAATTCCTTCGTTCAATCGCGCGCTCCGTCGCTCGGCATCAAGCCGACGATTTTCCGGGCGGCCGATATTCATGTCCACATGCCGGAAGGCGCGACGCCGAAGGATGGCCCATCGGCCGGTGTCGGCATGATGACCGCGATCGTTTCCGTCCTGACCGGTATTCCGGTCCGCAAGGATATCGCCATGACCGGGGAGATCACCCTGCGTGGCCGTGTCCTGCCGATCGGCGGGTTGAAGGAAAAGCTGCTCGCGGCCCTGCGCGGCGGTGTGAAGACCGTGCTGATCCCGAAGGACAATGAAAAGGACCTCGCGGAGATCCCGGACAACGTCAAGGACGGAATGGAAATCATCCCGGTCGAGACCGCGGATGAAGTCCTCACCCGGGCCCTGGTCGAGCCGGTTGAGCCGGTCGAGTGGACTGAGGCGGATGAGGCGGCCTTGGCGGCCGTCGCAGCGCAGCAGGGCCCCGATGCCAGTGGGCAACCGATTGCGCACTAGACGCTGAATTTCGTTTCGTTTGAAACAATCTTGGCCGGAGGCGACGTCTCCGGCCATTTTTGTGCAGAATTACTGCGTGGCGGCGCATAAAGAGCATTGACCGTGTGCCAGCCTGCGGGCACGCTCACCGACATGACAAGCGCGACGTATTTCTTTGCGGCCTATTTTACCAACGCAACCTCGGTGGGGGCGGTGGCCGGCTAGCATGTGTGAAAGCGCAGCGGAACCAGGGCCTCCCCCACGGGGAGGCCTTTTTTATTGTGTGAAGGGACAATTGCCATGACGACGGAAATGACGCGGGAGGATATTCGCAACGCGATCAGCGAGATTGATCTGAAATTGATCGATGCCATCGCGCAGCGTTCCGATCTGGTGGAGGAGATCCTCAAGGCCAAGGCCCGTTCGGGCAGTCCGGTCCGTGATCGCGAGCGTGAGCGAGAGGTTTTGCGTGCCGCAGTTGAACGGGGGGCTGAAAAAGGCGTCTCCGTCGATTTGGTGGAAACCCTTTTCCACGCCCTGTTCGAAGCCTCTATCCGTCGCCAGCGCGAGAATTTCGATTCCATGCGCAATGACGAGCTCAACGAGGCCAGCGTCGCCTATCTCGGCGGGCCGGGCAGTTATTCCCACATCGCGGCCCAGAAAGTCTTCCAGCGCCGAAATGCGACCGTCATCCCGTCGCCCAAGCGTGACTTTGTCTCGATCTTCCGCGCGGTCGAGAATGCCGAAGTCGATTACGGCGTTATTCCGATCGAGAACACCACGACAGGCTCGATCAATGAGGTCTATGACATCCTGATCAACTCCCACACCCAGATCATCGGGGAATTCCTGTTGCGGGTTGATCATTGCCTGGTCGGCCGGGCCAGCGGGCAGGGCCGCGTTCGCCGTGTCTTCGGTCACCCCCAGGCGCTGGCCCAGTGCCGCCGCTATATCGGATCGCATCCGGAGCTGGAAACCCATATGGCAGCATCGACCACGCGGGCACTGGAACGCTTGCTGGAGGATGATGACACCGCCGTCGCTGTCGCGGGCGAGGATGCGGCACGCCTCTTCGGCATGGATATCCTGGAACGCAATGTCGGTGACCACGAGCAGAACATCACGCGTTTCATCGTGATTGGCCGCAAGTCGAAACTCCCGACCCGCGAGGTCGAGTGCAAGACCTCGATGATGTTCACCACGCGCGATACGCCCGGCTCGCTGGTCGATGCCCTGCTGGGCTTCCGGGATAATGAGATCAATCTGGTGAAGCTGGAATCCCGCCCCATCGCCGGCAATCCCTGGGAGGAAATGTTCATCATGGATGTCGAGGGGCATCTCGAGGATCGCAAGATCAAGGACTCCATGTCCGTGCTGGAAGCGCATACCCGCGAGATCAAGCTGCTGGGCTGTTACGCCATGGACGCGATCGACAAGGTCTCCGTCGCCGAATAGGCGTTGCTGGATGAGGAAGGGCACCGGTCGATTGACCGGCGCCCTCCACGTCAGGCCTTGGCCACATAGTCCTCCAGCAACTTCTCGTGCTTCGCGCGTTCGAGCTTGGACGAGAACTGGTCATTGATGCGCTGCTCCTGCAGCGTCTTGACCAGGGTGATGAGTGAGCCGGTGAGGAAGAGGATGCCCATCCCCACATAGCCCTTGGTCGACAGGTCGACCGGCATCAGCATCAAGGACAGGCCGAGCATGGCATAGGCGACCCCGACACAGACATAATTGAAGCTGATCCAGAGCTTTGATTGTCCCAGCATGTGTAATCTCCCTAGGCCGGTTGAGGGGTGGCGTCACCACCGGACAGATTGTCCCTGATGCGATCGAGAATTTCGCTCCCGCGGGAGCGAACCGCTGCGCCGAAGCCTTCCTCAGCCATCCGGTCGACAAGGTCATCGCCGGATAATTCCGCGTTGATCCCGTCCAGTACGTCGGCGAATCCGTGCGAGTCGGGACTGTCGAGCGCCCGTTTGAGTACTGCTTCACCCTCCATGATCGCACCCAGGCCGCCCAGACTGCCTTCCAGTGCCTCACCGCCACGACGTTCATCCTCGATCGAACGCGCCGTGATCAGGCCCTGGCGCAGGTCGGTGAGACGGCGCTCGGTCTTCTCCAGAAGGAGCCTCAGGCGCCTTGCGCTGGCGCGTGTGCGCTGCAGCGCTTCCTGGCGTGCGGCGTGTTCGTTTTCCAGATCGGCGAGGGCGTTGGCGCCTTCACCGGCCAGTGCCTCCATGCCGGCCTGGAGGGCGTCGCGGGTTCTCGCCTCCATGTCGGTCATGCGACCGGTCAGGCCCTGCAGGGCTTTGCCTTCATGGCGTTCACGCAGGATCAGTGCGGCGAGGGCGCGTTTGGCGTTTTCATGTCCCTTTTCCGCTTCGCGAACTTTCTGTTCGATAAGCAGGGCGGCATGGGTGGTCTCCAGGCTTTCCCGGGTGCGTTCCGAGCGGGCCCGGAACAGGGTAACGAGTGTCGAGAACATGATGAGCTCCTTTAAATGAACAATGTTCACTAAATTAGGCTAGGCGAGAATACCGTTCACGCAAGGCGGAAAATGAACATTGTTCGGAGGCCCGGCTGGGGGTATCAGGAGGGCATGACAGACACTCAGGACTCGACGCGGCCGCGGGGCCGCCCGGCGCTGGCGCCTGAAGCCCGCGCCCAGGCGCTTGCCGCCGCCGGTGAATTGCTCGCCGAAGCAGGCCTCAACGGCATGAAGGCGCGCGCCATAGCGGAGCGGGCCGGCGTCAGTGTGGGATCAATCTACAAGCTGTTCGGCGACATCGACGATCTGGTTCGTGAGCTGAACATGCTCACTTATCGAGACTTCGCGGCCCATCATCGCGAGGCACTGGCCAATTCCGGGCTCGATGAGAGCGATGTTCATGGTCGACTGATGGTGCTGGCGAGGGCCTATGTCGATTTTGTCACCCGCGAGGATGCCCGCTGGCGTGCGCTCTTGACCTTCAACCGGCGCCAGTCCGGCACGGCGCCAAGCTATTACACCCAGTTCGAGGATGATCTGTTCAACCTGGTCATTGACGTGCTTGCACCCGCACCCGGCCTTGACGACCTGGCGCAGCGAGAGGCGGCGGCCCGGGCTCTGTGGGCGGCGGTGCACGGCATTGTGCTGATCGTTTTGCCCAATACGGCCTATGACTCGCCGGTCGACGCGGCAATGAGCCAGATCGAAATGATTGTCGGCGCCTTTATCCGGGATGCTGCAGCGCGGCGGTGAGTCGGGCTTGCGCTGGCAGCCCCGGAGGCATTACAAGCGCCTCCTCGCCCGGTAACGGGCGCCATGGTCCGGGCGGTTAGCTCAGCTGGGAGAGCATCTCGTTTACACCGAGAGGGTCGGGGGTTCGAGCCCCTCACCGCCCACCATTTCCTGATCACGCTTCGGCGCTAGTCGAGCAGCGTATCGGTCGCGCTTTCGAACAGATCCAGCAATGCGTCCGGATTGTCCGGATCAAACACGCGGACATCGGCTCTCGGGGCAAAGCGGCTGATCGTGCGCGCCGTCTCCGCAATCGGCGTGTCACTTTGCGGATGATCATTCAGAATCACCGTGCAGCGCCCATCCAGAACACGAAGCGCGGTCAGCGTATGCGAGATCGTGCCGAGATAACTGCCCGCGACGAGGACGGGGCGCGCGTCGAGCTCCCGGATCAGGTCGAGATTGAGCCCGTCTGACGCGATCGGCGACATCACGCCGCCAGCGCCCTCGATGACCGTCGGGATTTCCCGGTCGATGTGATCAAGGCACCAGCTGACAATCCGCTCGACGGCCAGTTCCCGGCGCTCCTTGCGGGCGGCGAGGTCCGGAGAGAGCGGAGCCTTGAAACGCCAGGGCGAAACTGCCTGGACGCCTTCGCCCGTGAGGGGGTCGCCATTGGCGCGCATGAGTCGGATCGTGTCAGTCTCGTTCAGTGCCGACTGGTCAAAGCCTGAAATGACCGGCTTGAGCACCCGCATGCGCCTGCCGCTGGACCGCCAGGCGCGGATCAGTTCGCACAGCACGTGGGTCTTGCCGATATCGGTTCCGGTTCCGGTAATGAAGAGCGGACGCATTATTCGGCTGCCTCGGCGGTTTGCAGGATTGTTTTCAACGCTTCGGCGAGCCGGTCGATATCAGCCTCTTCCTGCGCCGCATTGAAGGTGATGCGCAGCCGCGACGTACCGCGTGGCACGGTGGGCGGCCGGATTGCGGTCACCAGAAAGCCAGCCAGTTCCAGTTCAGCCGACGCTTCCATCGCTGCCGTCTCCGACCCGATCAGGATGGGCACGATAGGGGATTTCGGGTCTGCGAGATTCAGCGAGCGGCAAAAACGCCGCGCCAGCTGCATCGGACGCTCAAGCAGGACCGCGTCGGTCTCGATCAGGTCCAGTGCCGCGAGGGCCGCTGCAATCGATGCCGGCGGCAGGGCGGTCGTGAAGACCAGCGGGCGGGCGCGGGTTCGCATTAACTCGCAGACCGAGCGCGATGCGCACAGATAGCCGCCATAACTCCCCAGAGCCTTGGACAGGGTGCCCATTTGCAGGGGCGGATGGGCAGGCGGCGAGAAGGCGTGCGCGGTGCCACGACCCTCGCCGATCACGCCCACTCCGTGTGCGTCATCGACCAGTGCCCAGGCATCATGCCGGTCGGCCAGCGTCAGCAGCTCGGGAAGAGGGGCCAGATCTCCATCCATCGAGAACACCCCGTCGGTCAGGATGAGCGTGCGGCGATGGGCCTGGCGCAGCGCGTCCAGCTTGCCGCCCAGATCGGCCATGTCGTTATGGGCGAAGGTTTCAAACCGGGCACCTGACAGGCGGGCGCCGGCATGGAGACAGGCATGGGCGAGCGTGTCGACGAGCACCAGATCGCCCTTGCCGGCGAGGGCGGGCGTGATGGCAAGATTGGCCAGATAGCCCGAGCCGAAGATCACGCAGTCCTCGGTGCCCTTGAAGGCGGCGAGGCGCCGTTCGAGCTCGAACAGGAGTGGATGGCCTCCGGTGACGAGGCGTGAGGCGCCGGAGCCGGCACCATAGGCATGGCTGGCCGCACAGGCGGCCTCGATCACGGCGGGATGTTGCGTCAGGCCGAGATAGTCATTTGAGCAGGCATTGACGAGGCGTCGTCCCTTGCGCTCGACTATCGCGCCGCCAAGCGGACGGGTTTCCTGCAAATTGCGTCGCAGATTGCGCCGGTCGAGCCCGGCGAGCTTGCCGGCCGCGAAACGATCAAGGGAAGCATGCGCGGATGTCATACAAAGCCTGTCGCACAGATTTGTTGCCTGCTAAAGCCTCCACATGAACCGGGATGCAGACAAGTGGGGCTTCGAGCCCACCGCTCACGCGCTATGGCGACCCTATGCGCAGATGAAAACCACGCCGCCGGGCTTGCCGGTGGCCAGTGCCGAGGGTGTCCGGATTCGGCTGGAAGACGGACAGGAGCTGATCGATGGCGTGTCGTCCTGGTGGACGGTCTGTCATGGCTATCGGCATCCGCACCTCATCGATGCGGTGAAGGCCCAGCTGGATGCGGTGCCACATGTCATGTTGGGTGGGCTGACGCATCAGCCAGCCGAAAGACTGGCCCGGCGCCTGGCCGATCTCGCGCCCGGCGACCTCAATCACGTCTTCTTCTGCGAATCCGGCTCGGTCTCGGTCGAGATCGCGATGAAGATCGCGGTGCAGTCCTTCATCAATCGCGGTGAACGCGGGCGGACCCGCTTCCTGGCTTTCCGCGGCGGCTATCATGGCGACACGCTGGCCACTATGTCTGTGTGTGATCCGGAAGAGGGGATGCACACCCTGTTTGCCGGCGCGATCGCCCGTCAGGTGATCGCGGATCTGCCTGTTGATGCGCAGAGTCAGGACAGTCTCGCCGCGTTGATGGTCGAGCAGGCACCGACGCTGGCCGGCGTGATCGTCGAACCGCTGGTGCAGGGCGCTGGCGGGATGCGCTTCCATGACGCCGAGACCCTGCGGGCCTTGCGGGCCCTGTGCGATCAGCACGGCCTGCCCCTGATCTTCGATGAGATCATGACCGGTTTCGGTCGGCTGGGAACGATGTTTGCCGCCGAGAAGGCCGGTGTTACGCCGGACATCATGACGGTCTCCAAGGCGCTGACAGGCGGGACACTGCCGCTGGCCGCGGCGATAGCCTCGACCCGATTGTTTTCGACATTCTGGGATGAAGACGCCGGCAAGGCGTTGATGCATGGCCCGACCTATATGGGCAATCCTGCCGCCTGTGCCGCCGCCAATGCCTCGCTCGACCTGTTCGAACGAGAGCCGCGCCTCGCCCAGGTTCATGCCATCGAATCGATGTTTGCCGCGCTCTTGCCAGCGGCGCGGGACATCCCCGGCGTCGTCGATGTGCGCTGGCAGGGTGCGATCGGCGTCATCGAGATGGAAAGCCTGCCCGAATTGAACATCCTGAAGGCTGAATTCGTGGATGCCGGCGTCTGGGTCCGGCCATTCGGGAACATCATCTATCTGATGCCACCCTATGTGATCAGTGCCGAGGACTTGCAGACGCTGATCGCAACCACGCTTCGCGTGACAGAGGGCTGGGCGCGGCGTCATTTTTCGGCCGGGTAGGGACGGACTGCATTCGATCTGCATTCGGCCTGCAAAGCGTGTTGAAACCCGCTTGACCGCACCGCGCTCTGCTCATAAACAACGCACCTCGCTTCGGCGAGACGCCTTACGCGGGTGTAGCTCAGTTGGTTAGAGCGCCGGCCTGTCACGCCGGAGGTCGCGGGTTCGAGTCCCGTCACTCGCGCCATTTCCCTTCAGGGAATTGCGCAAAACAAAATGGCCGCCCCTCGGGGCGGCCATTTGCGTTTCAGCTCCGGGAAAAGCGATTATTCGGCAGCAATCGGTTCGGCGAGATCGAGTCGGGCCTCGGTCTCGGCAATCAGGTGCCGATCATCGATTTGCCAGGGGTGGAAGCCGGGCTGGAAATAGGCGAGCCAGGCGGGCAGGACACGGCGCAGCACGCCGGGACGGCCCCACAGATACCAGGCCAGACGCGCCCGTGCCGATACTCCCGTAATCCCGTCCTGGGCGAGCAGGGCGAGGCTTTCGCGCCAGCGCTTGAAGACGAAATCACGCGAAACGCGGGCGAAGACCGCACAGCGAATACCCCAGCGTTTCAGCGGTTTCACATCGCGCATGATGTGGGCATAGGTGTCGAAGGCGACGCTCTTGTGCTCGACCTCCTCGATCGCGTGCCAGAGCCACATGCGCTGCGATTCGCGGTCGGTATCGGCGTAGAGCGAGACATCCTTGAGCGCGAGATGGGCGAAGATCGCGGTGAAATGCTCCAGCGAGACCGTGATGCTCAGCTGGGCGACGGGATGCCCTTCACGCGCCAGCGCCAGGCTCTCCTCGACCGTGGCGAGGGCGTCGCTGACATCATAGCCATCGTCCATGACCCGCTGGTTGAAGGCGTTGTGCTCACGCGTGTGGAAGGCTTCCTGTCGTGCGAAGTCCTTGATCTGAGACGCGAGTTCTTCCGGGACGCTTTTCTGGAAGCGGCGAACGCTCTCGATGAAGAAGGTCTCGCCGGCCGGAAAAGTGATGGACAGCGCATTATGCCAGGCCGTGGCAATGGCATCGCCACCCATCCACCAGCGGGAACGGCCGGGCGTGCCCTTGAAGCGGCGATTGCGCGGTGTGATGACGAGGTCGGTCGGGGTTGCAGTGCGGGCCATGGCAGGTCTCTATCGGCGGAGTGAACGCTGTTCACTCTTGCCCGAGCGCCCGGACCTGTCAATCAGGCCTCTTGCTGCGATTGCGAAATGATTTGCCATGCATGGCGAAACATGGGACACGCCGTTCACGACCTGCCGCGTGTAGGCGGCCATGTGGCTGCAACGGCAGGCGTTGGCGAGACAGTCCGTCGGTGATCCGACGCGTATTGATCATTGCCACCGCGGCGCCAGGTCCGGCGCCAGTCAATTGGCAGCTGATCTACGCAAGCTTCCGCAACGCAAAACCCCAAGGATCTGGCCGGCGCGAGCGCGCCACCTGATTCCCAAGAAAGATATTGTTTTTGACCCAGTTTACTGATCTCGGCCTGGCCGAGCCCATTCTCCGCGCCCTGACCGATGAAGGTTATGAAACGCCGACCCCGATCCAGCGCGAAGTCATCCCGGCGATGATCGAAGGTCGCGACATTGTCGGCATCGCCCAGACCGGCACCGGCAAGACCGCATCCTTCGTCCTGCCGATCCTCAATCGCCTGATTGAAGAGAATCGGCACACTCATCCGAAAACCTGCCGGGCGCTGATCCTGTCGCCGACCCGCGAGCTGTCCGCCCAGATTCTCGAGAATGTCCGCGGCTATAGCCGTCACATGCGTCTGTCTTCGACGCTGGTCGTCGGCGGCGTGAAGCCCGGGCCGCAAATCCGCGCCCTGTCGAAGGGAGTCGATGTGTTGGTCGCCACGCCGGGACGCCTGCTCGACCTGATGCAGTCCGGCGCCGTCAAGCTGAGCGAGACGAAGATCCTGATCTTGGATGAAGCCGACCAGATGCTGGACCTTGGCTTCTTCCCGGCCATCCGCAAAATCGTCAGCTTCCTGCCGAACAAGCGCCAGACGGCCCTGCTGTCGGCGACCATGCCCAAGCCGATCCGCGCCCTGGCGCAGGAAATGCTGGACGATCCCAAGGAAGTCTCGGTCGCGCCGGCCTCCCGTCCGATCGAGCGCATCGAGCAGTCAGTCGTACTCTTGCCCAAGGAGTCCAAGAAGGACCTCCTGCTGGAATTGATGTCAGACCAGTCCGTCGAGCGCGCCATCGTGTTTTCCCGCACCAAGCATGGCGCCGACAAGATCAATCGCCATCTGGTCGATTACGGTCTGAAGTCCGCCGCGATCCATGGCAACAAGTCCCAGGCGCAGCGCATCAAGGCACTGGCCGGCTTCAAGACCGGTGCGGTGAAAATCCTGGTCGCGACCGACATCGCCGCGCGCGGCATTGATGTCGATGACGTCTCACATGTGGTCAATCACGACCTGCCGAACCTGCCGGAATCCTACGTCCACCGGATCGGCCGGACGGCACGGGCCGGCAAGTCCGGAGTTGCGGTGTCGATGTGTGAGCCGGGTGAGTATGAGTATCTGCGCGACATCGAACGCCTGACGGGCCTCGACATTGATCGGGTCTTCATCGGTGATGAGGACAAGTTTCTCGCTGAAGCGAAGAAGGCGACCCCCGCCGCGTCGCAGAAGAAACAGCAGCGTCCGTCGCGCAAGAAGCCTTTCACCGCCGGCCGTGCTCGTCCGCAAGGGCAGGGCAATGGCGGTGGTCAGGGCGGCGGGTCCAAGCGTCCCCGCCGCCGTAACAACCGGTCTGGTGCCCGTTCGCCGGCCTGACCATCGGCCTGATGGCTATCGACGCCCGCCCGCCCCGGCTTCGGCCGGGGCGCTCGCGGCCGCCGGGATCTCATACTCGAAGCTTGCACCGTCCGGCCCCAATGGCAGGTCGAAGGCGAACCAGACGAAGATCATGGCCAGCGACGAGACCAGGATTGCCATCGAGTAGGGCAGCATCACCGCGATCAGGCTGCCAAGGCCGAATTCCGGCACATAGCGCTGACAGAAAATCAGGATCAGCGGCAGATAGGGCATGAGCGGCGTGATGATATTCGTCGCCTGATCACCCATCCTGTAGGCCAGCGTCGAGCCTTCCGGCGAAATGCCGAGCAGCATGAGCATGGGCACGAAAACGGGCGCCAGGAGCGCCCATTTGGCCGAGGCCGAACCCATGAAGAGGTTCAGGACGGCGACCAGCAGGACCATGCCGATAATCAGGAGCGGGGCGGGCAGGTTCAGCGATTGCAGCCCCCCGGCGCCCGAAATGGCAATCACCGTATCCATTTCCGACGCACCGAACAGGAAGATGAAGTGCGCCATGGCAAAGGCGAGGATGATGTAGCCGCCCATATCGGCCATGGATCTCGTGCCCAGGGCGACGACATCCTTGTCGGATTTCACATTGCCAACGGCGATACCGTAGAGCGTGCCGGATACAAGGAAGGCGATCATCAAGATCGCAACGATGGACTGGAAGAACGGACCCAGACCGCCATTGGCGTCGCGCAGGATCCCGTTGGACGGGACGGTCAGCGCCAGAACAATCGCGCCAATAACCAGCAGCGAAATACCTGCCCAGGCCAATCCCTTGCTCTCATTGGCACTCAGCGTGCCATCGCCCTCGGGTGCCGCGAAATCATCCGGGCGCTGCCATTCGCCGAGACGGGGTTCGACAATGTAATTGTTCACGAGCGTACCCACGACAACCAGGATCGGGGTCAGCGCGAAGGTGAAGTAGTAATTGTCGAGATTGTTCAGGGTCCAGCCTGGCTCGATCGACTGGGCCGCTGTCTGGGTGATGCCGAACAGGAGCGGCTCAAGCGAGGTGACCACCAGATTGGCCGAGAAGCCGGCCGATACACCGGCGAAGACAGCGGCAATGCCGGCGATCGGATGGCGCCCGGCTGCGGCGAAGACAACAGCGCCCAGCGGCACCATGACGATATAACCGGAATCAGCGGCCAGATTGCCCATCACACCTGCAAAGACGAGAACCGGGGTCAGCAGGGCGCGCGGCGCGCCGGAAACCATCACCCGCATACCGGCGGACAGGAGACCGGTCTTTTCCGCGATACCGGCACCGATCATGACGACCAGCACCATGCCGAGCGGGGCAAACCCGGTCAGCACGCCGGGCATGCCGACGAGCAGTGTCTGCAACTGGCTGCCGGTGAGGAGATTGATGACGGAAATGCTCTCGCCTGTGACGGGATGGTCGACCGCCGTGCCGAGCGCTGACAGGCCCAGCGAAGCGAGCATGACCACACCAATCAGGACCAGGAATATGGTCACCGGGTCCGGCAGTTTGTTGCCGGCCTTCTCGACCGAATTGAGAATGGCTGATCCGATGCTCATCGCGTCTCTCCCCCGCGTCAAAAGTTGCGGGGAGTGTGGACGCATTTGGTGGCCGACCGCAATGCCTTGTCGTAGCGGAAGAATTCACGCCGCCGTGTTCAGGCCTCGTCGCCGCGATCCTCGGTCGCAGGCATGGCCACGCCTCCCATGGCGTCATCGCCCGCCGACAGGGCTGCCAGCGCAGGCGAGAAGAATTGCCGCGACAGCAAAAGGCTGGCGACAATGAGTGTCACACCGATCTGGGCCAGGGGGCCAGCGATCCAGGCGAGATATCCGATGGACAGGAAGAGGGCACGCAGGCCGCGATTGAACTGGCGTCCCGCGACGACATTCATCGCTCCTGCGCGATAGGCCCCGCGCAAGGCCTCGGGCGTGGCGTCATTGTCTCGCGCGATGTCGGGGGTCGCGCCCAGCAGCATGGCGGAATAATTGACCAGCCGGTAAGCCCAGCCGAATTTGAAGAAGGCATAGGCGTAGATCACCAGAAGACCCAGCGACATGACTTCCCACTGAATGCGCGAAGTGGTGTCGAGGAAGGGCACATCGGCCACGGCCGTCATGACCGGGTCGAGGGCGGTGATGAGCGTGAAAGCGGCGCCGATGCCCAGCAAGGCCGTCGAGGCAAAAAAGGCGATTCCGTTCTGCAGACCGGCAATGATCTGACTGTCCATGATCCGCACCGAACGGCCGGCCATGTGTTGCATCCATTGCTTGCGATGCTCATCCATCCGCCGCGACAGCGTGTGCCGGGAAAGCGGACTGTGATCCACCAGCCAGGAGAAGCCGGCGGCAATCACCATGAAGCCGATCACACCAAAATAGTCTGCCAACATTGAAACGCCCCACCTGCTCGATCCCATGCAGCCATGAGCCGCGGCGGCATGCAAGGCTTGTCGGACCCGCGCTTCTCAAGGACGGTGATGTCCGCCGGCGTTCAACCCGGACGGGCTTGCCGGCGTCGCAGCGTTAAGAATGAGGGGGTGGGATCACGCCCTGGCCCGTCCCGCTAGGCATGTCGCGCGACCTGCGCGACAGAGGGCGATGAATCGCATTTTCCGGGCTCTTCTCGATCGTCTCTGGTTCCTGCGCGCCACCTGGCCGCCGCTGTGTCTTGCTGTCTGTTGCCTGACCTTGTCGCGTCTCCACATGCCGGTGTGGTGGGGTGTGTTGTGTGTGATCGGCGCCTTGTTGCTTTGCACGGACAGTCTGGCGCGGCATCGCGAGTTCCGGGCCCTGCGGCATTCCGTCCGACTGGCCCGCGGGCTGAGTGGAGAGGCGCTCGCGCGTTTTCGGGCAGCGCGAACGACCTGGTGTTCTCGTCGTGCAGCCATTGCCGCCGCCTATGCCGAAGGGTTCGGCACCGATGCCCGTGCGCTGGTGGATGACTGGGGATACAAGCCATGGCACGTCTTTCCGGACCGTGCCTTCAGTTTGCGGTCGCCATTCCTGCGGCTGTCATTCTGGCAGTCTGTCCTCGGAATCCGCCGATAAGCCGGACCGGACATGGCCGGCCCGGAATGGTCCAGTTGCAAGTGGCTTGCAACTGGACTTCCCAATCCACGGACCGTGACACAAGGAACTGATGTCAGGCGGTCTTTAGCCCTTGCTCCGAGCGTCTCTGCGCTCTAGCTTCCGCGCCAAATCGGGCAGGGGGCCTGTTTGGCGTTCGCGATTCGCTTTGACGCGTATCCAGCCAGCCATACCGAGGCCTCCCGCACCTTACCGGACGCTCTTCATGGCGAGGCCTGGCGATGGACGCATTGCTTCTTGAATACCTGCCCATTCTGATTTTTTTCGCGATCGCCGCGGTGATCGGGATCGGGTTCATGGTCGCGGCTTTCGTGATCGCACCGTCCCGGCCGGATCCGGAAAAGGTGTCGACCTATGAGTGCGGCTTCAACGCCTTTGATGATGCCCGGATGAAGTTCGATGTGCGATTCTACCTGGTCGCCATCCTCTTCATCATCTTCGACCTCGAAGTCGCCTTCCTGTTTCCCTGGGCGGTGACCCTTGGCTCGCATCTCGGCCCGTTTGAATTCTGGTCGATGATGGTTTTCCTCGGAATTCTCGCCATCGGCTTCATTTACGAGCTCAAAAAAGGCGCGCTGGATTGGGAGTAGTCCACAATGGCAACTGATCTGACCCCTCATGCCGGCATGGCCGGGCGCTCGACCGTCCCCGGCTATGACCCGAAAAAACACGATCCGTTCTTTGATGGTGTCAGCGACGCGCTGGCCGACAAGGGATTCGTGGTTGCGGCTGCCGATGATCTCGTCACCTGGGCCCGCACCGGCTCGTTGATGTGGATGACCTTCGGTCTGGCCTGCTGCGCCGTCGAAATGATGCAGGCCTCGATGCCGCGTTATGACGTCGAGCGCTTCGGTTTTGCGCCGCGCGCGTCCCCGCGCCAGTCGGACGTGATGATCGTCGCCGGCACATTGACCAACAAGATGGCTCCGGCCCTGCGCAAGGTCTACGACCAGATGCCCGAGCCGCGCTACGTCATCTCGATGGGATCGTGCGCCAATGGCGGCGGCTATTACCATTACTCATACTCGGTCGTGCGTGGCTGCGACCGCATCGTTCCGGTGGACGTCTATGTCCCGGGTTGCCCGCCGACTGCGGAAGCCCTGGTCTACGGCATTCTGCAATTGCAGAAGAAGATCCGCCGCGAAGGCTCGATCGAGCGCTAGGAGAGAACGGCAAATGAGCGAAGCCCTCAAGGTTCTCGGCGAGCATATTGCCAACGCCCAGGATGCGGCCATCACCGGCTGGTCGATCGATAATGGCGAGCTGACCGTGCAGATCCATCGCGACCGCATCGAAGCGGTGCTGACCTGGTTGCGCGATGACCCGGCCTGCCGTTTCACGACGCTGATCGACATTTGCGGTGTTGACTACCCGCAGCGCGCCGAGCGCTTCGAGGTGGTCTATCACCTCCTCTCCATGCATCAGAATCACCGCATCCGGGTGAAGCTGTCGACGGATGAGG
Organism: uncultured Maricaulis sp.; assembly: GCF_905480005.1. Classification (GTDB taxonomy): domain Bacteria; phylum Pseudomonadota; class Alphaproteobacteria; order Caulobacterales; family Maricaulaceae; genus Maricaulis. Next base: position 19,229 of record NZ_CAJQOO010000160.1, read on the forward strand.
AAGCGCCGGTCCCGACCGTGATCCCGGTCTATCCGGTCGCTGACTGGTTCGAGCGCGAAGCCTTCGACATGTACGGCATCATTTTCGCCGACCATCCGGACCTGCGTCGCCTGCTGACCGATTACGGCTTTGAAGGTTATCCGCTGCGCAAGGACTTTCCGCTCACCGGCTATGTCGAAGTGCGCTGGGATGAAGAGCAGAAACGGGTCGTCTACGAGCCCGTCGAGCTGGTCCAGGAGTATCGCGACTTTGATTTCATGAGCCCGTGGGAAGGTGCCAAATACATCATCCCGGGCGATGAGAAGGCCCAAGACGGCCAGAAGGGTGGCTGAGCATGGCTGATGACATGATCGAAACCGGCAAGTCCGAACGCAATTTCACGATCAATTTCGGTCCGCAACACCCGGCTGCGCACGGCGTGCTGCGCCTGGTGCTGGAGCTGGACGGCGAGGTTGTCGAGCGCGTCGATCCGCATATCGGCTTGCTTCACCGCGGCACCGAGAAACTGCTCGAGCACAAGACCTATCTCCAGGGCATCGGCTATTTCGACCGCCTCGACTACGTCGCGCCGATGAATCAGGAGCACGCCTTCTGCATGGCCGCTGAAAAGCTGGCCGGCATCACCGTGCCTCGGCGCGGCGAATATGTGCGCGTGCTGTATTGCGAGATCGGCCGGGTGCTCAACCACCTCTTGAACGTGACCACCCAGGCCATGGATGTTGGCGCGCTGACGCCGCCGCTTTGGGGCTTTGAAGAGCGCGAAAAACTCATGGTCTTCTATGAGCGCGCGTCCGGCTCGCGCATGCACGCCCATTATTTCCGGCCGGGCGGGGTCCATCAGGACCTGCCGATGAAGCTGGTCGAGGACATCCGTGCCTGGTGTGACCAATTCCCGGCCAAGCTGAATGATATCGACAGCCTTCTGACCGAGAACCGCATCTTCAAGCAGCGCAATGTCGATATCGGCGTTGTGACCAAGGAAGACGTGCTGGCCTGGGGTTTTTCCGGCGTCATGGTGCGTGGCTCGGGCCTCGCCTGGGATTTGCGCCGTTCGCAGCCCTATTCGGTCTATGACGAGCTGAAATTCGACATTCCCGTCGGCAAGAACGGCGATTGCTATGATCGCTATCTTTGCCGCATGGAAGAGATGCGCGAGAGCGTGAAGATCATGATCCAGTGCTGTGACTGGCTCATGAAGGACGAGAATGCGGGCGAGGTGCTGGCCACCGACTCCAAGTTCTCGCCGCCGCGACGGGCCGAGATGAAGCGCTCGATGGAAGCGCTGATCCAGCACTTCAAGCTCTACACCGAGGGTGTGCGGGTGGAAGAGGGCGAAGTCTATGTCGCCGTTGAGGCGCCCAAGGGCGAGTTTGGCGTCTATCTGGTCTCGGATGGCTCGAACAAGCCTTACCGCCTGAAGATCCGCGCACCGGGCTTCGCCCATCTCGCGGCGATGGATTACATGAGCAAGGGCCACATGCTGGCCGACGTGTCGGCGATCATCGGCTCGCTGGATGTCGTGTTCGGGGAGATCGACCGATGA